>JAMOPY010000036.1 GCA_027064305.1 Methanobacteriota archaeon
CGGTGGTCTGCGCGTTCGATCTGGAGGCGGCCGGGTGCGGGCTCACCGAGGCCCGGGCCGGGGACGTCGGGATGGAGGTGGTCTCGGCGACCGTCAGCTCGACGACCCGGGCCCGGTACTACCCGGGGGGAGAGGACCTCACGGTGAAGCTCGTCGCCGACGCCCACACCCATCGGATCGTGGGCGCTCAGGCGGTGGGCGGGGAGCGGGTGCGAGAGCGAGTGGACGCGATCGCCCTGGCGATCCGACTGGGAGCGAAGGTGGAGGACCTGCTGTCCTGGGACTACTCGTACTCCCCGCCGGTGGGCCGCGTGGTGGAGCCCTTCTACGAGGCCGCAGAGCGGCTGCGGGAGGAGCTCCGAGGATGAACCCCACCCGTGACCTCCTCGCGGCCCTCTCCTCCCTGGCCGCCCTCGTGGCGATGGAGTCGTTCACCGGGTTCTCCCTGGAAGCGTTGAAGTCGAAGTGGGCCCGCCACCCCGAGCTGCTGGCGATGCTACCGGCGCTGATGGACTTCCGAGGGAACATCGCCCTGGCCCACTCCTCCCGCATGACGACGGCCGAGCACCTGGGGGACTCCGACCGGGCGGTGGAGAGCACCGTGGCCGCCCTGCTCGCGAGCCTCCTCATCCCCCCGATCATCGCCCTGGTGACGCGCTGGTCTTACGGCGGCGACCTGGGCACCCTCGTCGCGGTCGCGCTCCTGACGGTGGTCTCGGTGGCCGCGGTGGTGACCCCGGCCACGATCGGCGTGGTGCGGCTCTCCCTCCGGCTGGGCGCGGACCCGGACCGGGTGGCACCCGCCGTCACGACGGCGCTGTCGGACGTGCTCACGGTCGTCTTCCTGTTCACCCTGTCGGAGGTGATCCTCCTTTGAGGCGCGGACTGGTGGGCGCGCTGACCTCCATGCTCACGGTGTCGGCCCTGCTGGCCGCCTGGAGCTCCTACGTGGGCTCCTTCCTCGCCCGCCTGGAGGCCAAGCTGGAGCACAACCCGGGGCTGGCCGCCGTGCTCCCCGTGCTCATGGCCGCGACCGGAGCCGCGGCGTCCTCCGTCGGCAGCAGCATCGCCACCCACGTGCACCTCGGCACGGTCAGCGCCCGCCGGGTCGCGTACGACACCGCCGTCCAGGGGTCCGCCCTGATCCTGGTCACGCTCGCGTACACGCTCGCGGTCACGCTCACGTTCTCCGGCCGATCCTCCCTGGTGACCACCGTCCTACTCTCCGCGACCCTCACGTACCTGCTCGCGGTACTCGTCGCGGTCATCTCCACCTTCGCGAGCGTGAGGCTGGGGCTCGACCCCGACGACGTGGTGGGACCCGTCGTGACGACGGCGGCCGACTCCGCCGGCATCCTGATCACGCTGCTGCTGGCCCCGGGGTAGGTCTCCTTGAGCGGGGAAGGGAAGGAAGAGGAGGAGAAGGACCTGAAGCGGATTGAGGATATTCTCAAGCGCCGGACCGTCGTCGACCTGCTGATCGAGATGAAGAACCTGGCGCAGCTCTCCGTGGACCTCTCCTACGCCGTCCTCCTGTCCGGGAGCGAGGAGCTGGCGGACGAGGTGAGCAGGATCGAGTCCCGGCTCGACGAGCTCTCCCTGGCCCTCCGAGCCAAGCTGGCGCTGGCGGTTCGGAGCGTGGAGGACGTGAAGCGGCTGCTCCCCATCATGGAGCTGGCACAGGCCATGGAGGTGATCACCGACGCGGCCAACGATGTCGCCGAGACCGTCGCGATGGGGGCCGAACCCCACCCGATCGTGAAGGAGGCGATCGAGAAGTCCGAGGAGAAGTTCAAGCTGGTGCGCGTCGAGGAGGGGTCCGAGCTCGACGGCCGCACCCTGGGCGAGCTGAAGCTCGCCAGCGAGACGGGGATGCACGTGGTGGCCATCCGACGGGGAGAGACCTGGATCGTGGGGCCCGACAAGCACACCGAGATCCGGGCCGGGGACGTGCTCATCGTCCGCGGCCGAGAGGAGGGGTTTAAGCGGCTGAAGCGCCTCGCCAGGGGAGCCCGCGAGGGTGAGTGAGTGGAGGACCCGGCGCGAGAAGATCATTCAACTCCTGACGGAGTCCCGCGAGCCCCTGACCATCGACGAGATCGCCGCCATGGTCGGCGAGGACGACCGGAGGAAGATCATCGAGGACCTGGAACACATCGCCAAGACCGTCCGAAAGGAGGGGAAGCGGCTCCTGATGGAACCGGCCCGGTGCAACAAGTGCGGCTACGTGTTCAAGAGCGCCCGCGTTCGACCCCCCTCCCGGTGCCCCCGGTGCAAGTCCGAGTGGATTCAGCCTCCCCGATTCACCATCCGCTAGGCCTCCTCCCGGAGCAGACCCAGGTGAAGCTCCAGCCACCCTTCCCCGACGGGCACCCTCAGGTAATCACCCACCACCCGGGCCCGACCCACCGGCCTCACGCCGGACTCCGACGCCTCCACCACCTCCAGCCGCTCCGTCACCCCGATCATGCGGCCCGGGCGAACGAATCCCAGCGGTCGACACCGCGCTCCGTCCACCTCCAGGTAACCCGACTGCAGGTTGAACGCGAGCCGATCCCACCGGATCCAAACGCCGTCCCTCTCCCCGGTCACGACCAGGCTCTCGTGCGTCCTGACCGTGAAGTTCCGACCGAAAAAGGCCAGGACGTACCGGCCCCCCACCCGCCGGATGTCCAGGTAGACCTCGCCCACCCGCCGGTGGGGAACCATCGAGGGGACGACGATCCCCCGGCCCACCTTCTGCACCCGAACCGGCTCCACCAGCGCCCCCTCCTCCGCGCGCACGGGCACCGCGTAGTACCCGGCCCTCGACCTCACCGTCACCAGGCACATCGTCCGGAATTTCTCCAGCCCCGCCACCCTACCCAACTCCACGTACCCATCGTGGGAGCGCCTCATCACCTCCATCCTACTCCCGATCTCCGGGCCGTCGCACCGCACCGGAGGCTCCTGCACGTTCTCGGGGAGACGCAGCATCCAGCAGCTCCCCCTCGACCTCGACGACCCTTTCCACGAGGTCCATCACGATCTCCGAGGTCCTCCCAGACACGACCGCAGGGCTCCAGCTGAACATCCGGTACCCGGAGTTCCTGGACGTCAGCACGCCCGCCGCCTCCAACGCGTCCAGGAGCCGGGTCCCCAGACTGAACCTGCGCAGGTCGGGGCACAGTCCCCGGAGGATCTCCGTGGCCGACAGGTACTCCAGGCGCACCTTCCGCACGTCCCACCTCGCGATCCGACCCAGGACCGCGGACCCCGTCCTTCGCACGAACGCGCGCACGTTCCGCTCCATCTCCTCCGCCCGCAGCCCCTCGACCGCGGGACACACCCCGTGCGGGGGCCAGGAAGCCAGCTCGTTCCCGCCTCCCCGGTCCGACCTCACGAACTCAACTTCAACCCTCCGGTGCAGCCTCGAGGGTATGAAGTCCAGGAACACCTGAGAGTACACCAGCAGCCAGGCCTTCCGGACCCTCCTCATCAGCGCGGAGAGCACGTTGTGCACCTTCGACCTCATCACGCGCAGCGGGTGCTCGTCCGAGCACCCCACCCACTCGTGCGCCGCCGGCACGTCGATGTGGCGCAGCACCAGCCTCTCCTCCGACCCGACCTCGGACGTGATCCCGGAGAGCGAGGACGCGCGCGACGCGTCCAGAACCTCACCGTCCTCCGGGAGCGCCGGGGCGGGATCGTAGCACGGGGGGCAGACCACGACCCTGAGCATGCCCTCAGCCCTCCCCACCGACCCTTAGTAATAACTTGCCCCCGTGCGGTATTATATCCGTGTGAGGGAACCAGCACTCGCACTCATCCAGATTGACCTCGCGGTACTCCACCCGCCAGAGCACCAGGCCCTCGGCGGGCAGGCACCGAGGCTTCTCCCCCGGTCCGTACTCGCCCGACAGGAGCCGGTCCGCGTCCTCCGGCTCCCGGTGACCCCACCCCACCTCCCACACGAACCCCGCCATCCTCCGCACCATCTCCCACAGAAACCGCTCGGCCCGCACGCGCAGCACGTGAACCCCGGGCGCCCACTCGACGAGCTCGCACTCCTCGACCCGCACCCTCGGATCACGACCGTCCTCCCGACGGAACGCGGAGAAATCGTGCTTCCCCGACAGCCTCCTCGCCGCCTCCTCGGCCGACTCCGGGTCCCTCAGCGGGCCCAGGAAGTACCGATACTCCTTCGCCACGGCGTCCCGCCTCGGGTCGAAGTCCGGGTTCACCCGAGCGGACGACACCACCCGGATGTCCTCCGGCAGCCGGGCGTTCAGGGCCCCTGGCACCGCCCGCTCGAGCTCGCCCCTCACCGTCACCACCTGGTACCGCGCGTGGGCCCCGGCGTCGGTCCTCGAGGCGTAGCCGACCAGCTCCAACCCCAGCTCCGACAGCGCGCGCCGCAGCTCCCCCTCCACCGTGGGCACGTCGGGCTGGTACTGGAACCCGTGGTAGTTGGACCCGTCGTAGGCGACCCGCAGGGCCGCCGGCACCCGGGCCTACCCCGGCGGCTTGTACGGCAACCGCTTGAAAACCTCGATCATCTCCTCCCGGGAGACGAGCTCCCGATCCCCGAACCACACCCCGGGCTCCTCGACGATCTCCCCCGCCACGGTGAACGGGCAGTCCTCCTCGAACGCGATCTCGGCCGCCCGCTCCACGTCGTCCGGGTGGATGCACACCATGAAAACGCCCAGGTAGCCCGTCCAGGTGGAGTAAGGCATCGACCGCAGCACGACCCCGCGGCGGGCCTTACCCAGCATCTCCAACAGGTTCCCCAGGATCCCGCCCCGACTGGCGTCCTTGGCCGCGCTGATGTCGAGCCCCTCCCGGAGGAACCTTAGGAAGGCGTTGAACTTCACCCGGGCCCGCCGCACCCGCTCCCCCACCTCCCCGCGCACCGGCTCGCCCAGGAAGACCAGCTTGTCACCCGGTCGCGCCGTCCCGTCCGGGATCGGCTCCTCGGCGACGAGTCGGCCGATCACGGTCACGGACACGCACGGGACGAGCTCCGGATGGGACTGCGTGTTCCCGCCCAGGATCCGGATCCCCAGCCCCTCCGCCTGCCGGTGCAGGTCCTCGAGGATCTCCTCCGCCTGCTCCTCGTCCTCCGCCTGCACGGAGTCGAAGGCCACCAGGGGCTCCCCACCCGTCACCACCACGTCCGCGGCCGAGTGAATGATCGCCGTCTTCCGCCCGATCTTCGCCGGGTACGGCCCCTCCATGTTGATAACCAGGCGCTCGCCGCCCACCTCCAGGACCGTCGCGTCGTCCCCCTGCAGCGGGCCCAGGAGCACCTCCCACTCCTCCGGGCCCTCCCGGAACAGCCGCCGGCAGAAGTTCGTCTCCTCGATGTGCTCCAGCAGCCGCTCCAGGTCCACCTCCTCCGGGAGCTCGCTCAACCCCACACCCCCGCGAGCCTCAGCGCCGTGGGCACGGCGAGCGCGGCGCTGCACACCGACGGATCCACGCCCCTCCTCAGCGCGTAAATCCCTATTCCCGAGCAGACCAGGCAGAGGCCCAGCGCGCCCGGCCCCCGGCCCGCCGACAGCGCCAGGAGCGCCAGGGTCACGACCACGGTCGCCACCTGGGCGCGGGCCCCGGTCAGCACCGCCCCGAAGACCCGCGAGGAGCGCACCAGCAACCACGTTCCGACCGGCAGGGTCGCGGCGTACAGGCCGGCGGCCTCCAACGCCTCCCCCCACGTCATCCCGCCCAGGTGCTCCTGCAGGAACACCGAGGCCCCGCTCCGAGGGTTGCCCAGCGCGTAGAGCGCGACGATGGAGGTGAGGTTGTCGGAGGCGTCCACCCCGGAGACCACCATGATGTACTCGTCCGCCCGCCGGATCCCCAGCCGCCGTAAGAGGGACACCACGTTCGCCGGCCCCAACCCGGGCAGCAGTCCTAGCACCACCCCGGTGAGCGTCCCCAGAACGCCGCAGCGGAGCAGGTCAACGCCGGAGACGCGCGGCCTCGCCCGACCCTGCCCCGGGATCTCGGGCCGGTTCAGCGCGCAGGAGAGCCCGGGACCGACCGCGTAAAACCCGGTCAGCATCGACTCGATCGGCCCCGGAACGTTCATCGAGCCCCACAGCAGGGCCAGGCAACCCACGCCCGCGCTGGCCCCGGAGACCACCAGCCCGTCCAGCCCGTTGTCCACCGCCTGGACCCCGATCACCGCGAGCACGAGCGCGGGCACCGCCGGACGGAGCGCCCCGTAAACCTTGGGTGCCACCCCGGACAGCGCCAGCACGAGCGGTGCGGTGATCAGGGCCGTCGACAGGGTGCCCAGGGCGGAGAGCCGGGCGGCCTCCTCCGCCCGGCCGGCGAGCGCGTACCGCTGAAACGGAACCAGCACGGCCGTCGTCGTCTGATCGTCCGGCACGCCCAGAAACATGCTTTCAAGCTTGGATACCGGGGCGTTGATCGCGGAAGCCGTCACGGCAAACGATAACAGGTCGTCACGACCCACCGGGCCCGGGTCGTACTCCGAGAAGAACGTGTTCGGGTGCAGCCCTGGAACGTACCCGGAGAGCACGCCGGCCAGCAGTCCTAAGAACGAGCCCCCGAGCAATTAAACCCCTCCGGGGAGTGCCGGCCGAGATGTTGAAGCAGCTCTGGAACTCGTTTGCGGTGGGGATGGGAGCCGCCTGGATCCTGGGCCTGGTGGCCCTGCCGATCGCAACCCTGGGGGCGGTACCCACCCTACTGCTGCTGCTGACGGCCTCGCTCGTGATAGGGATGTCCGCGTACCGGACCCTCTCCCCCCTCTCGGCGACGATCCGAGGGGCGGGCCTACTGGCGCTGCTGCTGGTGAACCTGGCCCGACTCCGGTACCCGAACCCCCTCCTGGCGGCCGCCGTGCTGATCCCGCTGTTCTTCATCGACCGACGCTGGTTCCTGGCGGTCCTGGCCGCGTCCGGACTCGTGCTGATCCTCCGAGCCGTGGTGGAGTTCCACCTGGCGATGATGGAGGTGAACCCGGAGTACCGGGTCCGGGTCGCCTGGCTGGCCGAGCTCCTCTCCAGGATCTGGAGCGGAACGATGGAGTGGCTTCGGGAGCTCGTAACGGTCTCCCGGGCGCACGGGAGCGAGCTACGCGGCTCGCTGACGGTCTGGGGGAAGCGGCTGCTCCGGTGGGCGATGAGCTAGGGGCGCGTCCGCGGTCCAATCGTCATCATCGATCAGCAGCGCGGGACGTCGTCATCCGCGCCCGTCCCAGTCCACGAGCACGTCGTCCACCAGCATCTTACCCTCCGGGACGTTCTTACGCACGACCGCGCCCGGGGCCGTGGCCGCGTACGGACCGAGCTTCCGACCCGGGAGGATCGAGGTGTTGATCCCTGTCTTCACCCCGTCCCCGAGCACCGCCCCGAACTTCCGGCGACCCGTATCTTCCAGCTCGCCCTTCACGACCACCCTCACGTTCCGCTCGTCGTGCCGGAGGTTGGCGATCACCGTGCCGGCACCCAGGTTGCACTCGGCCCCGATGACGCTGTCCCCGACGTAGGAGAGGTGACTCACGTTCGTGCCCTCCATGACGATCGAGTTCTTGATCTCCACCGCCTGCCCCACGCGCACGTTCCCGACCAGCGTCGTGGCGGGCCGCACGTAGCAGTTGGGACCCAGCTCGCACCCCGGCCCGATGTACGCGGGCCCCTCCACGACCGTGCCCGGCCTGAGCACGGCACCCTCCGCCACCCACACCGGGCCCCGGAGCTCGACGCCCTCCTCCACGACCCCCTCCACCTCCGGCCGGCCCATGACGTTCCTGAGCGCCCACTCGTTCGCGTCCAGCAGGTCCCACGGCCGACCCACGTCCAGCCAGTACACGTCCTGCGGAACGCCCTTGACCCCCTCCTCCCGCGCCGCCGCCAGCAGCGCGTCCGTGAGCTCGAACTCGCCCCTCGGGGACAGCCTCACCTCCTCCAGATACCGCCCGAACTCCGGCTCCAGCACGTACACGCCCGCGTTCGCCAGGTTCGAGGGTGCCTCCCCAGGATCCGGCTTCTCCACCAGCTCCCGCACGTACCCGTCCTCCAACCTCACCACGCCGAACTCGGAGGGATCGTCCACCTCCACCAGGGCCATCGAGGCGATACCCTCGTGCTCCTCCACCGTCCGCTCCACGAGCGCGGGATCGAACACCAGGTCACCGTTCGTCACGAGCACGGGCTCGTCCGGATCCACCTCCCGCCACGCCACGTACACGGCGTGCGCCGTCCCCAGCGGCTCCCCCTGCCTAACGAACGAGAGCTCGACCTCGCCACCCCACCGATCCTCCACGTACCGTTCCACCTCCTCCGCCCGGTACTCCGTAACCACCACCAGCCGCTCCACACCCACACCCACCAGTGCCTCGATGGAGAAATCGATCAGCCTGCGGTCCGCCACCGGCAGCAGCACCTTAGGTCGAGTCCGCGTCAGCGGCCGCATCCGCGTTCCCTCACCGGCGGCGAGCACGACGCCGATCATCCTCCCACCTCCCTCAGGCACTCCCTCACCAGCCGTACGAACTCATCCCTCAACTCCTCCGCACGCTCCCTCGACTCCGCCTCCACCGTGACCCGGACCAGCGGCTCGGTCCCGGACGGCCGAACCAGGGCCCACCCATCCTCCAGCTCAACCCGAACCCCGTCCACCGTGTCGATCCGATCGTACTCCTCCCGCACGCGCCGCTCGACGCACTCCATCACCCTGGGCTTAAGCTCCTCCGGGCACTCCACGCTCTCCCTCAGCGTCGGGTACCGAGGCACCTCCTCCAACAGCTCGGACAGCGGCCGATCCTCCTCCACGAGCAGACTCACCATCCAGGCCGCGGAGAGCGGGCCGTCCGGGCACAGGTGCACGTCCGGGTGAATCCACGTCCCGTTCGGCTCCCCACCGAACACGCAACCCTCCCGCTTGATCGCCTCCGCCACGTACACGTCGCCCACCCTCGTCCGGACCACCTCACCGCCCAGCTCCCGCACGACCTCGTCCACCACCATCGAGGCGTCCACGTTGACCGCCACCTTGCCCGCGCCCTTCTCCTCCAGGATCCTACGACACACGAGCGCCAGCACCTCGTCGTACCCGGCGAACTCGCCCTCCTCCGTCACGAACACGACCCGATCCGCGTCCCCATCGTGCGCGATCCCGAGGTCGGCGCCGACCGACCGCACCGCCCGCATGAGGTCCTCCAGGTGCTCCGGCCGGGGCTCCGGGTGCCGGCCCGGAAAGTGCCCGTCCAGGTGCGCGTTGAGCGTGATCACCTCGCACCCCATCTCCCGCAGCACCACCGGGGTGACCAGGGCCGACGGGCCGTTCGCGCAGTCCACCACCACGCGCAGGCCCTCACCGTCCGCGCCCACCTCCTCCAGGATCCGCTCCACGTGCACGCGGGGCGCGCTCCCATCCCCCTCAGCCTCCCGAAACTCCCGCCACCCCGGGTAGCTCAGCTCGCCGTCCATGAGCTCCTCGATCTCGCGCTCCTGATCCGGGGTGAAGGCCATCCCATCCTCGTTCCAGAACTTGATCCCGTTGTACTCCGGGGGATTGTGCGAGGCCGTAACCATCACGCCCGCGTCCAGCCCCTCCTCGACCACGTAACAGCCCAGCGTGGGCGTGCAGACCACGCCCACGTCCACGACCCGACAACCCTGAGAGAGCAGGCCCGCGATCACCGCCGAGGCGATGGCCTGACCGTGCACCCGAGCGTCCCGGCCCACGGCCACCTCGCCACCGCCCAGGTACTCACCCAGCGCCCGGCCGGCCCGCAACGCGAGCTCCGGCGTCAGGAACTCGCCCACCTTACCCCGGATCCCGGACGTCCCGAAGTACCTGCCCAAGGGGGACCCCCCGTGCACGCGTTCCTGCTGGCGGGGGACAACGTCGAGCTGGCGTTAATGGAATTAAAGGGCGCGCTCCGGGCGGAGGTGGGCGAGGGGAAAATTGAGGTTCGGGACCGGGTCGCGGTGGTGAAGGGCCTCACTGACGAGGAGGCGCGCCGCGTCATCCGCCGACTCGCGCGATCCCACGCGGTCTACCGGCTGGGGGAAGGAGAGCGGAGGCTCAAGGTGGGGGACGAAGTCCACCCGGCCCGACCGCTCGCCCGCCGCGAGAAGCTCTCGGACCGCAAACCGCACAAGCGCCCCGAGTTCATGCCCGACTCCACGGAACCGTTCCTCGCCCGCGCCCTGGTCAACCTGGCCGAGGCGCGGCGCGGGGAAAGGCTGCTCGATCCCATGTGCAACGTGGGTGGGATCCTCATCGAGGCCGGCCTGATCGGCTGCGTGCCCGTGGGCGTGGAGGTCCGAAGGGAACTCGTGAGGCGGGCGGAGCGTAACCTAAGGCACTACGGAATCGAGGAGTACGAGCTGCACGCGGGCCGGGCGGAGGAGGTGGACGAGATCCTGGAAGAACCCGTGCAGGCCGCCGCCGTGGACCCACCGTACGGTCGGTCCTCGTACATCGAGGGGGGCCCGGTCGAGCGGCTGCTACTGAACACCCTGGACGCACTCTCCGAGGTCGTCGAGGGCAAGATCGCCCTGACGGTCCCCGAGGAGGCCTGGGAGGAGGTGAGGGAGGGCGTCTCCCGGGTGGAAGCGGAGGTTCGGGACCGCGTGCACCGAAGCCTCACCAGGATCATCGCCGTGGTGAGACCGTAACGTTCGGATGATGACCGCGGACCGCGCCTGACGCGTGATGAATTTTCGGGGAGCTGACACCCCCTCACAGGAGCCGCCGCAGGTACGTTATCACCGCCCGGGCCCCGGACGTGATTATCCGCTTGAACAGGAACAGCTTGCCCTCGCGCAGGGCATCCAGCAGGTACCTGGGGTTGAGGTAGTACGAAATGTACGCCCGCTGCAGCAGCCGACCCAACTCCTCCCGGCTCAGGTGCTCGGTCCTCATCACCGGATCCAGCGTGGTGTACTTGGACCAGTCTCGCACCTCGATTAGCCCCTTCTCCTCGGCTATATCGTACAACGGGGTGCCCGGGTAAGGCGTGCATACCGTGAACTGTACGTAGTCTGGTCTAACTCGGTGAGCGAACTTAATCGTCCTTAGAACGTCCTCCCTATCCTCCCATGGAAACCCCAGTATGAACGACAGTAGTATCTCTAATCCGTACCGCTTCGCCACCTTTCTACATCCAATAATATCTCGAACCGTGATCCCTTTGTTAATTTTCTTCAGCGTCTCATCGCTGGCCGACTCCGCCCCCACGTAAACCGCGGTGCACCCGTGATCACGCAGGATTTTGGCGACCTCGGGCGTGAGCAGGTCCGCCCGCGCGCCGCAGTCCCAGGGGACGTCGATCCCCTCCTCCCGCATTCCCTCGCAGATCTCCTTCAGCCGGCGCTTGTACACGGTGAACACGTCGTCCACGAACTCGATCCTGTCCACCTTGAGCTCCTCCACCAGGTAGCGCAGCTCTTCCACCACGAGCTCCGGGCTCTTCCCCCTCCACCTCGGCCCGAAGAGTCGGGACGAGGCGCAGAAGATGCACCGGAACGGGCACCCGCGGCTCGTAATCACCGGGGCGAACCTGACTCCATCCGCCGCGTAGTTATCCAGGTTCACCTTATCGTACGCCGGAATCGGCAGTCGGTCTAGGTCCTCCGGCTTCCTTCGGTCCGGGTTCCGCACGATCCGGGAGCCGTCCCGGTACGTGACGCCCTCGATGTCGGAGAAGTCGGGCTCGCCCCACCCGTCCACCTCCTCCAGCACCCGGGTGGTCGTCGTCTCCCCCTCGCCCCGGATGACCACGTCGGCTCGACCCTCCCTCAGGGCCTCCCGGTCCATGAAGGTGGGGTGCGGCCCGCCCAGGAACACGAACTTACCCAGCTCCTTCGCCAGCCTGGCGACCCGGTAGGCGGACGGGGCCACCGGGGTGGTGGCCGTGATGCCGATCGCGTCGTACTTCTTCAGCACGCCGGGCAAGTCCTCCATGCCGACGCCCTCGGCGGGGCAGTCCAGGACGTCCACGTGGAACCCCTCTTCCTCGAGCTTGGCGGCCAGGTGCACCAGCCCGAGCGGGAACGAGGAGACCCCGAGCACCCGGGCGATGTTATCCTCGAACGGCGGCTGAACGAGCAGCACCTTCATTCCTCGGATCCCCCGGCCACGACGCACCCGGGGTCCGGGCCGCGCACGTCGCCCGTGATCGCGTAGGCGCGGGCCCTGCACCCGCCGCACACGTACCGGAACTCGCACTCACCGCACGGGTCCTTCAGCCCGTCGCGGTCCCGGCACGCCCAGAAGACCTCGTGATCCCACAGATCCTCCGGGTCGTCCTCCAGGATGTTCCCCACCTTGACCGGCAGGAACACGCACGGCTGCACGTCGCCGTTCGGTCGGATGGCCATCAGGAACCGACCGGCCCCGCACCCGCCCAGGAACTCCAGCAGCGGCTCGATCCACCTACCCTTCCCCGCGTACGCGAAGTGCGTGCCGTAGAGAATCTCCGAGTCGCCCGCCTCGTTCATATCCAGGCTCACGCGGGCCATCTGCGGCGCGGTGGAGTAGATCAGGATGTCCCGATCGGAGGCCTCCCGGACGAGCGTGCGGAGCACCTCCTCCCGCAGCTCCGGCGGCAGGTCCAGCTCCCGTCGGAATCGACCCTGCCCCGTGGGGATGAAGTTGAACACGGCCACGCCGTCGACCCCGAGGTCCTCGGCCAGGTCCAGCAGCCTTGGGATCTCGCTCACGTTGTTTCGGTGCACGGTGAAGGCGATGACGGTCATCATGTCCGTCTCGACGCAGTGGCGGATGCCTTCCACCGCGCGCTCCCAGGCACCCTTCACGCCGCGAAACCGGTCGTGCGTCTCGGGATCGGCCCCGTCCAGGCTGATCTCCACGTACTCCACGCCGGCGGCCTCCAGCCGCTCCGCCGTGTCCCGGTCGATGAGGGTCCCGTTCGTGGCGAGGGCCGTGAACATGCCCTCGTCGGCGGAGGCCTCCGCCAGCTCGAAGAAGTCATCCCGCATCAGGGGCTCGCCGCCGGAGAACGCCAGTCCTGGCACGTTCCACCCCGAGAGCCGCTCGATGACCTCAAGGGCCCTCTCGGTGTTCAGCTCCCCGGGCGCGGGTCGGCCCGCGTTCGAGTAGCAGTGCTTGCAGCGCAGGTTGCACAGCCCTGTCACGTCCCAGATCGCCATGTACGGGGCGGAGGGGACGAAGGGTTTCCGGACCCCGTACCGGTAGATGCCCAGCAGCGTCACCGCGATCCCGCGCCGGTACGAGTCCGCCGATAGCATCTCCCTGAGCCGCTCCTCCCCTACGCCGACCGCTCCGGCCGTCTTCTCCAGGAACTTCCGCACCAGCCGGGCCGCGGTCCTGCACTTCCAGCACGCGTCCTCCCGGTCGCCGTAGGCCACGTCCAGCGCGACCTTGATGCGCACGTCCCCACACGACTCGCACCGCTTGACGCCCATCTTCATCAGCTTCCGGCCGGGGCCCGAGCTCAGCACCTTGTCCAGGACTCGGACGAACTCCCCAACCTTCGTCATGACGGGATGCACCTCCGCTAGTACACCTTCACGGGCTCGTAGAGCGTGGTGCGCTGCACGGGGGTGAACCCCGCCTCGCGGATGATCTCCACCATCTCCTCGGGCTCGAGACGCTCGCCCTCGGTCGCCCCCGCCTCCCGCGAGATGTTCTCCTCCATGAGCGTCCCACCCAGGTCGTTCGCGCCCGCGTGCAGGGCGGCCTGGGCGAGCTTGACCCCCAGCTTGACCCACGAGGCCTGGACGTTCGGGATCACGGGTCCCAGGTACAGGCGCGCGACGGCGTGCACTAGCAAGTCGGTCATCCCGGAGACGCCGGGCCGGGCTTGACCCTCCCGGTACAGCGGCGAGTTCGCGTGCACGAACGAGAGCGGGACAAACTCCGTGAACCCGCCCGTGTCCTCCTGGATGCTCCGAAGCCGCTTAAGGTGATCGATCCAGTCGCGCGGGGAGTCCACGTGGCCGTACATCATCGTGCAGGTGGTCGGGATGCCCATCTCGTGCGCCGTCCGAACGATCCGCTCCCACTCGTCCGCGTCGATCTTGTCCGGGCAGATCCGCCTGCGAACCCGGGGGGAGAAGATCTCCGCCGCCGTGCCCGGCATCGAGTCCAGCCCGGCCCGCTTCAGCTCCCGTAACACCTCCTCGAGCTCCTCACCGGCCAGCCGGCAGCAGTACTTGACCTCCATCGGGGAGTAACCGTGGACGTGAATGTCCGGGGCCTGCGACTTGATCTCCTCCAGGATCTCCAGGTAGTACTCGAACGTGGCGTCAGGGTGCAGCGCGCCCTGCACGCAGACCTCCGTCGCCCCCCGGTCCCGGGCCTCGGCCGCCCGCTCCCCCACCTCCTCGGGCGACATCATGTAGGCGTCCGGGTCGTCCGGGTCCCGCCGGAACGCGCAGAACCTGCACCGGTTAATGCACACGTTGGTGAAGTTAATGTTTCGATTCACAACGAACGTAACCTGCTCCCCGACCAGCCTCAGCCGGGCCTCGTGCGCGGCCTCCAGCACCTTGTACGGGTTGATCTTCCCCTCCAGCGCCCGCAGCGCGGTCCCCTCGTCGATCCCGCCCGACACCGCCATGTTGACCAGCTCGTCCACGCTCACGTCGTCCTCATCCTCCCGCCGCGAACCCCTCCTCGTCCGCGAGCTCCTCGATGAGGTCCGCGAGGTTCGCATGGTACCAGCCCCTACGCACGTACTCCGGGTATATGGGCAGGCGCTCCCGTAGCCGTAGTCCCACCTCCTCGGTGAGTCTTTTCAGCTCTTCAATCTCCGGCCACGGGGCCTCGGGATTCACGTAATCCTTCGTGACCGGGGAGACGCCGCCCCAGTCGTTGGCCCCCGCCAGCAGCGCCAGCTGCCCGGTCTCCCGGTTCAGGTTGGGCGGCACCTGCACCGGCACGTCCGGGAGCGTGAGCCGCGCCCACGCCACCGTCCTGAGCAGGTCCGCCGGCGTCGGCTCCGGGTGATCCTCCATCGGGATCCCCGGCTTGGCCCGGAAATTCTGGACGATCACCTCCTGCACGTGCCCGTACCGCTCGTGCAGCTCGCGGATCCTCTCCAGCGTCTCCACCCGCTCCTCCCACGTCTCCCCGATCCCGATGAGGATCCCGGTGGTGAACGGGACCTTCAACCGCCCCGCGTGCTTGAGCACCCGCAGCCGCTCCTCCGGCCGCTTGCCCGGCGAGCGCTCGTGCGGCCCACCCTCCCCGCACAGTCGGTCCGAGAGGATCTCCATCATCAGGCCCAGGCTCGCGTTCCACCGGCGCAGCTTCCGCATCTCCGACCGGGTGATCACCCCGGGGTTGCTGTGCGGAAGCATTCGGTACTCCTCCACGCACCGCCGGCACAGGTCGACCAGGTACTCGATCGTGCTCGAGTACCCGTGCTCCTCCAGCCACTCCAGCGCCTCGTCGTACCGCTCCTCGGGCCGCTCCCCGAACGTGAACAGGACCTCCTTGCAGCCGGCGCGCCGGCCCGCCTCCACTATCTTGAAAACCTCCTCCGGGGGGAGGTAGGGGGACTCCACCTCGTCCGGCTCCCGCCGGAACGTGCAGTACCGGCACCGGTTCCGGCAGAGCCTCGTCAGCGGTACGAACACGTTCTTCGAGTAGGAGACCACGTTACCGAACCTTTTTCGGGCCACCTCGTGGGCGCGCCGCATCAGGTCCAGCAGCTCCGACCCGACGACCACCGGGACCGCCCCCAGACGGGGGTCTGGGGTTGGAGCCCGGCCCCGAGCTGGAGCGCGAGATCCAGGAGCGCTGGGAGCGGGAGGACCTGCTGGGTAAGGTCCGCGAGAGGAACCGGGACGGGCCCATCTTTTACTTCCTGGACGGGCCCCCGTACGCCAGCGGCTCGATCCACCTGGGCACCGCCTGGAACAAGATCATCAAGGACGCCGTCAACCGGTACCGGCTCATGCGCGGGTACCGGGTCCGCCTGCAGCCCGGCTGGGACTGCCACGGCCTCCCGATCGAGGTGAAGGTCGAGCAGGAGGTCCTCTCGGACGAGATCGAGTGCAAGAAGGACATCGAGGAGAAGGTCGGCGTCGACCGGTTCGTCGAGAAGTGCAAGGAGTTCGCCCTCAAGCACGTCGAGATCATGACGGAGCAGTTCAAGCGCCTCGGCGTCCTGATGGATTGGGACCACCCGTACATGACCCTGGACAACGAGTACATCGAGGGCGCCTGGTACACGCTCAAGCGCGCCCACGAGCGCGGCCTCCTCGCCCGCGACGTGCGCATCGTCAACTGGTGCCCCCGGTGCGAGACCGCGCTCGCCGACCACGAGGTCGAGTACAAGGAGATCGAGGACCCCTCCATCTTCGTCCTGTTCCCCGTCGAGGACGACTCGGAGGCCGAGGTGGACCTGCCCGACAACGCCGCCCTGCTGATCTGGACGACCACGCCCTGGACCCTGCCGGCCAACCTGGCCGTCGCCGTGCACCCCGAGGAGGAGTACGTGCTCGCGCGCGCCGAGGTGAACGGCGAGGAGTGGCACCTCATCGTCGCGGACAAGCTCAAGGTCGTCCTCTCCGCCGTGGCGGACTCGTACGAGATCGTGGACCGGTTTCCGGGCGAGGCGCTCGAGGGCGTGCGCTACCGGCCCGCCCTCTGGGACGAGGTGCCCCGGCTCCGCGAGCTGCACGGGGAGAACGACCGCGTCCACCGGGTTTACACCGCCGAGTGGGTCACGATGGAGGAGGGCACGGGCTGCGTCCACGTCGCCCCCGGTCACGGTGAGGAGGACTTCGAGCTGGGCCGCGAGGTCGGGCTGCCCCCGCACTGCCCCGTGGCCGAGGACGGCACGTTCACCGAGGAGGGCGGCCGGTACGAGGGCCTCTACGTGCGCGACGCGAACGAGCGGATCATCGAGGACCTGCGGGAGAAGGGCCTCCTCGCGCACGAGGACACGGTTAGGCACCGGTACGGCCACTGCTGGCGGTGCAAGACCCCCATCATCTACCGCGCCACCGAGCAGTGGTTCCTGAAGGTGACCGAGGTCAAGGACGAGATGCTGGATTGGATCGAGCGGGTCGAGTGGATCCCCGAGTGGGCGGGTCACTCGCGGTTCAGGGACTGGGTCGAGAACGCGCGGGACTGGTGCATCTCCCGGCAGCGGTACTGGGGCATCCCGCTGCCCGTCTGGGAGTGCGAGGAGTGCGGACACCTCGAGGTCGTCGGCTCGCTCGACGAGCTGAAGGAGAAGGCCAGGGAGCTGCCCGACGGCGAGCCGGACCTCCACCGGCCCTGGGTCGACCGGGTGATCCTCGAGTGCCCGGAGTGCGGCGGCGAGATGCGGCGCGTGCCGGACGTGCTGGACGTCTGGGTCGACTCCGGCGTCGCCGCCTGGGCCTCCCTGGGGTACCCGAGGCGCCGGGACGAGTTCGAGGAGTGGTTCCTCAAGGAGGGCTCCTGCCGCCCGGAGGACGAGGAGGCGGGCGCTGACTTCATCACCGAGGGTCACGACCAGACCCGCGGCTGGTTCTACTCGCAGCTCGGCTGCGGCGTGATCACGTTCGGCGCGTGCCCGTACCGCACCGTCCTCATGCACGGGTTCACGCTGGACGAGGAAGGCCGCAAGATGAGCAAGTCGCTCGGCAACGTGGTCGACCCCATGGACATCGTGGAGGAGTACGGCGCCGACACGCTCCGGTGGTACGTCCTGCGGTCCAACGCCCCGTGGCGCGACATGCACTTCAGCTGGCGGGACGTGCGCGACACGCACCGCGCCCTGAACGTGCTCTGGAACGCCTACCGGTTCACCAAGATGTACTCCGAGCTGGACGGGTTCGACCCGGAGGAGCACCCGCTGGAGGAGCTCGAGGAGCACCTGCAGCCGGAGGACCGGTGGCTCCTGTCCCGGATCCACACCCTCGTCCGCGAGGTAACGGACGCGATGGAACGGTACCACGTGCACGAGGCCGCCCGCGCCCTGTACGAGTTCGTAACCGAGGACCTCAGCCGCTGGTACATCCGACTGGTCCGAGAGCGCGTCTGGCTCGAGCGCGACGACCCGCGCAAGCTCGCCGTGTACGCGGTCCTGTACCACGCGTTCGACCGCCTCGTGAGGCTGCTGAACCCGATCGTGCCGCACGTGGCCGAGCACATCTACCGGGACCTACTCCGGGGCGAGGACGACCCGGAGAGCGTCCAGCTCCTCGACTGGCCCGAGCCCGAGGAGGGATGGATAGACGAGGAACTGGAGGAGGCCATGGAGACCGTGCGCGACGCCGCCGAGGCGGCGCTCTCCCTGCGGCAGCGGGCCGGGGTCAAGACCCGGTGGCCGCTGCGGAGGCTGTTCGTGGAGGTGGAGGACCCGGAGCGGCTCGAGGACCTTCGGGACGTGCTGGCCCGGGTGGTCAACGTCAAGGAGGTCGAACTGGGCGAGCGGTTCGAGGAGAAGGTCCCGGTCGCGCGGCCCCGACCGGACAAGATCGGGCCCGAGTTCCGGGACCTTGCCGGACGGATCATCCGGCACGTGGAGGAGCACAGCGAGGAGGTCGCCCGGGCGATCCTGGAATCGGGCGAGTACCGGACGGAGGTGGACGGGGAAGAGATCATCCTCACGGAGGAGCACGTGGAGATCGAGGAGCGGCTGCCCGAGGGCTGGGCGTCCGCCGAGTTCGAAGGGGGTCGGGTGTACCTGTACACCGAGATGGACGAGGAGCTGCGCCGGGAGGCGTGGGCGCGGGAGGTCATCCGACGCGTGCAGGAGATGCGCAAGGAGCTGGACCTGGACCTCGAGGAGCGGATCGAGGTGTGGATCGACGGGGACCGGGAGGTCCTGGAGGCCGTGCGGGAGCACCGAGACGAGATCGCGCGGGAGGTGCGCGCCCGGGAGCTCAGCCTCGAGGCGCCACCCGAGGACTGCGACCTCGAGCGCGAGTGGGAGGTAGAGGACCGTAGCATCGTGATCGGCCTCCGACGGGGGGCCTAGGCCGTGCGGGTCGACCCCTCCGAGTTCAGGCTGGAGTTCTTCGAGGAGATCGGGTTCGAGCGGAAGCGGTGCCCGAAGTGCGGTGAACACTTTTGGGCCCCGCCCGACGTGGAGGTCTGCAACGAGGCCCCGTGCGTCGAGTACTCCTTCATCGGGAACCCCCCGGCGCGCGCCCGGCTGGACGTCCGGGAGGCGGGTGAGCGGTTCCTCCGGTTCTTCGAGCGGCACGATCACGAGGTCATCGACCGGTACCCGGTCGTGGCCCGATGGCGCGAGGACATCCACCTGACCATCGCCTCCATCGCCTGCTTCCAGCCCTGGGTCACCTCCGGTGAGGTTCCCCCGCCCGCCAACCCCCTCGTCATCAACCAGCCCTGCATCCGGCTCAACGACATCGACAACGTGGGGCGGACGGGGCGCCACTTCACCCTCTTCCACATGGGCGGCCACCACGCGTTCAACCGCCACCCGCACGACCCGCGGGACGTGTACTGGAAGGAGGATACCGTCCGCCTGTGCTACGAGTTCACCGTGGAGGAGCTCGGCATCCCGGAGGAGAAGATCGCGTTCAAGGAATCCTGGTGGGAGGGAGGCGGCAACGCCGGTCCCTGCTTCGAGGTCGTGGTCGATGGCCTCGAGCTCGCCACCCTGGTCTTCATGCAGTACGAGCGGGTCGGCGGCGAGTACCGGGAGCTACCGCAGAGGATCGTGGACACCGGGTACGGGATCGAGCGCTACGCCTGGATCACCACGGGCGAGCCCACGGCCTACGACGCCGTCTTCGGTGACCTGGTGGACCGCGTGGCCTCCGACCTGGGCGTGAGGCCCGACCGCGAGGCCCGCCGCGTCCTAGGCGAGCTGGCCCGCATCGCCGGCCTCTTCGACCTCGAGGGTGAGTCCGACCTGGAACGGCTGCGCGAGCGCGCGGCGCGGCGGCTCGACCTGGACGTGGAGGAGCTACGGCGCATCGCCGAGCCCGTCGAGAGCGTCTACGCCCTGCTGGACCACGCCCGCTGCCTGGCCTTCATGCTCGGGGACGGCGTCGTCCCGTCCAACGCCGGAGAGGGCTACCTGGCCCGACTGGTCCTGAGGCGCGCCCTACGCCTGCTGGAGACGCTCGACGCCGAGCACGAGTACCTCCTGGACCTCGTGGACCTGATGCTCGAAGAGCACGCCGAGGACTACCCGGAGCTGAGGGAACGGTCCGACTACGTGCGGGACGCGATCGAGTGCGAAATCGAACGGTACCGGCGCACGCTGAAGCGCGGTCGAAGGGAGGTCCGCCGGCGGCTCCGCGAGAAGAAGGAGCTCACGTTCGACGACCTGGTGGAACTCTACGACTCGCACGGCGTGCCGCCGGAGCTGGTCCGGGAGATCGCGGAGGAGGAGGGCGTCGAGGTCGAGGTACCCGACGACTTCTACTCACGGGTCGCCGAGCGGCACGAGGGCGAGGAGGAAGAGGAGGAGCCCGAGGTCCTGGCCGAGCTCGAGCGGGCGGCCGTCGACAGGGACCTGCCCGAAACGCCGCTCAGGTTCTACGAGGACGAGCGGCGTCGCGAGTTCGAGGCCGAGGTGATCGACGTGGTGGAGACCGGGGACGGCGACTGGATCGTCCTCGACGAGACGTACTTCTATCCGGAGGGCGGCGGTCAGGAGGCCGACCGCGGCGCGCTCGAGTGGGACGGCGGTCGGGCCGAGGTCGTCGACGTCCAGAAGGTGCGGGGCGTGGTCTTCCACCGGGTGGAGGGTGACGTGCCCGAGCCGGGGACGAAGGTCAGGGCACGCATCGACCGCGAGCGGCGCGAGCGGCTCACCCGGCACCACACGGCCACGCACGTCATCCTCGAGGCCGCCCGGCGCGTGCTGGGGGACCACGTCTGGCAGGCCGGGGCGCACAAATCGCCCACGGAGGCCCGACTGGACATCACCCATCACCGACGCGTGACCAACGAGGAGCTCCGGGAGATCGAGCGGTTGGCGAACGAGATCGTCATGCGCGACCTGCCCGTCCGCAAGTCCTTCATGGACCGGAACGAGGCCGAGCGGCGGTACGGGCTCGAGCTCTACCAGGGCGGCGTGGTACCGGGTCGGGAGATCCGGGTCGTCGAGATCGAGGACTGGAACGTGCAGGCCTGCGCCGGCACGCACTGCGACCGGACCGGCGAGATCGGCCCCATCAAGATCTTGGGCCGGGAGCGGATCCAGGACGGCGTCGAGCGGCTCCGGTTCGCCGCGGGTGAGGCCGCCCTGGAGCGGATCTGGGAGCTGGAGGACACCCTGAGCGAGGCCTGCAGCGTGCTCGACGTCGACCCGAAGAGCCTGCCGAGGACCGTGGAACGGTTCTTCAACGAGTGGAAGGAGCAGCGGAAGCGGATCCGGGAGCTCGAGCAGCGCCTGGTGAAGGCGGAGCTGATGGCCGCCCCCGAGCGCGCCGAGTCGATCGACGGCCTCCGGGTCGCTTACCTGGAGCTGGAGGGTGTGGAGCTCAAACCGGTGGTCAGCACGGTGCAGGAGCTCGTCAAGGAGCACCCGGACCTCGTCATGGTGGTCAAGATCACCTCCGGCGACTCGTGCCAGGTCGTGGTGGGTAGCGGCGAGAACGCGCCCCCGGCCGTAGACCTAATGCGGAGGATCGGGGAGATCGTAAGCGGCGGGGGTGGAGGCGACGAGACGGTGGCCCAGGGCGGCGGGTCGGCCCCGGACAGGCTCACGAGGGAGAAGGCGCTCGAGGTGGTGCGAGAAGCGCTGGAATGAGGAGCACCCCCGGCACCGACCCGGAGCGGGATGACGAGGGTGGTCCTTGCACCCGACCTCTTCAGGGATAAAAAACAGGGGTGGGGCTACCCGCGCCGCATCCGAGCCGGTAGGACCAGCGCGACCAGCGCCAGCGCCGACACCGGCAGCTTCCCGTACGCCTCCTCGGCCTCCCGCGCCACCTGCACCGCGGTCATGATGTCACTCAGGTATCGCCGGGCGAAGTCCAGCGCCGCCTGAGCCTCGCTCATCATCCGATCCATATTCTCCCGGTTGGAGAAGAAGTTCAGCAGCTCCCGCGCTACCTCTCGGCCCGATTCGGCCAGCCTCTGCAGCTCGGACCGATTCAGCTGGAAGAACTCGGACGTGTTGGCCCGGACCGTGGCCTGCACGTCCAAGCTGACGCGGGCCCGCACGGACACCTCCTGGGGTACGGAGGCCTCGGTCACCCACACGATGACCTGCGCCCTTCGACTCCACCGGTCCGGGCTAACGACGCTCTCTACCCGCCGCACTACCTGCTGAACCCAGTCCGGCTTCAGGAACCTCTTCTCCACCTTCGGACCGGTCACCGTGACCACCTTGACCTGCACGAACCGCTCCTTGACCTCCTCCCACGTGGGCACGACCATCTCACCGACCGGGTGACGCCCCATCGGGTTCAGGCAGTACGCCGAGATCACCCGACCGACAAGGTCACCCGGGAAGGTCACCCGAGTGCCCTCGACGCTCACCTTTTCCCTCGGGATCGGCAGCAGGAACGGCTGCGTCTTGAACGGGCCGGAACCCTGCAGGTCCCCCTTCTCCACCATGATCAGGTCCACGTAGCGGTCTCCTATGATCACCGCGTACTTCTGGGTGTCCACGGGCTCGGCCCTGGTGATCTTCACCTTGAACGGCCCGACCACCTCACCCGCCACTGGGTACTCTTCCGCGGCCGAGGCGCCCGTCACCGCCGCCATCAGGACCGCGGCGAGCAGCAGCGTCGCCCTCACGTTCCCTACCCCGGCCCCCTGTCACCTTACCGTGGGGTTAAGGGCTTTTCCATTCCGCACCCGGGGGCACCGTGGATCGGGCATGAGCCTCCCGGACACGTTCCAGGCGTACGCGTTACATCCACCCTGACACTCCCCGTACCTCGGGCAGTCGCGGCACGGTCCCCGGGGCTCCAGCTCACTCAGCCGCTCGAACTCGTCCAGGTCCCTCAGCACGAACCCCTTCCAGTGTTGGCACGGGGTGAGCCGGGCATCGACCCGCACGTGCACGTTGTACTCGCCGTGTCGGCACGAGGTGAACGGGACCTCCTCCTGGAAGGGCATCCCGGCCAGGAGGGCCCGCTCCAGGCTCCTCACCAGCGCGGGCAGTCGGTCGTGCGGGTACCGGTCCAGCGGGTCGTCGCGGTCCCGCGGCACGTAGGCGATGACGAAGTGCGCCGAGGCGCCCCGCTCGATCACGAGCTCGTTGACGCGTTCCAGGTCCTCGAACGTGTCCCGGCAAGCGACCGTGTTCGCGTAGAGCTCTCCGGGCTCCAGCCTCTCGACCCGCTCCCAGGCGCGCAGGGCGCCGCGTAGCCCGTACCCTCGGTGCGGTTCGACCGCCACGTACACGTGGTCCGCGTCGGAGAGCGCCGGGTGGACCTCGGTGGCCACGTTCACACCCACGCCCGCGTCGTAGCGCCGGGGCAGGTCCATCGCCTCCTCGAACCGGGGGTGCAGGCAGGGCTCGCCGCCCGTCAGGATGACGAACCCGACGTCGTACCGGTCGTCCAGCTCGCGGAGGAGCCGGTCCAGCTCGTCCAGGTCCAGGTCGCGCGCCCCGTACGCGTCCTGTCGGAGGTTGCAGTGGGGGCACGAGTGAGGGCATCGGGTGGTCAGGTCCACGGTCACGTGGAACTCTCCCAACCCGGGCCCCCCAATCGTTACGCTATCCTTAACGATAGGCCGTGGTCGGGGTTAGAGGGAGTGGCGGTACCGCTCCCGGTGCTCCTGCTTCTTACCGTCCACGAACGAGTCCACGGGGGCCAGGTACCCGGTCACCCGGGACCACACCGTGGTCCGGGTCCCGCACTCCGGGCACCGCTCCACGACGCCCTCGTAGGTGCGTTGGCACCGGTCGCAGACGCTGTAGTCCCGGGTGAAGGCCAGGAACCCGACGGTGTTCTTGCGCATGAGTCGCACGCCGAACTTGGCCAGGGTCTCCGGGAAGTCCACGCGCTCCCCCAGCCAGATGTGCGCGATGTGCCCACCGAGCGTGAGCGGATGGAACCTCGCCTCTAGCTCCACGCGGTCCACGACGTCGAGCTCCACGTCGTACGGCACGTGGCACGAGTTGGTCAGGTACGGGCGCTCCCTGGTCCCGCGGACGACGGCCTCGTCCCCGAACTTCCTCAGGTAGGCGCGGGCGAGCCGCTCGGCCGCGGACTCCGCGGGGGACTGGACGACCGACCACCGGCGCCCGTCCCGCTCGTGGAACTCCTCGCGGATCTCGTTCAGGTACTCCACGACCCGAAGGGCCAGCCGGAGGGCCGACCGATCCTCCCAGAAGTGGGACCCGGTGAGCACCTCGATCGCCTCGGCGAGCCCCACGAACCCGAGGCTCCAGGTCGTGTGCTCGTACCGGAAGTAGGGCTCTCCCTCCCCGTTCGGCCGCCAGTTCTGGCACCCGTCGTACAGCCCCGCCTCGAGGCACCGCTTCACGCACCGCCACCGGGCCAGGAGGGCCCGCCGAGCGAGCTCGCAGTACTCCCGGAGCCGCTCGAGGAACGCGTCCTCGTCCCCCGCCTCGTGCGCGATCAGGGGCAGGTTCAGCGTCACGTACTCGAAGTTGCCCGTGCGGATGGTGTCCACGTCCCACTCGCCCGTCCAGTTCGTCGCCAGGCAGGTCCGACAGCCCATGTAGTTCACGTTCTCGCCCACGATCCGACGCCACTTCGGGTTGAGCAGGTTGGCGAAGTACACGGCCCCGTTCTCGGCCGCCACCCGGAAGGCGAGCTCCAGCGTCTCCTCGTCGTACCCCGGCCGCACCTTGACGATCAGCTGCGGGAACTTGAGCGGGGCCCCGGCCGCATCCCCCTCCAGCTGCACCTCCAGCAGGGCCCGGGCGAACATGATCGCCTCCTCCTCGAAGTCCCCGTAGGTTCCCACCACCCGACCCCGGGGACCGATCGCCGGCTCGTCCTCCAGGAACTCCGGGCAGGTGAGCTCGAGGTTCACGTTGGTGAACGCGGGCTGGCCGCCTCGGGCCACGAGGTCCTGCGTCGCCTCGAACATCATGATCTGCGCCAGCTGCTTGACCTCCCCGTAGCTGAGCCCCTCCTCCGCGATGTAGGGGGCCACGAGGAAGTTCACGAAGTCCTGACCCTGACCCCCGGCGAAGAAGTTCTGCGACGTCATCAGCCACTTCAGGATGTGCAGGACCGCCACCTCCGCGTGCTTCGCCGGCTTGCTCACGCACGTGAGTCGACCGATGGGGCTGCGCGCGTACAGCCCGTGCCTCAGTACCCACCGGCAGTCGTGCTGACAGCAGTTGGACCGGGTCAGGGCGTAGTCCAGGTCGTGAATGTGCAGGTAACCCTCCCGGTGCGCCCGGGCCACCTCGGGCTCCAGCACGTCGTTCAGGAACCGCTCCTTCTGCACCCGGTCCTGCAGCAGCTTCGAGACCACCTCCGGCGTGGGGAGCATGTTCGCGTTCCGGGCCGCCCGGATCGGCTCCTCCAGCACCTCTTCCGGCAGCTCCACCTCGACGCCCTGACCGGGAGCGGACCGCGCCGGGTTAAGCCCCCTTCGCCCGCGTTCGCCCCGGGAGCCCCGCGCTCACCGCGGGCGCGTCGATCACACCCCGCCGGGGCGCCCGGTATGTTTTCCGTTTGGAAAAAGTTGCCGATACCTAAGGTTCTCCCGAAATGTCACGAACCCATTCCAGCGCCTCAAACCTTAGCTTTGGCCCCTCATGCGCGAGCCTCAACAGGTTCACCGCCGCCTCACTACCCCGCTCCCGGCACAGCCGCCGAAACAGCTTCAGCGCGCGCCGCTCCGAGGCCAACGCCGTCCGAACGTACTCCCGTTCGAACTCCTCCGACTCCACGATCTCCGGCCGCTCCACCAGCTCCTCCATCACGTCCTCACCGACGTTACCCAGCGAGGCCACCCACCACGGCAGCAGCGTCGCCTCCTCCCACCCCACCGTCACCTCTCCACCGTCCCACCGAATCCGGATCCCCTCCAACGGCTCCAACGAGCCCAACGACACGCCCACCGGAAACGCCCGCAGCGCCTCCCTCACCGGGCGCGTCCCCACCCGATCCGCCACCTCGCCCACCGCATCCAGCACCGACACCGGATCGTGCGCCTCCGCCGGCGGGTTCAGCGTCATGGCGAACCCCAGCCCGACGCCCGACAGGCAGGCCGCCTCGAACGCCTCCTCCGGCTCCCCCTCCACCACCACCTCCCACGGCGTCTCCACCCGCACGTCCACCCCCTCCACCTCACCCAGGAGCACCTCCGGCAGCATCCCCAGGTCCGCCCGGCGCGCGAACCACGCCAGACGGGAGAGCGACATCGGAGCCCCCCTCAGCGGGCGGAACCGGCGACCCCGCCACCACCCCCACCACCGGTACAGGCCCGCCCACGCGTCCCCCTCCCCCGGCGAGGGCACCTCACCCCGCTCCTCACCCAACCGAGCCTGCCGCACCCGGTCCACCAGCGGATCCGCGTCCTCCCGGGGCCGGATCGGACCCCGGACGGCCACCCACACGTTCCAGTCCCCGGCCTCCTCCAGCACGTCCTCCGGCTCCACCGGGACCCGACCGTCCCCGGCCCTCACCACCAGACCCAGGAAGCACCGGTCCGTCTGGTAGACCACCAGCTCGGGGTGATCCACGAACTCCGCCGCCACCGGCTCCACCTCCCCCACCGCCTCCACCAGCCACAGCTCCAGCCCCGGCGTCCTAACCCTCGGAAGCTTCTTGCCCAGCGCCAACCACTCCAGCGCCTCCAGCCGGTCCCGCTGGTACCGGGGGAGCTCCCTCGCCTCGGGCGCGTCCAGCACCGGCGACAGCTCGTCCACGCACCGCCACGGGTCCCCCCGGTACCCCAACGCCTGCAGCAACGGCGCGCACGCGAGCGCGGCCGCCGCGTGCAGGAGGTCCTCCGACTCCCCCTCCCCCTCCACCAGCGCCGCGGTCAGCGCCAGGAATGCCCGCCCGTGCGTGGCGAACCCCACGTCGCAGTACTCGATCTCCGGGTAGAGCCGTCCGCCCCGGGCCACGAACGGCCGGGCCGGCACGACCAGGTCCAGGGTGGACGTCTGCAGGCTCTCCAGCAGGCCGCCGGGACCGCGGTACCGCTCCGCCAGCAGCTCGCTGGCGTCACCCACGGGATCCTCGCACCGGGCCCGGTACTCCAGGTACACCGGCTCCCGCCGGAACGCCACCCGGAACGCGTGCCGACCCGGCCGGAGACGCCGCTTCCTCGGGCTCCCCAGGAAAACGTCTTGTAGCTCGAACCCCACCTCCAACCGGGATCCCCCCGATGAGGAGTGCACTACCGCCCGAGCTGAATGAGGAGGGGTCGCTTCGCCGAGGCGGGGACCGAGGTTGAGCGATCGCGCCCGAAAAATCGTGCGCGTAAAGGCCCGGGGCGAGGTCGTGCGCACCCTGTCCGAGGTGGTGGAGGAGGGCCTCGAGCTCAGCGTCTTAAACGCCACGGTGACCCCGGACTCGATCACCGCCGAGCTGGCCGTGCAGGCCCCCGAGGAGGGCCAGGTCCGCGAGTTCCTGCGCACGCTCCGAAGGTTCGGCCTGGAGGTGGAGGAGCTGGAGAAAACGCTGATTCACGACGAGGAAACGTGCGTGCACTGCACCGCCTGCCACTCCGTCTGCCCCGTCGGCGCCGTCCTCGTGGAGAACCACGAGGTGTCCTTCGACGAGGACGAGTGCATCGTGTGCGGCTCCTGCGTCGAGATCTGCCCCACCGGCGCCCTCAAGATCGCCTCGAAGGAGGGTGGGGAATGAGGTTCTGGGTCGCCCACCCCGGGCACACCCGCGGACTGAGGACCCTCCTCTCCGGGATCGAGGACCTGCGCCGCGTGGAGGCCGTGTACGCCGGCGGCTCCCCCGAGCGCATCGGCACGGGCCGCCCCAACCTGCATTACCCCACGATCGACGAGGTGCGCGAGCAGGTCGAGCTCGCCCACTCTCACGACGTCCGGTACGACGTGGTCGTCAACTCCACCTGCCCCCTCCGCGGCGAGCCCACCCGCCGCGTCCTCGAGCGCTACGACCGGTACCTCCGGGACCTCGAGCGGGCGGGCGTCGACGGGATCGTCGCCGCCGACCCGATCATCCTGGAGCTGGCCGCCGAGTACTTCGACCGGGTGACCGTCTCCTGCCTCGCCTTCGTCAACGACCCCGAGAAGGCGGAGCACTACGAGGACGTCGCCACCGCGATCACCCTCGACACGTCGCACAACCGGCGCTTCGAGACCCTGGAGGCGCTCTCCCGGCTGGGGATGGAGCTCAAGGTCATCGTCAACGAGGGCTGCCTGCTGGACTGCCCCTACCGACCCTTCCACTTCAACCTGTTCTCGCACCTGTACGGGCCCGACGAGGTCTCCGTGTACGATGACTACTACTACCGGCGGTGCATCGCGGACCGCCTCCGCCACCCGGAGCTGATCATCAAGTCCCCGTGGATCCGGCCCGAGGACCTCGAGCACTACGAGCCCTACGTGGACGCGTTCAAGATCTCGGGGCGCTCGCACCAGGTGCGCTGGATCGTCAAGGTCGTTAACGCGTACCTGGAGGGGCGCTGGGACGGGAACCTGCTCGACCTCCTGGACTGCCCCCGGGAGCTCCGGGACTACTTCTACCTGGACAACCGGGCGCTGGATGGGGCCATCGAGCGCTGGAAGGAGTGCGACCACCGGTGCCACGAGTGCGGGTTCTGCCGGGAGCTGGCGGAACGCGCCCTGCGCGTGAGGGAGTTTCGGCGCCCGGAGGCGGCGACCGCGGGTGAGCGGGCTTGATCGAGCGGTGCGCGGAGTACCTGCGCCGCCTGGAGGAGCGGCTCGAGGAGGGGATGGTCACCGAGGTGGACGCGTTCGTGGCCCGGTGCGGCTGCGTGGGCGTCGTCTTCATGCTCCGGGGCGTCCGCCTGGACGACGTCACCGACGGGGTCATCGCCGTCGTTCAGCGCGCGGCCCGGGAGGTGGGGGCGGACCCCGACATCATGTACGCCCGGGTGGTCCCGGGTACGGACCTGGTCATCGACCTGGGCGCGCGCACCCTCTGCGAGACGTGCGAGCGCGAGTTCTCCGGCGAGGAACCGCGGCCCGACCTGAGGGTGCTCCGGGGCGGTCGGTGATGCGCTGGTACCTCTGCGCGTCCGAGCACCAGCTCGAGCACCTGCCCGACGACGCCGACGGGGTGGTCGTCCCCTACCCGGGGCTCGGGGTCGCCACGCTGCTGCCCCGGTACCCCTCCGAGTCCGAGGCCGAGCGGATGATCCGCGAGGCGGCGGACCGGGGCTTGCGGGTGCAGGCGCTCGCCGACTTCACGTGTTCCGGGTGCGAGCACCTGTCCGCGTCCGGGCACGGGACGTTCCGCTCCACCCTGGAGTACCTGGCGCACGACCTGGAGGTGGACGGCCTGGTGGTCGCGGACCCGTACGCGGTGGAGCTGGCGGCCGGGCTCGACGTGACCGTGGTCGTCTCGCACACCGCCGCCGTGGACACGCCCGAGAAGGCCTGGTACTTCGACCGACTCGGGGCCGACGTGATCACGGTGGACCCGTCCCTGAACGAGGACGAGTCGACCGTCGACGCCGTACGGGAGCGCGTCTCCGCCCGCCTGCGCGCGGCCGTTAACGCGGTGACCTGGCGGGACCCGGTCGCGTACTTCGAGCGGAACCTGCGGTCGCACCTCACCCGGCGCGGGGAGTCCCCCTCACCCTACAAGAACGACCCGTACGGGCCGCTCCGAAGGAGGAGGGTGGTGCGAGGGGTCCGGGAGGAGCTCTTCGACGAGGTGCTCATCATCCTCGGCGGAGAGCCTCCGTGATGTCCGTCCGGGTGACGATCCCCACCACCCGATTCTCCTCGTCCACCACGGGCAGGCAGGAGATGTTGTGCCGGTTCATCCGCTCCAGCGCCTCGTTCACGGTCTCGTGCGGCCGGATCGTCACCACGTCCTCGGTCATGATCTCCCTCAACCGCTTCTTACCCTCCGCCACCGCGGCCGCGATGTCCCAGGAGGTGACGATGCCGACGAGCCTACCCTCCTCGTCCACGACCGGAACGTGGTTGATCTCCTCCTCGATGAGCTTCCTCGCCACCTCCTCGATGCTCTCATCCGGGTGGGCCGTGATCACCCGCCTCGTCATGATGTCCCTGATCCGAGGCAGGTGAGGGGGCCGGCTCGGCATCGGCCTCGGGCTCACGTCCCGGGGCAGCCGCTCGACCGGCTCCGTGAGCAGGAACTCACCCTCCTCGATCTCCTCCCGCAGCCGCTCCGCGATCTCCCGGGCCATCCGGTAGCTCGACAGGGCCCCGGTCCGCACCCTCCGCCCCTCGATCTCCACCCTGCCGGACCGCAGCTCCGCGTAGGTGACCCGGGCCACCACCGGCCGGTCCCGGGACCGCACCCCGTAGTCCACCACCGGCACCTCGATGTCCTCGTCCCGGACCGCCGTTGACTCGGCCACCTTCTCGTCCAGCACCGGGATGGGCACGCCGATGCCCACCGCCAGGCTCACGCCGTAGTTCTTCAGCACGACCGGGCGCAGGAACTCCGGGTCCGCCTCCTTCAAGTCCCCCCTCACCATCAGGGTGGCCATGCCGCCCCGCGGGTCGTGCTGCGTGCCCTCCCCGATGACGTACCCGCGCGAGCCCGCCAGCCAGATCCGCGTCCCGATCCCGATCGTGCGGAGCTCGGGATCGTTGGCGAGCGGGTTCAGCTGCCCCGCCCCGCAGTAGGTCACGTTCCCGTACTCCGGGAGCAGCACCCCCATGTAGGTGTACAGCGTCTCCTCGGACGAGTTCGTGGCGGCCACGTACCGCTGGTAGCAGTTCCTGGGGTTCACCAGCACCGCCTGGTTCAGATCCTCGATCGTGATGAGCGTCTCCACGGACTCCTTCGGGTAACAGTCCGTCCCGGCCCCCTCGGCCCGCAGGACGACCTCCTCACCCGCCGCCAGCTCGTGGATCACGTGCGCTCCACCGTACTCGATCCCCCGATCCTCGCTCGGCTGGGCCGCCCCCAGGTACGCGTCCACCGCCGCCAGACCCGTGTACGCCTCCACCTCGTTCAACCACACGCGCTGCATCTTGATGGGCGGGTCCGAGTGCCCGAAGTTCAGGAACACGCCGGAGCTGCACATGGGCCCGAACGTCGCGCACGTGACCACGTCCACCTCCTTCGCGGCCCGCTCCGCCCCCACGTCCTCCACGATCTCGATCATCTCCTCCGCGGTGACGACGCAGGCCTCACCGCGCCTGATCCGCTCGTTGATCTCCTCCACGCTCTTCCGCCGCAACGCCCGAACCCCGCAGACCGCGCTGCAGGACGCCCAACCGCTCCTCCAGCCTTAGCACCTTACCCGGCCGGGCCCGCTTTACCGGGTTCCTGGGCGCCAACCGGCACGACGCGTGCCGGCGAGACACCTCAAAGAACCCCAACCGCTCGGACAACCGCTGCACCTCGTTCTTGTCCATACCGGCCAGGGGCCGGAACACCGGGAACCGGGCCACCCGATCGATCACGGCCAGGTTGTCCGGCACCTGACTCGCCACCTGACCGATCACGTCGCCCGTGACCACCCCCACCCCACCCACCCGCTCGCACAGCGCGCACGCCCTCCGCAGCATCTCCCGCTTGCAGAGCACGCACCGGTACCGCGCCTCCTCACCCCGCAGCGACGCGAGCGCCTCCATGAACCCCTCGAAGTCCTCCACCTCCAACCGCACCTCGCCCGGGATCCACTCCGAGAACCGCTCCGCCAGCTCCTCCACCACGTCCACCTCCGACCCGAACCGCCCCCGATCCAGGTGCAACCACACCACCTCGCACCCACGCCTCGCCGCGTACCACGCCGCCACCGGGCTGTCGATACCCCCGGACACCAGGCACACCACCGGCGACTGCGACCCGTACGGCAGCCCACCCGGCCCCTCCCGCACCCACGAGCCCAGGTACGCGAAGCTCCCCTCCCGCCGCAGCTCCACGTGCACCTCCACGTCCGGATCGTCCAAATCCACCGACCAGCCCGTATGCCGACGCACCAGCTCCCCCAGCTCCACGTTCATATCCCGCGAGGACGGGGCCCCCTCCCACGCCCGACGCGACCGAACCGCGAACGAGCCCGCCCGAACCCCCTCCAAGCACGGCCGGATCGCCCGAAACACCTCCTCAGGCTCGTACGAGTCCACCCACACCACCCTGGTCCACTTCGCCACCCCGAACACCCGACCCAACGCCTCCGGCTCCTCCGGATCCCGCACCAGCAACCGACCCTCCAACCGCTCCACCTCACCGCCCGCCTGCCTCCGCACGTTCCGCGCCAGCGTCCGCTCCATCTCCCTCCGAACCCGAGGAGACTTAACCGCCAGCTCCCCGTACATCACCAGGTAGCAGCGGCTCACGACGGATCACCCGCCCGGGGGAACCACCGTGGGGCTCCTCGACGCCCTCTTCGGCGACGAGGGCGCCGACCGGGGCGAAACCGAGGTGGAGAAGGTTCGAGAGGAAGTCCTCCGGGTCCGCCTCCTCCGCGGCCCGGCCTACTTTAAAAACGACAGCGTCATCGCGGCCCGGGGCGACCTGGAGTTCTCCGCCACCCGACCCGTCCGCACGTCCGGCGGCCTCACCGGGCTCCTGGAGAAGGTACTCAAGGTCAAGCTGCTGGGAATGCGACGCCACTTCGTCCGCGCGGACGGCTCCGGCGTGGTGTACGCCGGCGACGGCGGCCGAATCCACGTGCTCGACGTTCCCGAGGGCGAGCGCCTCACCGTGAACCAGGACCGCCTCCTGTTCACCGACGCCCCCGCCGACGTGGTCGCCCAGCTGGACGCCAGCATCCTGAGCACCGGACTCGTCGACCTGGGATTCGAGGGACCGTGCCGGGTCGCGGTCACCGCGGAGTGCGACCCGGTGACCCTGGAGGTGAGCGACGGGGAACCCGTCCTCGTGGACCCGGAGTGCCTGATCGCGTGGACGGGCGACGTCACCTTCGAGGCCACCTGGCAGGGCAGCGCCCTGGACCTGCTCCTGGGCCGCAAGCACGGGGAGGAACTCATGCTCAGGGCGCGCGGGTCCGGAAAGGTGCTCGTGTCCCCGTACGACGAGCGACTCCGGAGGCTCGAGCGGATGGTGCGTCGGGCGATGAGCGCCCGCGAGGAGCACCTCCACCACGGCGACTCCGAGGCGTGGGAGGACGAGACCGAGGCCGACGACGCGCTCGACCTGGACCTCGACGACTTCCTCGACTTCGACCTGGACTGACCTCCCGCCTCCCGCGGGCCGATCGTTATGATTTTCATAACGATTGCCGCTGGGGCCGCGGCCGGGATTTGAACCCGGGACCACCGGCTCCACAGGCCGGCGCTCTAACCAGGCTGAGCTGCCGCGGCGCCCTCCCAACCCACGGAGCCCCGCGTCCTCATTATAAAGATTTCCGACCCGCGCCCCCCAGCACCGCCAGCAGCAGCGCCAAACTCAGCAGGTACGCCCACCGCTGATGCCGCTCCCACCCCACGTACCGGAGCTCGAGCGACCCGCCACGCGCCCGAATCATCGTGAACGGTCCCACCGGGCACGCCTCGCCCTCCCGCCCGTTCACCGCCCAGAACGGCGCCCAACCCCACGGGACCACCACGCACCCGGACCCCGCGTCCCTCACCCGGATCAGATCCCAACGCCAGCTTACCACCCCCCGGACCGTGGCGCCGACCGAGACGTACGGGAGCACCCTGCGGGCCGCCTCCTCGACGCTGACCCCTCCCCTCCACGGGGCGAGCGGGTAGTCCACCCTGATCACGCGCCCGGCCCGCCGCACCAACCCGGTCTTCACCGCCCACCGCCAGCCCACCCGGTCCACGACCAGCACCTCGCCCGTCCACGGCACCTCCCACGGGGACGGTTCCTGACCCGCCCTCACGGCCTCGGGGTAGAACCCGGGGAGGATCGGCGGGCGGCCCAACCGACCGGCCAGCTCGGCCCACAACACGCCGTACGCGCTGAACGACCCCACGTAGATCGCGCGGACCCGGCGAACCACCACGGCGTCCCTCAGCGAGATCGAGGGGTTCACGACCACCCGGACCCGACCGATCACCCGGTTCCCGATCTCGCTCGGCAGGATCGGGTTCGGCCGGCTTAACAGCGTCACGTCCACCACCCGCACCGGCAACGACCGCAGGTAGGCGCGGCCGCGCTCCCTCAGGACCCGCTCGTAGCACTCGTCGAACCACCGCGTGACGGCGGCGTTCGCCATGTACCAGTTGGAGGCCAGGTGGGAGGCCCTGAGGTATTCCATCGCGGGCCCCAGGGCGTGCAGCTGCGGCTCGGAGGCCCCCTGGTAGAACGCCCCTCCCAGCTCGTACACCGGCCACCCCGGCCACACCGGAGAGGCGGGCTCGAACCCGCGGCCCCCGTCCACCAGCACCCGGTACGGGCCGACGGAGTACCCTCTCACCGGTCGGAAGGCGTCGAAGGCGGCGATCGCGTGGAACACCACCAGCGCCGTCAGGGACGATAACACCGCCAACATCACCAGCCGCTCGCGCGGACGCTTGGCCTCCGAGACGCCGACGATCAGCGCGGGCAGAAAGGACCTCCAGCTATCCACGAACTTCGCCACCCCCACGGGACCCGCCAGGATCACCCCCAGGCCGGCCGCGGCCGTCGCGAGGCCGAATCGCCCTCCCCCGGCCTCGACCGAGGGGATCAACGCGATCGCGTCCAGGAGGGCGATGGAGACCGCCAGGACGGTCTTTTCCGACAGTTGGTCGCCGTGCAGGAACCACGTTCCGGGCGCGTAGGTGAAGGCCGTGTGAAGGTACCACCAGCCGAGCGCCGTCACGGGCACCGACGGGATCAGGGACAGCGCGATCACCGGTTTCCTCGCCGCTTCCAGCAGGAACGCCGGCAGCGTGTAAATCGGGTTCCCGAGGAACGATAGCGACCAGGCTAGCAGCACCGGCCACGCGCGCCTCACCCGGGAGCGGGCGAGCAGGATCGCCGAGACCGCCAGACCGACGGAGAACGTGGTCGCCACGCGGACCGTGAAGACCTCCACCACCTGCGCCGGGAGCGTGGCGACGTAGACCAGGATCGCGGCCTCCGATCGACGGGTGGCCAGCCCCGTACGTTGCAGCAGCAGCCAGAGCCAGCAGGGCGCGGACCGGTACAGCGCGTCCACCACCACGCACGCCAGGTACGGGTTCCCGGTGAGCTTGAACAGCGCGACGGCCGGTAGGAAGGGTAGGACCGGGTAGTCGATCATCGGTGGTCGGCCCGTGTACGAGTACGGGTCCCAGTCCCCGCGGGCCAGTCCGGCCGTGCCCAGCAGGTAGACCTGGTGGGCGTGCACGGCCAGATCCATCACGACCGCGTGCTCGCCGCGCAGCTCCGGCGCCAGTGGGGCCAGCGACGCCAGGATGAAGAGCAGGGTGAGCGCTAGGTCCAGTCGGCGCATCCGGGCCGCCCTCAGTCGTACTTCAACGCCTCGCACTCCTCCTCGTACGTGGAGTAGAAGTACGGGGACACGGCCGCGAACTCCGCCGCGCACGTGTCCACCAGCTTGTACGTGGCCTCCACGCCCACGCCCAGCCGCGCCTCCCGTACCTCGTCCTCGCTCACCCCGAGCAGCTCCGCCAGCTGCTCGTCGGAGAAGCCCATCCGCTTGATTTCCCGGACGAACTCGCGCGTCCCCTCGTCCACCTCCTCGCCGCGGATCAGCGCCAGCAGCTCCTCCCTCCGCTCCCTGATCTCCCGCTCCATTTCCACGATCCGTTGGATCTTCTCGATGAACCACGGGTCGATGCCGGACAGCTTCGAGGCCTCCTCCACGTCCATGAGCCCCCGCTTCAGGGCCGCGTAGATGTAGAAGATGCGCCGGTCGTTCGGCCGCTCGACGTTCCTCCGGATCTCCTCCGGGCTCGCCTCCAGCTCCTCCGGGGAGGGACCCAGGCCCGGCTCCCCGATCTCCAGGGACCGGATCGCCTTCTGCAGCGCCTCCTCGAACGTGCGCCCGATCGCCATCACCTCACCGACCGACTTCATCTCCGTACCCAGCGTCCGGTCCGCCTCCGGGAACTTGTCGAACGGCCACCGCGGGATCTTCACCACCACGTAGTCCAGCGCGGGCTCGAACGCCGCGTACGTCTCCCCGGTCACCTGGTTCTCGATCTCGTCCAGGCGCAGCCCGATCGCGATCTTGGCCGCGATCCGCGCGATCGGATACCCCGTCGCCTTCGAGGCCAGCGCCGACGATCGGCTCACCCGCGGGTTCACCTCGATGACCCGGTACTCGCCCGTCTCCCGGTGCAGCGCGAACTGAATGTTGCAGCCACCCTCCACCCCCAGCTCGTCGATGATGTGCAGCGCCGCGCTGCGCAGCATCTGGTGCTCCTCCTCCGTCAGCGTCTGCGCCGGCGCCACCACGATCGACTCGCCCGTGTGCACGCCCATCGGATCCACGTTCTCCATGCTGCACACCGTGATGCAGTTGCCCGCACCGTCCCGCATCACCTCGTACTCGATCTCCGCCCAACCACCCACGTACTCCTCGATCAGCACCTGATTCACCCGGCTGTACTCCAGCCCCCGCTCCACCACCCGCTCCAGCTCCTCCTCATCCTCCGCGATACCGCCACCGGTACCGCCCAGCGTGTAGGCCGGCCGCACCACCACCGGGTACCCGATCTCCTCCGCCACCTCCTTCGCCTCCTCCACCGACGAGACCGCCTCGCTCCGGCACACCGGCTCCCCGATCCTCTCCATGAACGCTCGGAACTCGTCCCGATCCTCCGCCCGCACGATCGTCTCCACCGGCGTGCCCAGGACCTCGACGTCGTACTCCTCCAGCACGCCCATCTCGTCCAGCTCCACCGCGATGTTCAGCCCCGTCTGACCGCCCAGCGTCGGCAGAATCCCGTCCGGCGTCTCCTTCTCGATCACCTTGGCCACGATCCGCGCGTCCAACGGCTCGATGTAGACGCGGTCCGCCATGTTCGGATCCGTCATGATCGTCGCCGGGTTGCTGTTCACCAGAACGACCTCGACGCCCTCCTCCCGCAACGCCTTGCACGCCTGAGAACCAGAGTAATCGAACTCCGCCGCCTGGCCGACGACGATCGGACCCGACCCAATGATCAGAACCTTATCGGGGGTCTCGGGCAACAGAACCCGCTACCGCCCCCTCAACGCACGTTAATAAAGCCATCGACGGCACGGCCGGCCGGGGTGAGGCGCCCGGTGCCCCCGCTGACCCGGCGCGGCGTCGACGCCATCGCGCTGACCTCCCTCGCGCTGATCTCACTGATCTTCCTAATCGAGGTCCCCCTCCACGTACCCCTCACCCCCTACCTGTACGTCACCGGGGCGGCGAACCTCAAGGCCGTCACCGAGAGCCTCCGAGCGCGCGAGCTCCCCGAGTGGAACCCGTACCTGGGCGGCGGATACCCGCTGGCCCCCACCCCTTACTACCTGCTCTACGGGCTGGGCAAGTGGACCCTGATACCCACCCTGCTGGCCCTCTCCGCGTGGACGTACCGGGCCTGGAGATCCCGGCTCCTGGCCGCCATCGCCTCCGTGACGGGACTCACCGCGTCCCTTTACACCCTCAGTCCGGCGCCGGCGCTGCTCTCCTGCTACCTATCCGGGCTGGCGGCGGACTCGCCCGCCCGACGGGCTCTGGGCTCCCTCTTCTCACCGGAACTAGCCCTGAGCGCGGAGCTGTCGCTCCGGCGCGCCTCCCCCTGGCCGATCCTCGTCTCCGCCTCCTGCGCCGCCGACGACGCCCTCGCCCTACTGTACCCAGCGACCGCCCAGTTCACCGGGATAACCCTGATCTCGCACCTGACGATACTGACGGTGGCCCTCCTCGCGACGTCGGCCACCTCCTACTTCCTGAGCCGGACGATCAACACCCGGTGGAAGGCCCCGATGGCCCTCTCGGCCGGGATGTCGGTCGCCTCGCTGATGTACCCGGGGGCTGCACTGAGCCTGGCGTTCCCGTACACGGTGCTCCTGTCGTGGGCGCTCCGGCGCGCCGACCTCACCCTTTCGCGGCTGGAGCGGCGATACCGGCCGATGCTCCTAACCGCCGCGCTGACCCCACTGACGCTCACCCAGGCAGCCCTCGCACCCCTGTCCACCCTGTCGGAGCCCCGGATGACCGTGGCCGGCACGATCACCGTGGGACCCGGCGGGCCCGGGGTCGCCACCGCGATCGTGTCGAGCGACCCGTGGTTCACGGAGGTCGTGCGCCGGGTGCTGCGAGGAGAGGTCGTGGTCAACCCGCCCTCGGTGTCCACCACGCCCGCGTCGATCACGCTGGCGTTGCTGATGAGCCAGGTAGGGGACACCCGGTACCTGACCGTCAACCCGACGGCGGCGCCGGCGATGGTCCTACCGCGGTTCAAGGTGGCGAGGATCGTCTCCCCAAGCCGCCTGGCGATCCGCTCCCTGGACCAGGCGACCCTCGCGACCGAGTGGGTCCGACGGAATCGGGGCGCCCGGATCCTCCGGGAACCGCGCGCGGTAACCCCCCGGACCATACTCGGTCATGGCCTGGTGGCGCAATCGTTCAGTCCCTGGTGGAGGCCCGCGGCCAACCGGAGGCCCGGACCCGGCGGGCTGATGATCCTCCACGGTCGGGTCCGTTACGATCGTCCCACGGCCCCGGTCAGCCTCCTCCTCACCCTAGCGGGCGTCGCCGCCGCGATCCCGGCGAGGAAGAGGAGGACGGAGCAAGCGTAAGCCGGTCGCTGATGCCGCTCCCATCCCACGTAGTGAAGCCTGGCCACCCCACCCTCCAGCCTGACCAGCGTGTACGGGCCGACGGGGCACGTCTTCCCCTCCCGCCCGTTCACCGCCCAGAACGGCGCCCAACCCCACGGGATCAGGGCCAGCCTGGCCCGCACGCCAGTCACCACCATCCGATCGTTCGAGACCAGCCGGACGGAGTGCTCCCGCCGAGCCTCCGACCACCGGACGGTTGATACCAGGAGGGGCCGCAGGACGCGTCCCGGCAGGGGCCGGTGCACCGGGCCCACCACGAGGGGCCGCTTGCCGTACCGACGCACGAGACGGACGATCCTCCCGGGGTCAGACCCGTCCAGCGCCGGTGAGGAGTAAGCGACGATGACGATCCTGGCCTTCCTTACCAGTCGACTCAGGCCCGGGTATCCGGCGGCCTCCGGGTCCACGACCAGCACGTCGCCAGTCCAGTACCGGGACGCATCCAGCTGCTGACGGTGCAAGAGGTCCGTGGGGCGCAGGCACGGGATCACGGGGAGGCTCCCGTCGGGCGCGTGCCGCACCACGTTCAGCCATAGGTAGCTGTAGTCCGTGAAGGAACCCACGTAAAGCACTCGGACCCGGTCGACCGGGAGCGCGTCCCAGAGCCGCACCTCGGATCGCACCCGCGGCGGTCGCACCACGTCGTACGGTCCATTCATGCCGGTGGGCCAGGACGAGACCTCCAGCCTCCCGGTGGGTAACAGGGTCAGCACCTTCCGGGCCGACTCCAGGTCGAAGGGCTGGTTGGCCCCGGGCCGATGAACGTAGTCGCTGTACCCGCTGGCCTCCAACCCCAGCGGGTAGTACGCGGCCGTCAGCACCCTGATCGTCGGCTCCGAGGACCCCTGGTGGAACGCCCCGGCCAGCGAGAAACCCAGCCTTCCCTGCCTCCACGGGAAGATGGAGTCGGCCGTGCCGGCGATCAAGTCCCGGTGCGCGTGCCCGTCGCAGCGTCCCACCAGGAGGCTCGACAGGTGCGTCCACGGCAGCGCGATCGATCCGAGCGTCACGAGCCCGACCAGCGGGATCCCCAGCAGCGCCCACGTCGGCGACGGCGACCGCCGGCGACCGACCCGAGCGACCCCGACCGTCAGGGCCAGGGACGGGACGATGGGCAGCCGCTGCAGGTCCAGCTGCGTGAGCGTCTTCAGCGATCCCACCATGAGCTTCCCGGCCCCGGGCGAGACCATGCATAGGCCCGCGAGCGTCGCCAGGCAGGCCGTGGAACCCAGGTACACCGCCGTCCGACGCGAGTCCAGCAGGGAGACGAGCACCGTCACGACGGTGAGCGCGGAGAGCAGCAGCAGGTGCAGCGACGCTATGGCCGTCGACACCGGGTAGATGAGGTGACACGAGGCGGGCACGTTGCTGAAGCTCAGCCGCCCGAACTCGTACGCGACGTAGAGCACCGGGGACGCGGCCAGCACCGGTACCAGGAAGAACCGGGACTCCAGGAGCGCCAGCGCGACGGTCGGGAGCAGCATGTAGACGAAGTTCGACAGGATTGAGACGTAGAGCAGCGACGCGGAGGCCAGGAGTCGGGGACCCTCACCCAGCCTCGAGTACCACACGATCACGGCGGTGGTGAACGCGCAGTACGCCAGCGTCGTCGCGACCCGCACGTACGCCGCGTTGTGCACCAGGTACACCGGGTACAGGAGCAGATAGGCGAGTAGGGCCCCGAGGGAGCCCGGGGTGTCGGCCCCCAGCAGCCGGAGCGCGACCCAGGCCAACACCGGTACCATCCGGTACGCGTACTCGGACACCGCGCACGCCAGGGCCGGATCCAGGTACCGCGTTAACAGCGCCGGGAGGAGGAACGGCACCACCGGGTAGTTGACCAGGGGCGGCCGACCCAGGTACGAGTACGGGTCCCAGTCCCCGCCCGACGGCCCGTACCGACCGAGCAGGTACGCCTTCACCGCCTGAACGACCAAGTCGAGGTCCGTCGGCAGCGAGCCCGCGCCCGTGCAGCAGTCCCAGACCATCGGCGCCAGCATCAGAACCACGAGCCCGATGAGCACCACCGTAACCTCGGTCTCCAAACGTAGACTCCCCTGAACGCGCGCTCGGGTAACACGGCGATCACCGAGCCGCGCTCGAGGATCAGGTAGACCTCCCCGAACGCGCGCCGCACCTCGACCCGATCACCCCGCACCACCACCGGACCGCGCGGGCACAGGATGACGAGCCCCCGACCCGTCGGCACCGGGAACCCGCGGAGAAGCAGCTCGGCCCTGGAGGCCGCCATCCCGTACCCCGACACCCTCGCGTCGTCCGACACCTTTAGCAACCGGGCCCACCCCTCCCCCGGCGAGGCGACGGAGGGGCCGAGCGCGAGCCGGCCCGGACCGTCCACCCGCCACCCCCAGACGAGGATCTCCGAGGCCTGGGTGACCCTCCACGGCTCCCACGCGTCCGTCGCCGGCCCCACCACCACCGGCAGCTCCGTCACCCTGAGCGCGTCACGAAGCCACGGGTAGGTTACCTTCCCCTCCCGGATCACGTATCGGGGCTCCGACGACGCCCAAGCCACCGCGATCCACAGCCCGAGAACGAGGACCGCCGCCGCGATCTTCACGACCCTCACGCCGGCGCTCACGGGGGCGAGATCGGTGCCCAACGAGGCCCGCCCGCCCCTACCCCTGCGATCCTCGGTCGTTGCGGCGCTGGCCGTGATCATGCTGGCGAAAGGGTACTTTCACGCGTGGACGGCCGCGACGACGGAGCACGTTCACCGCGCGGTGAAGGTTATGAGCGTTAAAAGGTTGCCGGCAGAGACCGCGGGTGACCTGGAGCCGGGCCCTCACCCGGTGTTCGCGTGGTACCGGGACCCCACCGCCTACGCGACCGTCCGCTTTCAGGGAGGCTACGAGGTGGTGCCGGTGCCGCACACCCTGCTCCGATACCGAGCGGTGGTCCGTGGGAGCCGAGTGGACGTGCATCTGGGCCCGGTGTCGGCACCGTTCACGATCGTCTGCAGGGGCGTGCCGCGGGTCTCGGTGAGCTACCCGGAGGTTCGGGTGAGCGGGCCGTGCTCCATCGTGTTCCTCCGATCCTACGTCTGGTCTGGTCGGGGCTCGTGTCCGATCCCCGCGACGATCGTCCACGGCAAGATGCTCAGGGGGTACCGAGGTAAGGCCCGCTCCGTGACCGTCCTTTCCCTGGCCAGGATACCCGTGGTCACCTCGGTGCTGCTGTTCTTCGGCGCCACCGTCCCGCTGGAGATCGTGTCCGTGAAGGCCGAGTCCGGGTACTTGGAGGTCGACGGCGTTCAAGGGGTCATCCGATCCCGGGGGACGGTCTCGATCCGGTGGGAGCCCATCGTCGTGCCCAACCTGACCTACCAGGACCTGGTGTGGAGGTGCGCCGGCTGGCCCTACCGCCTCTAGCCGCCCGCCGGCCGCTTCATCCTTAGGAGGATCCACCACGTCATCGCCTCCAGCCCCACCGCCGCGCCCACCGCCGCCAGGAACTGCGGAATCACCGAGGGTAGCGGCACGATGGGCCACGCTTGGTACCTGTACGCGGCCACGAGAACGTTGGACGCCGCCGTGATCACCGAGCCGAGGGCCAGCGACTCCCGCGGTCCCGGCCTCCGAATCTCGCTCACGATCCACGCCGCGGTCAGCGCGCCCGAGTAGAGCACGTCCGCCCACTGGTCCACGCCCGCGGTCACGACCGCGAGCGCCGACCCCACGGCGTAGACCAGGATCGCCGCGTCCACCACCCCGTACGTCAGCAGCACCGGGGCCCCGGTGAGGTACGCGTACAGGTTGCCGGGCACGGGAATGAAGATCCCGTACGTCAGGAGCAGGACCGGGGACAGGTAAACCAGCGAGTACAGCTGGACCAGCGTGCCGCCCAGCCTGCGCGCCACCAGGTACAGCGAGACCGCGAACGGCAGGCTCGTGATCGCGGTGTTAACGATCACCACCGTCCTCGGATCCAACATGCGCGGATCTCCCGACGAACGCCCTCGTGAGCTCTCGCAGGTAGAGGCGCAGGGCGCTCCGGACGTCGCCCTCCTTCAGGGCCCGTTCCAGCTCCTCCTCCGACCCCGTTTCCAGGGACTCGCGCCGGCGATCGGCCAGTCCTCGGGCCGCCTCTAGCAGCGTCCTCTCCCCGGTCAACCCGTACAGGGCGACCAACGCGGCCTCCGACGCGAGGCTGAACTCCGGCGGGGTCCACGGGACCCGGGAGAACACGATCACGAAGGCGATCATCAGCGTCAGCGCGATCAGCAGCGGGGCCAGCGCGATCACCAGGACGATCAGGAGGGCGGGGAGCACGACGACCAGGAAGAAAACGTACGCGAGGGATCGGACCGCCTCGCCGCGAGCCTCACCCACCTAGATCACCCACCGGTCCTCCAGGTCCTCGCTCACTTCCTTACCGGGGGCCACCCGGACGGACCTCAGCGTGCACCCCTCCACCTCGGCGTCGTGCCCGAGCACGCACCCATCCAGCTCGGCGTCCCGAACCCGGCACCGCTCCGCAACGATCGAGTCCCGAATCTCCGCGTTCTCCACGCGCGCATCCGCCAGGATGACCGAGTTCTCGATCACGGACCCGCCGATCCGGACCCGCCCCCCGACGTACACGTAGGGCCCGATCGTCGAGCCCCGGAGCTCGCTCATCGGGTCGATCACCACGGGATCCCGTAAGGTCGCGCCGTCCGACCTGACCCCCACCAGCGCCCGGTCCGAGCACTCGTGATCCATGAGCATCCGGTGGGCCTCCAGGTACGTCTCCGGGAGCCCGACGTCGATCCAGTACCCCTCGAACCTGAACCCGTACAGGAGCCCCTCCTCGGCCAGCCGCGGAAAGACCTCGCGCTCGATGGAGACGGGCCGACCCTCGGGGATGTAATCGAGCACCTCCCGGTCCAGGACGTAGGCGCCGGCGTTGATCAGGTTGGACGGCGCCTCCTCCGGGTCCGGCTTCTCGACGAAGCGGCGGATCCGATCCTCCCCGTCCAGCTCCACGACGCCGAACCGGGAGACCTCGTCCTCGGGCACCGGGTACAGGGCGACCGTCGCGATGCCGTCGTGCTCCCGGTGGAACCTGAGCATCTCGCGCACGTTCAGGGACGAAATAACATCCCCGTTGAAGACGATGAACGCGTCGGCGGTCGAGTCCCTGCAGGCGAACTTGATCGCGCCCGCCGTGTCCAGGGGCCGGGGCTCCACCCTCAGACGGAGCCGACGCGGCAGCGGGTTGCACTCGACGTACCGCTCCAGCTTCTCGGAGCTGAAGCCCGCGGCCAGGTACACGTGCACGACGTCGTCGGGCAGCCCCCGGATCACCCACTCAAGCAGCGGCCGACCGAGGATCGGGACCAGGGGCTTGGGCGTGTCCCACGTGAGCGGCCTCAGCCGGGTGCCGAACCCGCCCGCCAGGACCACCGCGTCCACGTTCAACGTCGCGACCCCGGCTACAGGTGCTCCCACCAGTCCTTGGCGCGGGACGTGTTGACTGGCCCGTACGCCGCGTCGATCGCCAGGTACAGGCTGGGTAGGGCCACGATCGGCGCGTTCGGGTCGTCCGGATCGACCTTAACGTTTACCGCCTCCTCCGGCTCGAAGACGTGAGCCTCGCCCCCGGAGCGCTCCTCGATGAGCTCCGCGCTCCCCTCGTTCAGGCACACGTACAACCGGCGCGAGTGATCCCCGAAGAACCGGCCGTGAAAGAGCTCGTCGGTCGTGGTGGCCAGGGCGTTTGCGTCCCCCACCTCGACGGCCTTGAGGGCGGCCTGCTCGGCGGCGACGTGCAGGTACCCGTCCCCCACGAAGAACACCTTCTCGCACGCGCGCAGCGCCTCGACCAGCTCCTCGTTCGGCCCGCCCTCCAGGGCCCGCTCCACGCTCTCCGGAACCCCCGGATCCACCAGGTCCCGACCGACCATCTCGGAGACGTAGAGGCAGAACGCGTACATCGCGGCGACGATGGTCCGCGTGTTCAGGAAGCCCTCCTCCCGCTCCACCGGGATCACGAGGACGGAGTCGGCCACGCGAGCCAGCGGGGAGTCCTCCTCGCACGTGACGGCCACCACCTCCGCGCGCTCGAAGCTCCGGGCCACCTCGTGGGAGTCCTTCCCCCCGGAGATGGAGAAGACGATGACCGCGTCCGACCCGTCCACCCACGGGGCCATCTTCCCGGGGTAGGGGGCAGCGGCCACCCGAGCCTCCCGGGTGAGCAGCATCGAGGCGTAGTAAGCCACGTGGTAACTGCTGCCGGAGCCCGTCGTGACGATGAACTCATGCCCCGTGAGGTCCGGACCCGTCGGTCGCTCCCTCAGGACGGCCCTGAGGGCCTCGGGCGTCCTCCTAACGTCGTTGACCATCCGCTCGCTCAAGCAGGACACCCCAGGTGATCACGTTGTTCATCCAGTAGTTCCACAGGGTGGCCGCCGCGATCCCGAACAGGGCCGAAACCATATAGTAAATATGGAGAAATGAGGTCAGCACCCATAGGACGGCTGTGTTTATCACCATCCCACCCGCGCAGATCACGTTGAAGGACGCGAGACGCTTCAGGAAGTTGATCAAACCGGGATCGCGCCGGTCCCTCCACGTCCACAAGTCGTTCAATATAAAGTTTGATACTATGGACACCTCCACTGCAATCACGTTTGAAATCAAGTAATATATGCCCACGATCTCGGTTAGAAACCACAGCAGCCCTAAGTTCACGAAAACCCCGCTCAGCCCGACCAGTGAGAACTTCAGGAACCTCTCCGGGTCGTCGACGCCCGGCACCCTCTCCAGCAGCTCGAGTATCGGCCTCAACGCTCCCTCACCCGGGGGAGACCCGATGGGCCGGCTGTTCGGCACGTTCGGCGTCCGGGGCGTGGTCGGGGAGGACCTGACGGAGGATCTCGCGCGGCGGTTGGGCCTCGCCTTCGGCACGTACCTGGGGGGCGACGCCGAAGTCTTAATCGGTGGCGACACGAGGACCAGCACGGACACGCTCAAAGACGCGCTCGCCGCCGGACTCACGGCCGCGGGCTGCGACGTGACCGACGTCGGCGTCGCGCCCACCCCGGCCGTGCAGTACCTCGTCGAGGCCGAGGGGTTCGACGCGGGCGCCGTGGTCACGGCCTCGCACAATCCACCCGAGTTCAACGGGATCAAGCTGCTGGGCCCCGACGGGTGCGGGCTCTCGAAGGAGGCGGAGCGGGAGATCGAGCGGATCTACTTCGAGGAGGATGGGGAGCGGGTGGGCTGGCGGTCCGTCGGCGAGCGGACCCGCGCCCCCGAGCTCCTGAACGGCTTCGTGGACGCCGTCCTGGACTACGTCGGCGACTTCGACGGCGAGGGACTCCGCGTCGTCGTCGACGCCGCCAACGGGGCCGGCGCCACGATCACGCCGCGCCTGCTCTCGGAGCTGGGGGTGGAGGTCGTCAGCGTGAACGCGCACCCGGACGGGCGCTTCCCGGGCCGCGAACCGGAACCCTCCGAGGAGAACCTGCGCGAGACCATGAGCATGGTCCGCGCCTCCGACGCCGACTTCGGCATGGCGCACGACGGGGACGCGGACCGGCTTATCCTGATCACCGGGGACGGCCAGTTCGTTCCCGGTGACTACTCCCTCGCCCTCCTCAGCGCATGGGCGCTGGAGGAGGGTAAGGGGCGCCAGATCGTCACCCCCGTCAGCTCGTCCATGTGCGTGCAGGAGGTGGCGGAGGAGCACGGAGGCGAGGTCATCTGGACGAAGGTGGGCGAGCCGGTCGTCGTCGAGGAGCTCAAGCGCGCGGACGATCCCGCGCTCGGCGGGGAGGAGAACGGGGGGATCATCTACCCGGACTTCCACCTCTCCCGGAACGGCATCATCACCGCCCTGCTGATCTGCCGGCTCGTCGCCGAGGAGGGATCGCTGAGCGACCTGCTGGCCCGGATCCCCCGATACCACCTGCACAAGACCGGCGTCGAGTGCCCCGACGACCTGAAGCCGCGCGTGATGGAGGAGGTGGAGTCCCTCGTTGAGGAGGAGCGGGAGGACGTCGAGGACGTGATCACCATCGACGGGGTGAAGCTGGTCTACGAGGACGGGTGGGTACTCATCCGACCCTCCGGTACGGAGCCCCTGATCCGCGTGTTCGGGGAGGCCCGGGACGAGGACACGGCCGTGCGGCGCGTGGAGAAGTGGCGCCGGCGCGTGAGGGAGATCGTCCGGAACCTGCAGGGGTAGCCGGATGGAGCGGCTACGGTGGCGCGAGGCCTCCCCCGCCGAGTTCTTCGAGCGCAACCGGGAGATGCTGGGCTTCGACGGCCCCGTCAAGAGCCTCGTGATGGTCGTCCACGAGCTGGTCACCAACGCCATGGACGCCTGCCACCTCCATCGCATCCGACCCGACGTCCGCGTGCACGTGCGACGGACGGGCGAGGACACCTACCGAGTGCGGGTGCGGGACAACGGCCCGGGCATCCCCCCGGAGCGCGTGCCCTCGGTCTTCGGCAAGTTCCTCGCCGGCGACAAGTTCGATCCCGTGTACGGCCTCCAGTCCATGGGACAGCAGGGCATCGGGGCGGCCGGGGTCGCCCTCTACGCCTACATGACCACGGGAGAGCCCGTGCGCGTGCTCACCTCCACCGACGGGAGGACCGCCCACTACTTCGAGGTGCACCCCGACCCCAGCGAGAACGAGCCCGTCGTGCTCCGCCGAGAGCGACGACCGGCCACCGAGCGCGGGACCCTGGTGGAGGTCACCGTGGGGGAGGCGCGCTACGAGTCCGGGCGCCGAGGACCCCGAGAGTACCTCCGGCGGCTCCACGCCGCCAACCCTCACGCCCGACTCCTCCTCCGCGACCCGCGCGACCGCGTCCACCGGTGGACGCCCCGGGTGGAGGAGCTCCCGGAACCGCCCAGGGTGCTCAAGCCTCACCCCCACTCCTTAGACGCCCACAAGCTGCTCCGGCTGGCGGAGCGGACCAACCGGAGGACCGTGCGAACGTTGCTGACGGAGGAGCTCTGCCGCTTCTCTCGCGAGCGGCTCAACGAGCTGCGAGAGAAACTGCCCGAGGACGTAGACCTGGAAAAAGACCCCCGGGAGCTGACCCGCCGCGAGGCCGAGGCCATCGTCGAGGCGCTTCGAAGGATGCGGTTCATGCGCCCACCCTCCAACGTCCTCTCGCCCATCGGCGAGGACGCGCTCAAGGCCGCGGTGCGGGCCGAGGGATGCCGGCTGGTCGCCGCCGTGTCCCGGGACCCCGTCACCACCCGCGATAACGTGCTGCAGGTGGAGGTGGCGGTGGGGCTCGTGGAGGAAGGAGGCGGAGACCTGTGGAGGTACGCGAACAGGGCCCCGCTGATGTTCCGCTCCGGCGGCTGCTCGATCACCCAGGGCGTGGAGGATGTGGACTACCATCGCTACGATCTGGACGAGGAGCGGCTCCTGATCCTGGCGAACGTGAACTCCCCGTTCGTCCCCTTCAGCGGACCCTCCAAGCAGGAGATCGGGAGCGAGCTCGTCCGGGAGGAAGTTAAAAAAGCGGTGCAGCACGCGTGTCGCCGGCTGGGCCGCGAGGTCCGCCGGTTGAGGCGGGAGCGACGGGAGCGGGAGCGGCTCCGCCGGATCCGCCGGTACCGGGCCATCGCCCGGCGTAAGGCCCGAGAGATCCTGGGCCGGTGATGAGCTCACGACGGGGAGACCGGTCGGGATGATCGGCCCCCTGGCAGGCTGAAAACGGCGCGGGACGAGGTAGCCGGCGGGGAGCGCACGGGCCTAGACCCGCCGCAATGAGCCGCCGGATGCCGCGGCCGCGCCACACCCCCCCGGAAACGGGGTCCCGATGACGAGCTTCACCCTGTCCGACGCGCCGTGAGGGTGAGGAGGGGAGCGTTTGCCGAGGGGTCAGGGGCGGGAGTACTCTTCACCCATCCGCGGCTTGCATGATCATCATCCCCGACCGCAATCGTTACGAACATCATAACGATTCGGCGTTGGCGCCGCGGCCCGGACTTGAACCGGGGGCCACGGGATTAACAGTCCCGCGCTCTACCTACTGAGCTGCCGCGGCCTCGCCCGGGGCCATCGACCACCCGGGCCCCTGCAAATATAACGTTTTCGGGGGAGGGAACGGTGCCGGTGAGCCTGAGGGTGATCGGGCCCGAGGACCTCGAACGGTCGCTGCGCGATCGACTCTCCCTGCTGCAGCCCTCCGAGGAGGTAAGCGTGCTCTTCGACCGACCGGCCGAGATGCTCAAGGTCTCCTCCCCCAACACCAGGATCCGGGTGCGACCGGAGTCCGCCTACGTGTCGACCAAGGGTCGAATCAGCGAGGACGCGGTGGCGGCGGTCTCGGTGGTCCTGCCGGAGCTCGGGGTTCGAGAGCCGGTGGAGCGGTTCCTCTCGTCGGTCGTGGACGTGGGTCGAACGGTCCCCCGGGACCGCGAGCTGGTGGCGGTGGTGAAGGGAAGGGACGCGGTGCTCAAGTTCCGGGCCGAGCCCGACCGGGGCGGTTACGCCCTGGAGTCCCGGGGGAACGTGCTGATCCGCAGGACCCGCTCGACGTGCGAGATCGAGGTGCTGACCACGGTCGGCGGGGTGGAGACGCTGGCCAGGCGGGCCCAACGCATTTGGAGGCAGCTATCCCTGCTCTCCGGGGGCGAGGAGGCGGGGAACGTGATCACGGAGGTACTCCGGGCGGTAGGGAGGTGAACGGGTGAAGTGGTGGAGGCTCGCGGAGACGCTGGCGGCCATGTACGCGGGGATCCTGCTGGCCTCCGTGGTCGGATCCCGGCCGCGGTGCGTCCGGGCGATGGTCCGTCCCCTGCGACCGCTCCTGGGAGAGGACCGAATGGGCCGGGCCGCCGTGCTCTCCGTGCTGAGCTCCTCCGTGGCCATGTACGCGGCGCGCGACGCGGTCCGGGGAACCCGAGACGTCGTCGCGCTCCTCCTGCTGATGGCGTTCCCGTCCTCGATCGCCGCCGCCGTCCAGTTCTACCTCCCCGTGGTGGCCCCGCTGGTGGGCCCGGCCTGCCCGGTCCTCGTGGCCGTCTCCACGTCCTCCGCGTTGATCACCACGCTGATCGGCCGGGCGTCGCGCCGGGTCCGGGACGACGGGCTGGGTCCCGTCGAGGACCTCCGACTCGTGAGGGAGCCCGTGAGAACCGCCAACCTGGTGTTCCTGCGGGTCGGGCCGCCGGTGGTGGCCGTCATCCTGCTCTTCCACTGGTGCGAGCGGAACCGGCTGCTGGACCCCCTGGTGCTCCACCTGGCCCCGCTGGCCTCCTGGTTCCACCTCCCGCCCGCGTCGTCCCTGGTGATCCTTGGGTGCCTGGCCAACGTGTCGGTGGGCGCGGTGATCGGCGCGGAGCTCATGGACGCGGGTCGGCTGGACTGGTGGGACGCGGCCCTCTCGCTGTCGCTGGGCCGCGCGGTCTCGCTGCTCCGAATCCACGCCCAGTTCCTGGCCCCGCCCGCCGCCTCCTTCTTCGGCCACGCCGGGATCGCGGGCGTCGCGGTCAGGACGCTCGTGGAGTCCGCCGTGAACGCGGCACTGGTATGGGTGTTATCACTGGCAACTCACCCGCACCACTGCTGGACCCGGTGCTGACGCCGCGCTCGAGCGGCTCGTAGCCGGCCGCCCAGATCAGCGACCTCGCCAGGAACTTCCACGCCCCGACCCGATCGGTGAGCTCCGGATGCACACCGAAGAGCACGAACCGGCCCCGGGGCACCCACCCGTTCCCCCTCCTCAGGTAGTACCGGCCCAGGACGATGGCCCAGCCCTCCACCGTGCTGAGGTACTGCCCGACGCCCCGCACCGTCACCTTGATCTCCCGCCCGTCGAGCGAGACGCACTCGTACCACTCCCGATCGGACACGATCACCGAACCGCTCTCCGGGCCCAGCCCCGGACCGTTGGCGTACACGTACTGGAACACCCGGCCCCACGTGCTCGGTGGGGTCAGCGGGTTCTCGTACAGCAGCACCGGCACCTCGCCCTCCCCTCGATTCCCGTCGATGGCCGTCACCCCGTCCACGAACACGTCCTCCCCGATGCCACCCCGGCTCGTGACCCCGGCGTGCAGGTAGGCGCCCGCGCAGACGCCCACGTACCCGATCCCCAGGTCGATCTGCGCGTGATAGAGCGCGCTGACCCAGTCGAAGTCCCAGTGCCACTCCGGGTGGAACCCGCCCGGCACGTAGATCACGTCGATCCGCTGCCCGGTCTGCGGATCCCGGCCCGTCTCGAGCACGTACCGCCAGTCGGCACTCGAGTAATAAGGGATGACGTTGATGAAGAACCGAGCCCCGTCCGGGGATTGGTTCCAGTAGTTGATGGCCTCCAGGGAACGCTCCACGCAGTTCTCCGCGGCCCCCTCTCCCGCCCACATCGCCACCGTGACGGTGACGCCGGCCGCCCCCTGAACCAGGGCGAGCGCGACCGCGATCAGAACGATCGCCCTCATCGATCCTCCCCCGGCCGCACGGTGACCGAGAAAGGGGATGAAAAGGTTGAGGACGGCGGTGGCGGAACTCGCGGGCAGGCTGGCCCTACACCTGGTCAAGCTCGGCCCCGGCATGGGGCGCAGCTTCCCGGGCTGGCTCACGATCAAGCTCGGCGGGCTCCGGGCCGTCCGCCGACTGGCGCGCCGACCCCGGTACGGCGTCGTCCTCATCACCGGCACGAACGGGAAGACCACCACCACGCGCCTGACCTGCCGCCTCCTGTCCCGGGACGCGAACACCTCCTGCAACTACGACAGCAACACGATCAACGCCGTCGCCACGGGACTCCTGCGCGGTCGCTCCGCGGACCTCGTGGTCACCGAGTACGGCATCCGCAGCCGCGAGTACGGGATCCCGGACGTCGTGTGCAAGACCGTGGACCCCATCGCCATCGCGTACACGACCATCTCCAAGGAGCACTACAAGGAGAACGCGGACAAGGAGGACCCGTTCGGCGCGTACTTCGAGGCCAAGCGCCTCCTCGCCCGACCCCTGAGAGACGGGGCCCTGGTCCTCAACGCCGACGACCCCCGGGTCACCTACATCCGGGAGGAGAAGCGCGGAGACCCCGTGACGTACACCTTCTACGGCCTGGAAGCCGACGTCCGCGACCTGACGGCACCCACGGAGGAGCTCGAGTGCCCGGCCTGCGGCGCCGGGCTCGAGTACGAGCGCCGCTACTTCAACCACAAGGGCCGCTACGCGTGCCCCGAGTGCGGGTTCTCCCGACCGGACCCCCACGTGCGCGCCGTCGAGCTCAAGGGTGGGCCCGATCGGTGGAAGGTGCGAGTCGAGTTCAGGGTGAACAACGTGGTGACGGGTGAGGAGCTGGAAGGGGACGTCTCCTACCGGCTCCCGCTCCCGGGCCTGCACAACGTGTACAACAGCCTCTGCGCGGTGGCCCTGTACCTGACCGTGACCCCGAACCCCCACGACGCCGAGCGAACCATCCGGGAGACGCTGGAGGGGATCGACCCGGAGTCGTTCATCCCGCCCGGGCGATTCGAGGTGATGGACGTGAACGGCCGCCTGGTCGGGGCCGGTCAGGGCGACAACGGGGACGCGTTCAAGGCCAACGCCAACCTGATGCTGGAGCAGGCCGGCGAGGTGAGGACCTGCGTGTACACGACCCCGGACGCGGGGGAGCGACCCATCTTCGAGATGCACCGGCGCGTCCTCAGGGAGCTGGACCCGGTGGAACTGCACGTCTTCCCGGGCCGCGAATCCGTCCGGGCGGCCCGCAAGTACTACCGCGACCTGTCCGAGGAGTTCGACTCGGTGGAGTTCCACGGGATCCCCCACGACCGGATGGACGAGAAAGTGGAGGCGATCGCCGAGATCTGCCGAACGTCGCGGGACCCCGTCTTCGCCTCCGGCTGCGGGCCCGAGCACGAGCTGTGGGAGGCGCTGAAGCGTCGGCTCAGGGGATGAGGGATGCGGGTCCTCCGGGCCCTAAAGCTCACCGTCCCGATCCTGCTCCTCTCCTACCTCGCCCTGCTGCTGACCGAGTACCGCTCCTTCCAGGCCGTCCTGGGCGACCCCTGGGGCCGGGCCGTCTACGTCAAGCTGCACAATCCCGACATCGCCCCCGGGACCCCGCACATCGAGCGCCTCACCCGGTTCGCCCGGGAGCACGGGTACCGCAAGATCCTCGTGATCCACAACGCGGGCAAGGTCGGGTACAGCCACTTCTGGTACAACGGCGTCCTGATCGTGCAGCTCGCCTGGTACGACTACCGGACCGTCTTCGCGAACCCCGACTGGAACCTCATCCTGAAGGACATCCTCTACGGCCATCGCGGCATGGTGGGGGAGTGGGTGGCCGACCGCCAGACCTTCGGCACGACCGACCAGGCCGTCCGACACGTTCGAGACCTCCTGCGCTCGGTCCCCGGTCCCACCATGGTCGTCTGGCACGGCTCGTGCCGATGGGGCCACCCGATCTGGCGGCTGGGCTGCGGCTCGGAGCCGTACTACTGGATCCTGGCCCGGTACGGGGGGCGCGTGCTGGCCCTCACCCTCGTGGCCCTCGGCGACTTCTCACCCTTCGTGTTCTACGGTCGGGACGCCTGGGCCGAGCTGAGGAATCACCGCAAGATCCAGGAGCTGTACAACTCCGGCTACCTGAACGCGCACTCGATCGACCCGAACCTGCGCGAGGTCCCGCCACCGGAAGCCGCTCCCCGGGGTGCCTACGAGTGATGAGGATCGACGCGCTGCGGGACTACCACGAGATCGAGCGCGACCGGCTCCCGGCCCGCTACCTCGTGGCCAAATCCGTCCCGGTGGAGGTCCTGGAGGGCGACCTGGACGAGCTGTGGAGGGAGCACGACGAGGCCATGGAGGAGTTCCGTGCCCGGTGGGAGGAGCGCCCCTCCCCCACGGACGTCGAGCCCGCGAGCCCCAACCTGCTGGAGCTCAAGGTCACCATCGCCCGCCGCCTGCTCGAGCGCTGCACCTTCTGCGAGCGACGCTGCGAGGTGGACAGGACGCGGGAACGGGGCTTTTGCCGCGTGCCGCCGTCCCCCCGAGTCTCCTCCGAGTTCTTGCACATGGGCGAGGAGCGCGTGCTGGTCCCCTCACACACGATCTTCTTCTGCGGGTGCACGTTCCGCTGCGTCTACTGCCAGAACTGGGACATCGCCTTCCACCCGGAGAACGGGGTAAAGGTGGAGCCGGAGCGGCTGGCCCGGATCATCCGGCACCGCCGCTCCGAGGGGGCGAGGAACGTCAACTGGGTGGGCGGCGATCCAACACCCAACCTACACTACATCCTCCGCGTGCTGACCGTCCTGGACGTGAACGTCCCGCAGGTCTGGAACTCGAACATGTACCTCACGGAGGAGGCGATGCGACTGCTGGACGGGGTGATCGATGTCTACCTCACCGACTTCAAGTACGGGCGGAACGAGTGCGCCGAGCGGTACTCGAGCGCCCCCGAGTACTGGGAGATCGTCACCCGCAACCACCTGGAGGCGCGTCGGCAGTGCGAGATGATCGTCCGGCACCTGGTCCTGCCCGGGCACGTCGAGTGCTGCACCCACCGGATCCTGGAGTGGATCGCGGAGAACCTGGGCACGGACACGCCGCTCAACGTGATGCCGCAGTACCGGCCGGAGCACCGGGCGCACGAGTACCCGGAGATAAACCGCCGCCCCTCCGCGGAAGAATTAGAGAGCGCGTGGAAAAAGGCGAGGGAGCTGGGGTTCCGGCACTACCGGCTCTAGAGCTGCTCGTGCACCTTGCCCGGCTCCGGCAGGCCCAGCTCCTTCCGCTCCTCGATTTCCTTCTGGTTCTTGTTCTTCTTCGCCTGCGCCAGCTTCTCGACCAGGCCCAGCCCCGGCTTCACCTCCTCGATGCTCTTCACCTCCAGCAGGCCCTGCTCGACCATCTCCTCGAGCAGCTCCAGCGCCTTCTCCGTGCGGACGATCACCGTGCTCCAGCCGTCCGGGGAGCCCACCGAGCCCGCGGTCAGGTCGGAGAGCTCGGCGCAGTAGTCCGTGCACACGTGGCACGGCTCGCCCTCGAACGGGTGCGTCTCGTCGATCGGGATGGACTTGACCTCCCCGTCGTCCGTGTACACCCAGAACTTGCCCTTACCGATGTCCATCTTGGCGACCTCGCGCATCCACACGCCGCACAGCTGCTCCACCATCGTCTTGAGACCCTCGTACGGGAAGTTCTCCATGCAGATGATGCCGATCAACAGCTCGATCTTGTCGGGCACGTGACGCATGCCCACGGGCAGCAGCTGCGCCTTCCGGACCGCCCGCACCTGGCACGGCGTGCCGACCATCGCGACGCGCTCGCAGCCGTGGCTCCGGACCGCCTCCTTCAGCACGCTCACGTTGGGGCAGTACGTGTACTTCGTGCCGGCCGCCTCCAGCACCTCGTCCGGGTCCGTGATGACCACCGGCCGCGGCTTCCACGGCTCCTCCGGGTCGTCCGGGTCCGCCACGGCGGCGATCACGCCGTCGAACTTACCCTCCTCCAGCCCGTAGACCATGATCGAGGAGACGATACCGCCGTCCTGAGTCACCCGCAGGATCCGCCGCTCGGTGGACCGGGCCGTGAACACGCCCAGGTGCTCACCCAGCAGCCCCTCGTCGCCCTTCACCATGATCTCCTTCAGCTCGCTCACTCCTCCTCACCCCCCATCACGAGCTCCTTGATCGCATCGTCACCCGGCCAGATCGTCCGCGGGCACTGCGTGAAGCAGGCGCCGCACTTGATGCAGCGATCCTCGTTCACCACCGGCCGGCCGTCCACGATCTCGATCGCCCGGGTCGGGCAGGCGGCCGCGCACGTGCCGCAGCCCATGCACATGTTCTTGTTCACCACGTGGTACATCAGGTCGCAACCGCAGTACTCCGTCTTCCCCTCCGCCAGCTTGGCGAAAGGCTCCAGCAGGTCCGTCTTACCCTCCAGGAGCAGCGTCAGGAACCGCTCGATCGCCTCCGGGGCCGGCGGGCAGCCGGGGATCGCGTAATCCACGTCCACCACCTCGGTCAGCGGCACGAACGCCTCGTGCGTGGGGGCGGACTGCTCGTTGCCCCGCGAGTACCGCATGAAGTTGCCCGTCGCCGCGCAGGCCCCGAGCGCCACGATGGTGTCGGCCTTCTCCTCCAGCCCTCGAGCCACTTCCACGCACTCCTCGTGGTTCAGGCAGACGGCTCCCTCAACGACGGCCACGTCGCACTCCGGGATCTCCCGCTCGTCCATCAGCGTCTGGCAGTAGACCAGCTCCACCTCATCGAGGATGTCCAATAGCCGCTCGTACGTGTCGGCCAGCGAGACCAGGCACCCGCAGCACCCGGCCAGCTGCACGTACGCGAGCCGAACCAACGGCACACCCCCGGGGCAACGGTGGGAAGGGGACGAAGGGAGGGGAACGGGAGGAAGACGAAGGGTGCGAAGGGTGGGAAAGGGGAGGCGACGGCCCCCGCGTGGGGGGCCGGTCCCGCCGCGGGTCCCCCTTTCGGGGTTCCCCGCGGCGGTCATCCCTTCAGGCTGATGAGGGACTCACCCAGCTTCTCGCCGGAGTCGGCATCCCGAACCTCCTTGACCACGTGAGCGGCGCACGATGCTCATATGTCGTAACAGCGCATGATGACCTCGGCGTACTCCTGATGCTCGCCCTCGATCGCCTTCTCCACTACCGGGAAGTTCCACGTGGACGCCGCGATGATGCGGTAGTCCTCGACGATCCCCTTCTCGTTGACCGTGGCGATGTGCACGTTCGTGCCCCGCGGCGCCTCGTGCACGCCCACGCCGGTGCCGGCCCGCGGCTCCCACTCCGCGAGCGTCTTACCGCTCGTGTTGAGCTCCTCCAGGATGTTCAGGCACCGGTCGATGGCCGCCAGCGTCTCCTGCGACCTCAGGATGTGGATGTACAGGACGCCCCGCGGGTCCACGCCGTCGAACACCACGTACCTGGACCGCGGCCCTACCTCGACCGGGACGCCGTCGTACAGCGGGATCTGGCCGTTGTGCTCGTACGCCTCCTCCTTGTGCTCCTCACCGTAGTACTCGATCGGCAGGACCTCGACCACGCGGTCCAGGTCCAGCCGCTCCGGGTCCCCGTACGTCGGGTGCGTGGCCATGAAGGGCTGATCGTGACGCCCGAACTCGTCCAGGTCCAGGTCGTTCTCCTCCGCGAACCGCTCCACGATCTCCCGCATGAACTCGTGCTGCTCCTCCATCAGCTCCCGGGCCTCGCGCAGCCGCCGGTAGAGCCGCTTCCGCGCGCTCTCCGAGATGTTCTCCGCCATGCCGCCGATCCGGATGTTCGGCGGGTGGATGCCCTCCCCGCCCACCACGTCCACCACGTACTGGCCGATCTTGCGGATCTGCTGGATCCGCTTGATCGCCTCCACCTTCTCCTTCTCCTCCTCCACGAAGTCGTCCAGCACCAGCAGCTGGTGCAGGACGTGGGACTGGATCCGGTTACCCAGCGCGCAGAGCTCCCGCAGCAGCCGCCCGTCCCGCGGCGGCTCGATCCCCATCGCGCGCTCGAACGCCTCGGCGGACGCGGTGCCGTGCGTGGCCTGACAGATGCCGCAGATTCGCATCACGGCCACCTGCACGAACTCAGCGGGCCGTCCCTTGGCCATCGCCTCGAAGCCTCGGATCGCCGACGTGTTCAGGTAGAACGCGCGCTCCACGTACCCTTCGTCGTCCACGTACAGAACGAGCTTACCGTGACCCTCGTGCCTGGTCGTGGGCTGAATCTCCACCTGCTCCGACAACTCCTCACCCCCTGAACCGGCCGTTCCGGTGGACGGAGATCATCGTAAAAGGAGCGAGACGTGAGTTGGGCGTGAACGACGGAGAAACTCAACCGGCGCGCGGGTGCCCATCGACTTGACCGAGCGCGCGCTGATCGTCGACGCGCTGGGGGCCGGGTCCGGGCGCCGCATGCGCTCCCGGGACGTGATCGGCGCGGGCCCCCGCCTCGTCGCCTCCATCCTATCCGAGCACGGGTACGAGGCCGACCTGGTCGAGTTCGAGCGGCTGAGGGACCCGGGACCCTACGACCACGTGGGCGTCAGCGTGATGACGGGCGACGAGCGCGCCGCCCGCCGCGTCTTCGAGCGGTATCCCGACGCCTTCAAGTTCCTCGGCGGCCCCGGGGCCGCGGACCCCAACGCCCTCCTCAAGACCGGGGCCGACGCGGCGGTCGTGGGGGAGTGCGAGCGCACCCTACCTGAGCTCCTCGAGCGTCGCGGCCCCGTCAAGGGCGCCTACTGGAGGCGGGGCGACGACGTCGAGTTCCCCGGCCCCCGCCCCGTGACCGAGAAGCCGGGCACCCCACGGCCCGAGTTCATCCGGGCCTACCCCACCCGCTGGGCCGCGCGCGTGTACGTCGAGGTGGTGCGCGGGTGCAGCAACTCGTACCGCACGACCCTCGAGCTACCGGACGGCCGGAAGTGCACCGGCTGCGGCCGGTGCCGGGAGGGGGAGGGGAGGGAACGGTGGGAGTGCCCCGAGGGGATCCCGCCCGGCTGCGGGTTCTGCTCGGTCCCCTCCCTGTTCGGACCCTCCCGCTCCCGACCGCTGAGGGACATCGCCCGGGAGGTGCGCGGCCTCGTCAGGGAGGGCGTGAGGAGGATCGTGCTCAGCGCCTCGGACGTGCTGGACTACCGGCGGGGGAAGGAGCCCCTTACGGACCCCCGACACCCGCCCCCGAACCTGGACGCCCTGGAGCGGCTGCTCCGACGCGTCTCCAAGCGGGCCGAGGTCGTGTTCGTGGAGAACGTGAAGGCCTGCCTCGTGGACGGGGAGGTCGCGGAGCTACTGGGCGAGTACTGCCGGGGCACCTCCGTGAGCGTGGGCGTGGAGACGGGGGACCCGCGACTCCTGCGGGCGATCGGTAAGCCGTCCACCGTGAAGGAGGCCCTCCGGGCCGTGCGACTGCTCCGCCGGGCGGGCCTGAGACCGCACGTGTACTTCGTGTACGGCCTGCCCGGCCAGACGACGGACTCGGCCCGGGCGACCGTCCGAGTGATGCGGCGCGCGGTCGAGCTCGGCGCGGAGAAGGTGACCGTGTACCGGTTCCGCCCGCTCCCCGCCTCGGCCTTCGGCGACTTCCCCCCGGGCCCGCACCCCAGGGAGAGCCGCGCCAGCAAGCTCATCGCGGACGCGGCCCGGGAGCTCAACACCCGACTCAAGCGGCGGCTGGTGGGGAAGGAGCTCGAGGTCTTCGTGGCGGAGAAGGACCTGAGGAACCCGAGGAACGCCGTCGGCTGGCCGGTGCTCGGCGGGCCGAAGGTCCTGATCAAGGGTGGCTCGGGGCTGCTCGGTACGCGGTGCAGGGTGCGCGTGGAGGGAGTCATCTCCGACAAGATGGTGGCGGGGAAGGTCAGGGAGGTGCTGGAAGAAGTGGACCTCGAGGCGCTGGAATCACGGGTACCGGCGTAGCGGGCTCGGGTACGTCGTGGACCAGCGAAGGAGCCACCACAGATGGCACGGACCCCTTCCGGGCCGACCCGGGCCGCCGCGCCAGCGACCCCGGCCACGCCACCTCATGTTAGGGCCGCCTAACGCTCGGCGCGCAGGGAAAACGTTAAGCGTTTCGGTCCCCGCCCGGCCCGGGCCGTGGTGAGAATTCCTTTAGCCGACGCAAGGATGAGGAGTACTCCCCAGGCCGAGCCGCCCACTCCCCCACCCGGGACCCCTCCCCGTACTCGGACACCGCCCGGATCACCTCGCCGTAGTCCACCCACCCCGACTTCTCCCCGCACCGGGGGCAGACCAACCTCACCCGCTCCGGATCCTCACCCTGAAGCGTGGCGGGGTTCCCGCACTCCGGGCACCGGAGGTGGCGCACGAACCGGAACACGGGGCATCCCGAGCCCCGCATGCAGCGCGTGCACAGGTGGTACTCCCGGGCGCAGGGAACCTCCGCCTCCAGGCACGCGGTCAAGTCGACGCGCAGGCCGAAGTCCGGCTCCACCACGGCCGCGTCGACGTCCA
>JAMOPY010000037.1 GCA_027064305.1 Methanobacteriota archaeon
CCCGAGCCCCGCATGCAGCGCGTGCACAGGTGGTACTCCCGGGCGCAGGGAACCTCCGCCTCCAGGCACGCGGTCAAGTCGACGCGCAGGCCGAAGTCCGGCTCCACCACGGCCGCGTCGACGTCCAGCTCGCGCACGAACCAGGGTTCGTAGGCGATCAAGTGGACGGGTACCACGACCTTGGGCCTCACGACGGTGCAAAGTCGCTCCAGCCCGGGCCGGTCCAGGTGGCCCGGCACCCCCGAGCACTCGGCCACCAGCACGTCCACCCGGGGAAGGTCCCGGCGCAGGAACGCGTCCGGGTTCACGTCACCCGTGAACAGGAGCCGGCATCCGTCCACTTCAACGACGTAGGCCACCGCGCCGGGGCAGTGCCCCGTTTCGATGGTCTCGACCACGAGGTCGCACTCCGACGCCGGGCGCGGGCGGTACCCGAACCTGCGCTCGATCCTGCCGATCGCGTCCGGGTGAGCGTACGCCCGGCCGTACTCTCCCCCGTGCTTCGCGTGATCCGTGTGATGGTGCGTGACCAGCGTGCACTCCGGGTCCGGCTCACCGAACCTCCGGAACAGCCCGGGGGACGACTTCACCCACTCGGGCAGGCGGGCCCATCCGGGAACGCGTCGCTCGTACCCCTCCCGCCACCCCCCGGGATCGAAGAGGAGCTCGGTCTCATCTCCCCTCAGCCCCACCACGGCCCCGGGCGTGGCCCCGAACAGTCGGACCGGGGACCACACGATCAGCTCGAGCCGCGCGCCCTTTCCACGCATCGGGCCACCCTCACGACCTCCTCGGGGGTCAGGTGCAGGGGTCGCTTGTCCAGCAACTCCTCGGGTAGCCTCCGGAGGACCTCCTCCACGACCTCCTCGTCGCCTCCCCACTCGTGGGCCGACAGCCTCAGCGCGTTGCGGACGGTCTTCCGGCGGTGCTGGAAGAGTCCCCGGCAGACGGCCTCTAGGGTCTCCGGGTCCACGTCCGGGAGCTCGGACTCGGGGCGGGGCTCGAGCCGGACGATCGCGGAACTGACCCGGGGCGGCGGCACGAAGGCCCGCCGGGGAACGGCGCGCAGCACCTCGACCCGGGCGAGCAGGTTGACCATCACGGTGAGCCGGCCGTACCCGCGCGTGCCGGGCTCGGCCGTCATCCGCTCGGCGAACTCGCGCTGGTACGTGAGCACGGCGCGCTCCACGTCGGAGCGCAGGATCTCGAACGTGGCCTCCGAGGAGATCTGGTAGGGCAGGTTCGACACCACCTTGTTCACCTCCTCGGGCACGCCGTACTCCAGGAAGTCCGCGTGCACGATCTCCAGGTTCTCGGCGTCCCCGAGCTCCCGCTCTAGCACCTCCACCAGGCGCTCGTCCAGCTCCACGGCCACGACGCGGCCGGCCCGCTCGATCAGGTACCGGGTCAGCAGTCCGGGGCCGGGCCCGATCTCGAGCACCGTGTCCTCGGGCCCCACCCCCGCCGCCTCCACCATGAACCGCAGCAGCCGGTCGTCCACCATGAAGTGCTGTCCCAGCCGTCGGTTCGGCCGGAGCCCGTAGCGGCGCCGGAGGTACGCCAGGTACTCAGCGCTCCTCAACACCCACGGACACCCGGTCGCCCAGTACGTCCACGTACACCACGGTCCGCGGCTCGTCCAGGTCCACCTCGTGGCCGGCCTCGGTCAGCACGTCCCCCAGGAACACCTCGGCGTCGCGGGAGGACGAGAAGAGGCCGGCGCGCGCGATCCGGGCCCGAACGGCGAACGGGTCCTTCACCAGCGGCTCCACCTCCCTCAACACCCTCCGGGAGAGCTCCTCCCGATCCTCGAACCGGTCGCTCAGCACAAAGTGGTGAACGTTGAACGTGGGCAGCTCGCGCCGGATCGTCCGGGCGGCCCGCCTCGCGTCCCCTCGACGCACCGTGATCTCGACCCGGCCGGCCAGGTTCTCCGGGGCCGGGGCGATGTCCACCTTCATCCCCTCGCCGGTGAGCAGGCAGTACACCCGAGCGGCCACGTCCTCCTCGGTCAGGTAGGGGTTGCCGCCGAAGGTAACCAGGACGTCCAGCCGCTCCACCGGGTCGTAGTAGGGGGCTCGGCCGGGGTGCACCTCCACCACCTCGATCCCCTTCCGGGCCAGGTAGTAGGGCCCCAGCCCGCGGCCCCGGCCGAGGCAGGCGACCCCCGCCACGCCGGCCCTGGCGAGCTCCCGGGCGCAGTACAGGCAGGGTCGCACGGTCACGAAGACCACGCCATCGGACACGTCGTGATTGCGGACGAGCTTCCGCTCCGCGTGCTCCCCGTCCGCCTCCTCGTACGCCCTCACCTCTCCGTCCCGGATCAGGGCGGCCGTGACCGTCCGCGTGGGTAGCTCCCGGAGGAGTCGATCCACGTCCAGCGTCTCTCCCGCTAAGGTTATCTTCACCGGGTCCGGTCCCCCTGCGGGGCCTCCGATGCCTAAGGGTAGAAAGGTTAAGGACCACATGACGATGGGTGTGGCCCAGGTCCCGATGACCGCCACCGTCCGGGACGCGATCCGGGAGATGGTGGACGTGGGCGTGCACGGGATCGCCGTCGTGTCCGACGCGGGCGAGCTGGTTGGCGTGGTGGAAGAAGAGGACTTCATGCGGCTGATCCTCGACCGGTGGGGGGAGTGGGACGAGATCCTGGGGGCGAGCGTGGAGGAGGTGATGAACCCGGAGCCTCCCGTCGTCGAGCCCGAGGACCCGTTAATCCGGGCGCTGGAGGTGATGCGGGAGCACGACGCGACCCGGGCGTTCGTCGTCGGCTGCGAGGGGAATCCGGTGGGCGTGATCAGCGTCACGGACGTGCTCTCGGCCCTTACCTCCCCTTGATGTGAATCTCCGGGAGCACCCTCCTGCTCGCCAGCTCAGCCACCTCCCGGTAGAACCGTATCGGTACCGGCCGTTCGGCCTTCGGCTTCGTGCGCGACTTGATGGCGACCGGCTCCACCTCCACCCGCTGCACCCCGTTGATCTCCTCGCCCATGTCGCCGAGGAGACTCTCGAGCTCACCGACCAGATCCTTGGGGTCGTCCCCGTACACCTCGACCACCTCCAGACCCGCGTCCTCCTCCACGCACTCCCTCACCCAGCCCTCGCACTCCTCCTTGGTCACGATCAGGATCAGGGTCTCCACGTCGAGGCGTTCGAACGCCTCCAGCTGCGTCCAGAACAGGTAGTGGGAGCCGCTGTCATCCTTCCACAGCTTCCGCTTCGGGAGCTTCGACCGGTACTTCAGGTACAGCATGTACGAGAGGTCGAAGGAGGGTAGATCCAGAAGCGTGGACAGGTGGTACGAGTACAGGCTGCCCAGCACGTCCACGTGGGCCACGGCGATGTCGGAGCGCTCCCAACCCTGCCGCGCGGTGATCCCGTCCAACCCCCACGCCATGACCCGCGGCAGGTACTTCCAGTTCATCCAGATCACCTTCACGTCGCTCGGCACGCTGTCGATCGTGAACACCTCGTCCGCTCTCAGTGGGATCTCGTTCATCCGCGTGATCTTCCTGCCGACGCGGAGGTACGGGAGCACCGCCGCCTCCGAGGATCCGCCCTCCTGGATCCCGGAGGGATCCTCCGCCAGGTTACGGGCCGCGGTCACGCTCGCGGCCTTGGTCAACGCCAGCGAGACGAAGGCGCGCTTCAGCTCCGCCTTGCCCATGATGTACGAGATGCGGAGGGCGGAGTACTCCATTTCCAGCAGCGTGGCCGCGTCCACCTCGAAGATCGGCACCACCGAGACCTCGGAGTACCGGTCCTCGCTGGGAACGATGTTGGGCGACGAGTAGGCGAGCCGCTCCCGGAACCTCTTCAGCGCCTGCACCAGCTTGTTCTCCAGCTCCTTGTCCAGCTCCCAGTCCACGTGAATGCGCAGGATGGCGGGTCCCACGGCGCGCTTCGGG
>JAMOPY010000038.1 GCA_027064305.1 Methanobacteriota archaeon
CACGGCGCACTCGCCCGTCTCCACGCACTCGTCGCACGCCCGGCAGGGCGAGATGTCCAGGTCGCGCACGGAGATGAACTCGGTCTCCTCCCCGGACACCTCCTCGGCCGCCTCGAGCGCCACCTTAACCAGGTACTCCGTGTTGCTCCCCTCCCGCGGGCTGCCCGAGATTCCTAAAATCATCCCGGCGCGCCCCCGGCCGGGGCCCACGTTGAGGAGAATCGCGGTCGTCTGGAACCCCGACGACCCGGCCTCTAAAAATATCGCGGAGAGCCTGCTGTCCGACGCCGAGCGCGTGGGCGTGGAGGAGCTTCCGACCTACACCGTGGAGGCCTGGGAGGTCGAGGGGGTCCGGATCCACACCGTCCAGTCCCTGGGGGACCTGATCGAGGAGGACGAGTGCCGGGAGCTGGCCCGGCGGTTCGACGCGATCGTCTTCGCCTCCCGGCACGAGAGTGCGTCCGGCAAACCCTGCCTCACCGTGCACGCCCCCGGCAACCCCACCCCTGAGGCCAAGTTCGGCGGCAAGCCGCTGGAGGTCTGCACGGCCGACCCCGCCGGGATGAAGGCGGCGTTGCTCGAGCTCAAGCGCCTCCGGGACAGGCGGGGACTCGACTACGACGTGTCCTACGAGGCCACGCACCACGGACCGTCGGACCCGGGCATCCCCTGCTTCTTCCTAGAGATCGGCTCCGACGAGGAGCGATGGACGGACCCGGACGCCGGGGAGGCCTGCGCCCGGGCCATCCTCGCCGCCGCGGACCCCCCGGACGTGACCCCGGTCATCGGGTACGGGGGCGGTCACTACGCTCCCGCGCACACGGACGTGGCCCTGTCCGACGACCGGCTCGCCTACGGGCACATCGTGCCCGAGTACGCGGTCGACGGGGAGTACCTTCGCGACCAGTTCCACGAGGTTCGACGCAAGACCCCCGGAGCGAAGCAGGTCATCATCGACCCGCGGGGCCTGGAGGACCGGCACCTCGAGGCGATCGAGGACCTGGCGCGGGACGAGGGGCTCCGGGTCGCGACGGTGGAGGAGGTGAAGCGGGGTTGACCAGGATCCGCCGCGGGCACCGGCTGCGGGGTCGACGGGGCCCGCTGCGGCGCATCGGGGCCATCGTGCGCGTGGCCCGGTACTCGCTGATCTTCACCGTCCGCGGGGCGAGGCCGGCGCCCCGGCGCGTCCTGATCGACGGCGTCCAGTGCCCCAAGCTGTACGAGAGCCGGAAGCTCAACACCGCCGTCTACGTGCTGGAGTTCCCGGAGCTGGCCGACCACGACGAGGTGGGAACCCCCAGGCTGGGTCACGGCAGGCTGGAAACGGACCGGACGCACGAGTGCCGGATCGAGTCGGTCGACCGGAACTACGTCCGGGCCACCATCCCCTCGTACGTGCCCCGGCCCGGGGACGCGGGAGCCCCCATCACCCAGCGCGGCCGCGTGATCGGCATGCTCGCCTCCTACTGGACCAACGACATGCTCGGCATGGGGCCCCGCCTGGACGTGGCGCTCGAGCGCGTGCTGGACTACCTCCGCCGCACCCGCAGCTCCACCGCGTAATGGTCCAACCCGGGCGAGTAGCTCTTCACCCGGCGCACGTCCACCACCTCGCCCTCGTAACCCTCCGGCAGGGCCTCCACCACCCGCCGCGCCACCCTCCCCTCGTCCCATCGCTTCGGAAACACCTCGTGAACGATCAGCCTGCCGCCGTCCCTCACCGCCGCGCACGCGTGCGGCAGGAAGTCCAACGTCCCGTGCAGGTACCCCAGGATCACCAGGTCCGCGTCCCTCACGAACCGAGCGACCTCGCGGCAATCCCCCAGGAAGGCGCGCACCCGCCCCTCCACCCGGTTGAGCTCCAGGTTCTCCAGCAGGTACCGGTACGCGACCGGGTTCAGCTCGGCCGCGACCACCCGGGCCCCCGCCCGAGCGGCCGGCAGGGTGAAGTAGCCGATCCCCGCGAACATGTCGAACACCGTCCGAGACGACAGGTCCGACTCCAGCAACCGCCGCCGCTCCTCGAAGTTCCCACGCGCGAACATGATCCGGGTCGGATCGAGCTTGAACCTCAACCCCAGCTCCCGGTGCACCGTCTCCGCGTTCTCATCCCCCGCCACCACCTCCCCCACCGGCTCCCGAAAGGTCCCCTCCACCCGGCGGAGCGCGACGACCGACCGGGCCCCCGTCGCCTCCCTCAGCGCCTCCCCTATCTCCCGTCGGTACCTCCAGCACTCGTCCTCGTACAACCGGATGACGACGACGTCACCCAGCTGCTGCCACCGCCGGGGGACCTTCCCCACCACCTCCTCGGGCAGACGCTCCCTCAGGGCCCGCTCAAACCGCTCCCGCGACAGACCGCTAACCCCCCGCCAGCCGGGCGGCCAAGCGCAGCGCCCGCGCGTACCCCGAGGACCGCTGCGCCCGGGACGTGTCCACGAACACCAACCCCTCGGACAGCGCCGAGAGCACCGGGGCCCCGTGACTCCTGAACCCGGCCACCAGGGAGAGCGCCCGAAACGCCAGGTTCCCCAGCACCCCACCCGTGAACAGGAGCACGTCCCGATCCACCGCCCGCTCCACCAGGATCCCCACGTGCTCCGCCCGCAACCCCCGCTCCCGCAGAAGCCGCGCCGCCAGCTCACCCACGGCCAGCCACTCGTCCACCCGCGGATGCCTACCAACGTCCTCCAGCCGCCCCGAGGACACGACCGCGACCCGGGGCTCCTCCACCCCGAGCCGCCGACAGAAGTCCACCGCGAGCTCCCCAAGGCGCACCAGCTCTCCCACCTCCCACCCCTCATCGATCCCCACCGGGGTCAACAGGGTAAAACCACCATCCCGCTCCAGCACGGTGGACCGGCCCGTGAACCCGACCCCCAACCTCTCCACCAGCTCCTTCACGCACGCCGCCGGCACCGCCCCCCGGACCGCCGCGTCCAGCTCCCCGTCGAGCAGGTCCGCAACCATCCTGGACCCCGGATCCTCGCAGCGAACGACCCTCACGCCCGCGTCGACCCGGTCATCGGCGTAGACCACCGCGTCCACCCCGTTCACCCTCTCCACCGCCCGGGCGACCCTCCTCAGGCCCCCCTTCACCCGTCGCGACGCCGCGATCCCCACCCGAACCAAGCCCGATCCCCCCGTGATGACAGGACGGCCCTAGCTGACCGGATGATGTGGCTCGGGCAGGCTGATCCGGACCCCTCCCGACCGCGCGAACGGGCGGCGCCGGGCTCACCACGGTCACCGATTTATGCCCCGTGACCGGGCACGGGCCGGCCCCACGACGGCTCGGGGGAGGGCCCGGTGTCCCGCGTCGTCCTCGCGTACTCCGGCGGGCTGGACACGTCCGTCTGCATCGAGCTGCTCCGGGAGCGGTACGGGTACGATGAGGTGATCACGGTAACGGGCTACGTGGGCCAGCCGGAGGAGGAGGTGAAGGAGGCCGAGCGCAAGGCCCGGAAGCTGGCCGACGAGCACCGCACGATCGACTGCCTCGAGGAGTTCGTGACCGAGTACTGCTGGCGGGCCGTCAAGGCCAACGCGGAGTACGAGGGGTACCCGCTGAGCACCGCCCTCGCCCGCCCGCTCCTGGCCGAGAAGGTCCTCGAGGTGGCCCGGGAGGTGGACGCGGACGCGATCGCCCACGGGTGCACGGGCAAGGGGAACGACCAGTACCGGTTCGAGGCGTACCTCCGCGCCCACGCCGGGGACGAGTTCGAGATCCTCGCCCCGATCCGCGAGCTGAACCTGACCCGGGACGAGGAAATCGAGTACGCCCGGGAGCACGGGATTCCCGTGCCCGTGGACGCGGACAGCCCCTACAGCATCGACGAGAACCTTTGGGGTCGGTCCATCGAGGGGGGCGAGCTCGAGGATCCCACCCGGGAGCCCCCCGAGGAGGTCTTCGAGTGGACGCGTAGCCCCGAGGAGGCGCCCGACGAGCCGAAGGTCGTGGAGATCGAGTTCGAGGAGGGCGTCCCGGTTTCCGCGGACGGTCGCGAGGACCCGGTGGAAATCGTTCGGTACCTGAACGAGACGGCCGGCGAGCACGGGGTGGGCCGGATCGACATCATCGAGGACCGGGTGGTCGGGCTCAAGTCCCGGGAGGTGTACGAGGCGCCCGCCGCCGTGACGCTCCTGGAGGCCCACCGGGCGCTCGAGGCCCTGACGCTGACCCGCCGCGAACTCGCCCTAAAGGATCGCATGGACGACCTCTGGTCGGAGCTCGTGTACCAGGGCCTCTGGTTCGACCCGCTCCGGGAGCACCTCGAGGCGTTCATCGACTCCACGCAGCGCCACGTGACGGGCACGGTACGGGTCAAGCTGCACAAGGGGCGCGTCCAGGTCGTCTCCCGGGAGTCCCCGCACTCCCTGTACGACGAGCGCCTGATCTCCTACGAGGAGAAGGAGTTCGACCAGCGGGTGGCCGAGGGCGCCGTCCGACTCCACGGCCTCCAGGAGAGGCTCGCCCTGAGGCGCCGATAGCCCCCGCCCGCCCTACCAAGTCTACTAATTTCAGAAATCCATGGGGGGTGACCCGAAGGGGGTGATCCCCCGTGCTGACCCTCCTGCTCGCCCTACTCCTCACCCCCGCGCCCGGAGCGGCGGACGTCACGCTCCACGTCGTCCCGTACACGGACAACAACGCGTGGTCCCCGGTCCACGCTTCCCAACTGAGGAAACTGCTCACCTGGTGCCGCGAGCACGACGTTAGCCTGGCCGCGTTCTACTTCGAGGCGGCCCACCGGAACGCCCCCGACGTGACCCGGGTACTGCGGGAGTTCGTCGACAACGGCACGATCACCGTCACCGGCACGCAGACCGTCTCCCACGCCCTGGGCGGCCTGCCCTACTCCATCCAGTACTGGGAGCTCGTCCGCGGCCTCCAGTACGCCCGAGACCGACTCGACCGCTCCGACCCGCTCCTCCACGTCCCGTACTGGGTCCTCGACGAGACCACCCTGAGGGCCTGCGCGAGGGCCGGGATCCGCGCGCTGGTCAGCGGCCTGGGACCGGGGATCGATCCGGACTTCCTCCGGCGAAGGTACCCGGAGCTAACCCGGGTGGACGCGGTCGGCCGGCACCTCCTCGTCGGCCGGTGGAAGGTGGAGGGAACCACGATCTACCACCTACCCGCCCTGTCGTTCACGAACGACCTGGGCGGCTCGGCCGACCTCGCCCTCTCCCGGCTCGAGCGGGGCCTCGAGCTGCTCCTACGATCGGGCCTGGTGCGGGACGGCGACCGGCTGGTGGTGTGGGTGCTGCTCGAACCGTGGCAGATGAGCGACGCGACGCTGTCGGAGTTCGA
>JAMOPY010000039.1 GCA_027064305.1 Methanobacteriota archaeon
GGGGGGTGCGGCGTCGGTGTACCTGACGCGGGAGGAGGAGCGGATTCTGGACGGTGAGGAGGGGGAGATGAAGGCGCGGTTGTTGGAGGTGCTGGTGAGGCTGGGGGAGGCGTTCGGGGCGGAGCGGTTGGTGCGGCCGGCGTCGGTGCACGTGTCGGGGGTGTCGTACGGGACGATCGGGGATGCGGGGCTGCGGTTCCTGCGGCGGGTGGCGGGGGAGGGGTTGCGGGTGGAGGTGCCGACGAGCGTGAACCCGTGCGGGATCTGCCTGGAGGGGAACCTGGAGGTGGACGAGGGGTTCGAGCGGCGGCAGCGGGAGATCCTGGAGGCGTTGGAGTCGTTGGGCGCGGCGCCGGTGTACACGTGCGCGCCGTATCAGCAGGGGTTTCAGCCGTCGCCGGGGGACGTGTTGGCGTGGGGTGAGTCGTCGGCGGTCTTCGTGGCGAACACGTGGTTCGGGGCGCGGGCGAACCGGGAGGGGGCGCCGGCGACGGTGGCGGCGGCGGTGACGGGGCGGGTGCCGGAGTACGGGCTGCACCTGGAGGAGAATCGGGTGGCGGAGTACGAGGTGGTCGTGGAGTTCGAGCCGCGGAACGACTTCGAGTGGTCGGCGCTGGGGTACTGGCTGGGGGAGGCGGTGGACGGGATCCCGGTGCTGAGGCTGCCGGTGCGGCCGTCGCTGTCGAACGTGAAGTACCTGGGGGCGGCCGCGGCGGCGTCGGGGGCGCTGGCGATGGCGTACATCCCGGGGGTGACGCCGGGGGAGCCGCGGGTGGACGATCCGGAGCGGGTGGAGGTGGGTCGGGAGGACGTGTTCGACCTGGTGGAGTCGCGGTTCGGGACGGAGCGGGAGGGGTTGGCGTTCACGGGCTGTCCGCACCGGGTGAATGGGGAGGCGTTCCGGTTCCGCGGGTGCGACTGCTACGTGTGCTGCCCGGCGAACGCGGTGTTCAAGGGTCGGGTGCTGCGGGGAACCTGCCCGGTGGTGGCGCCGATCGAGGAGGTGTGCGACGCGGTGTACACGGACTCGCTGAAGGCGGCGCACTACCTGGCGTCGCGGGTGGAGGTGAACGTGGGGCCGCTCGGGCCAGAAAACCATAAAAGTGGGTGAGTGGGGCCGAGCACGGGAGCGGGGCCGTGGGGTAGCCTGGTCTATCCTTCCGGCTTTGGGGGCCGGAGACCCCGGTTCAAATCCGGGCGGCCCCACCAACGCCGGGAATCGTTACGAGTTCCTTAACGATTCGCCCGAAGGGTCGGTGGGGGGTCAGCCGGAGGCGAGCTTGGGGAGCCGCAGGATGCGGGTGGCTCGGGTCAGCTCGCGGATCCTCCACCGGGGCTCTCCGAGGACGGCGCGCTGGGCCTCGCGCCACCGGTACGTGAGCCGGGCCCTCCAGGAGTCGGTGCGCTGGGCCTCGGAGCGGTAGCTGTCCTGCGGTGAGAGCAGGATGGGCTGGTCGGGGGACTCCAGCGGGTTCACCTCGGCCCAGTCGGCGAGGGCGCGGAGGGCGTCGAGGCCGCGCTCGGTCACGGGGAACTCGATGGTCTCCTCGAACTTGTGAACGCGGAGGCGCGGCTCCTCGGGCGTGGTGGTCAGCCAGTCCTCCCCGGGGCAGACGTCGCGCCAGCGCATGCGGACGAGGTCCATCACGCTGACACCGGACTCGACGATGGTGCGGAACGGGGCCCACCAGGAGGCGTCCTTGTTTTCCTTTGCCCACTCCTCGATCAAATCAACTTTGCTTAAAATCTCGCGAGCCTCGTCGACGGTCATCTCCGGGGAGGCCGGCGACCCGAGCGCCTTCACGGTGAGCACGGTCATGTGGTCCCGTCCCACGGCCCTCAGGGACTTGGTGAAGGCGTACCAGCAGAGGCGGCCCATCTCGTGATCCAACTCCATGTTCCTGACCTTGTCCACGAGGAGCTCGCGCAGCTGCCGGGCCACCTCGATGATCTCCTCGTCGTCCGCTTCCTCCAGCCACCGGAGCGGTTCCTCGCCCACGATCTCGGAGAGGAACTCATCGAGCCGCCGCAGGGCGAACCGGTACGAGTGCCGGGTGTTATCATTCTCCACGTCCATGTGATCGGCCAGCACCTCAAGGGACATTAGCCCAGCCCCCTGGAGGGTCGGGCCGGCGTGCGCGGGAGATATTCTTTTTGGTAACGTTAGGGGGATGTCGAACTTGACCGAGCGCGTTGAATTGCATCATGGGGATTTAAGCTCGATCGCTTACCGGGCGGAGCTGGACCGGTTCCTGCCGGTGATCGGGCGGGCCCGGATCACGCCGGCGGAGCTGGCGCTGGCGGGGCTGCTGCGTCGGGGTTACGAGGTGGTGGTGAGGACGGTGGAGGGTAAGCGGCTGCCGGGCCGGCGGCGGCTGGAGCTGGCCCGCGAGGTTAAGGATCTGACGGGGCGGTTCGTGGAGCGGTTGATCGAGTCGGAGCGGGTGCACCACCTGCGGCTCTCGGCCCGGTGCCTGGGGGCGCCGGTCGTCCTGGAGTACGGGCCGGACTGGACGGTGCGGGTGGGAGGGCGGTACGAGGTGAACCCGGCGCGGTTGCACAAGAACCGGGCGCTGGTGAAGCTGCTGGAGTTCGTCTCGGGGCGGGAGGTGGAGTTCCCGGACACGGTGGTCGACCTGGGGGCGGCGCCGGGTGGCTGGTCCTCGTTCGCCGCGCAGGTGGCCGAGCGCGTGCTCGCGGTGGACCCGGCCCGGCTGGAGGAGCGGGTGCGGGAGCTGGACAACGTGCACCACCTGCGGGTGACCGCGCAGGAGTTCGCGCTGCCGGACATGCTGAGCGCCGCGTGCCCGGGCGGGGAGGCCTGCGTGCTCTCGGACGTGTACTCGGGCGACCCGGAGGGGGACCTGTACGGGGTGCTCCGCGTCCTGAGGAACGTGAACCTGCGGGTGCGGTGGGCGCTGGTCAAGGTCGCGCCGGTGGACGAGGCGGAGGGGGTCGTGGAGTGGTTCCGGGAGGAGGCGGGGGACCTAGGGTTCGAGGCGGAGGAGGTGGAGCTCGAGTCGGCGAGCGCTAACGAGACCTTCCTCTACCTGACACGAGGGTAGTCCCCTCGTGCCGGTACGGGGGCGAGCACACGCAAAGGATGCGCAGCGGGCCGACCCCCTCGTTCCGGACCCAGTGCACGGTGCCCCGGGGGATCTCCACGCAGTCCTCGGGTCCCACCTCGAGCGCCCGGTCGTCCAGGTGGACCGTGCCGCGGCCCTCCAGGATCCAGTACACCTCGTCGAACTCGTGGTAGTGGGGCCGGGTGGACCGTCCGGGTGGCACGACCGCGACGGCCACGCTCAGGCTCTTCACCTCCGAGCGCTCGGGCCGGACGAGCTCGTAGACGATCGACCCGTCCAGGGTCCTGTAGGGTTCCACGTCCCTCGGGTTGGTCCGCATGACGCTCCCCCGATGACGAGACGGGTGAGCGGTGAGCGTCGCGGTGATCGGACCGTCCATTGCGGAGGGATCGGCGAAAGGGAGCCTCGTCATCCGGGCGGTCGGCGTCGGGAGCCCCTCCTCATTCGGGGCCCCGCCCGTCACCCTCCTGCCGGTACTCGTGGGCGCTCGCCGTCAGGTTGCGGGCGAAGGTGGGGTGGGAGGCCGCGTGCACGTGGACGTACGTGGCGAGCACGTTGGGCAGCCCTCTCGGCTGGATCCCCTCGCGCCCGTTCAGGCCCTGCCCGCGCAGGATCCGGTACGCGAACCGGGCGTTCCGTAGCCTCAGCAGTCGGGAGTAGTGGAACTCGTGGCCCTTGAACACCTCGCCCCTCCGGGCGACCGGGGTGTCCCGCACCGACCTCGCCACGGTGTAGCTGAGGCCCTGCACGCGCGGGGTCATCTCAACCGAGGCGTCCAGAACGCCGGTCATCCGGTACCGCTCGCCCTCATGACGGAGCTCCCGGCAGAGGTACATCAGGCCCCCGCACTCGGCGTACACCGGGGCCCCCGACTCCGCCAGCTCCCGGATCGAGTCCCGGGAGGCCTCCGCCTCCTCCAGCTCCCGGGAGAAGAGCTCCGGGTAACCGCCGCCCAGGTACAGGGCGTCGGCCGAGGCTGGCACCTCCTCGTCCCGGACGGGGCTGAACCGGAGTACCCGGGCCCCGTTCTCCTCTAGCGCCTCCAGGTTCTCCGGGTAGTAGAAGTGGAACGCCTCGTCCAGGGCCACGGCCACCCGGCACCGGTGCGGTTCGACGACCCAGGGCCGCTCCCCGCGACCTACGGGCCCGGCCCGGCGGGCGATGTCGACCAGCAGGTCCAGGTCCAGGTGCTCGGCGATCAGTCGAGCGATCCCCTCGAGCCGGCGCTCGAGCTCCCGCCTTCGCTCTGGGGTGGGCACGAGGCCCAGGTGGCGGTACTCCACCCGCATCCTCTCGGTGCGAGGCACGTACCCGAGCACCTCCACGTCTCGGACGTACTTACGGAGCGCCCGCCGGGCCTTTCGGTAGTGGAGCTCGGAGCGGACGTGGTTGAGTATGACGCCCTCGATCCGCGCGCCCTCGAGCCGGCGGTACCCGAGGACCACGGCGGCGACGCTCTTGGTCAGGCTCCTCGCGTTGACGACGAGCACGATCGGGGCGTTGAGCACCTCGGAGACGTGGTAGGTGCTGCCCCGAACTCCGACCGCCCCGATCCCCTCGTAGAGGCCGCGGACGCCCTCGATGACGGCGAGGTCGGCATCCCGCGACCGACGGTGGAAGAGCCAGCGGACGTGCTCCTCCCGGAACAGGAAGGTGTCGAGGTTCCCGCAGGGTCGGCCCGAGGCCAGCCAGTGGTACGAGGGGTCGATGTAGTCCGGGCCGACCTTGAAGGGCTGGACGTCGAACCCTTCCTCCGAGAGCGCCCGGACGATCCCGGCCGTGATGAGGGTCTTCCCGCAGGCGCTGGAGGTCCCCGCCACGACCACCCTGGGCGCGGCGGGCACGACGACCGCCCCGGACTAAACTTGATATACGGGCTCTCCATCGCGCACGGCATCTCAACGGGGGGAACTCACGCCTAACCATGAGATGCAGAAAGTGCGGATCCTCGCGCGTGGTGGAGCGAAAGGAGGGGAAGTACGTCGTCGTCCGGTGCAAGGACTGCGACCACGCGGTGGTGCTGAGGCGCGTGGAGACCGTGGGAACGACGCACGACGTGCTCAGCCTCGCCATCGCGGCGGTGGTGACGGCCGGCGCCATCGCCTCCGTCCTGATGTAAGGGACCAAGCGAGGGGAAGAAGCGGCTCATCGGCGGCCCAGCGCCACCTCCCGGACCGGTGTCCCGGCCAGGTACGTGCGGTGATCATCCCTGGAGGGGACGCCTCCGGGTCACACCGCCGCTGGGCGGGCTGTGACCGGGTCGGGGGGCGCCCGAACGCACCCCGGCGCCCCGCTTTTTTTCTTTCCTCTTTCCCGCGCGGTCACCTGAGCAGGTGCCGCGCGTACTTGAGCAGCGAGGGCTTCCTCTTGACCACCTTCCGGGCCACCTTGGCGACCCCCTCCCCGCGCACCAAGCGCAGAATGTCCTCCTGATCCAGCGCCTCCGCGAGCGCGTTCAGCTCCTCGTTGCTCATGCCGGAGAGCACCCGAGACGCCTTCCCCGCCAGCTTGAACATCCTGGCGAACTCCTCCTCCCAGCGCTCCTGGTACTCCCTCAGCCGCGCCGCGGACGGGTCCCCCTCGCTCACCGCCTCCGCCGCCACCTCCCCCGCGATCCGACCGCACACCAACGAGGTGTGGAGACCCCCGCCGGTGAGCGGGTTCACCTGCCGGGCCGCGTCCCCCACCACGAGGATCCCATCATCGTACGTCCGCTCCAACGGCCCGCACACCGGCACCCCACCCACGTTCAACTCCACCGGCCGCGCGCCCTTCAGCAGGTCCGCGATCAGCTCGTGCTCCCGGATGGCGCGATCGAGCGTCTTCAGGGCCAGGCCGGGCTCGGACTCGGACCCCCGGATTCCGAGCCCCACGTTCGCCCGACCGTCACCCTTGGGGAAGATCCAGAAGTAGCCGCCCACGAACTCCTCGTTGTTCACGAAGAAGTAGGTCGCGTCCTCGTCCACGTCCACCCCGACCATCTCGTACTGGGCGCAGGTGCAGAGCTCGTCCGGCTTCAGCGGGGGAACGAGCCCCGCGCTCCGTCCGATCCGCGACTCGATCCCGTCCGCCGCGATCACCACCTCGGCCCGGACCTCGTGCCGGCCCGTCTCGTCCTCGAATTCGACGCCCACCACGCGTCCCTCCTCCATCAGGGCGCGCCGGGCCTCCGCCAGCAGCCGGAGCTCGGCCCCCTCCTCCACCGCGCGCGCCGCGAGCCATCGGTCGAACAGCTTCCGCTCCAGGATGTACCCGTCTCCGGGCACCTCGAACCGGTCACCGTTGGGCGCGTGAACCAGGGCCCGGGAGACCTCGTTCGCGATCCACTCGCTCCTGGGCTTGAGCCCCGCGTGCTTCAGCCCGTTGGCGCTGATGCCCTCGGCGCACTGTTTGGGCACGCCGATCTCGGCGCGGCGTTCGAGGATCAGGACGTCGCAGCCCGCCCGCGCGGCCGCCCACGCGGCCATCGACCCGGCCGGACCCGCCCCCACCACGACCACGTCGTAACGCTCCTCCGCCAACCTACTCACCCTCCCTCAGGGCCCCGGTGGGACACACCTGAGCGCAGAGGCCGCAGTCGGTGCAGTCTGGGGAGAACTCGGGCTTCCCTCCGGAGATCGTGACCGCGTCGTTCGGGCAGACCGCCGCGCACGCGGCGCACCCGAGGCATAGGCGCTGGTTTACGATCAACTCCACTCACCCTCGTCCAGGAACTCGATCACGTCCAGCCGCTCGCACTCCGCCCGGGCGCCGACCAGCTCCGAGAGGCTGGGCCGCGTCCGGCCCGCGTCTCCGGATATTAACTCTTTCACGTACAGGCCCGGATCGCACAGGAACTCCACGACGGCCTCGTCACCCTCGTGGCGGACCAGCCGCGCCTCGTGCACCCGCTTAATCCTCACCTTGTCCGCCCGTCGGTGCAGCACCCGCCTCGGGGTGCGCTGACGGATCTCGCGCCCGGTGAGCGCCTCCAGCGCCTCCCGGAGTCGGTCATCCGGCACCTCCCGGTCGAACACCACCCACGCCCGGTACCGCTTGAGCGAGCGCTCGGAGAGGTCCTTGACGCGCCGCACGTCCCCGGCCTCGCCGAACTCCAGGCCCCTGACGCGGACCTTGTCCCCCACCCTCCTCTCGATCTCCCTCTCCAACCGCCGGAGGTCCGCGGTCCGGCGCTTCGGGTAGAGGAGCTCGATCACGAACGGGCGCCCGTTGCCCAGCATCCTCACGTCGATGTCCTCCCGGCCCGCCGCGTG
>JAMOPY010000040.1 GCA_027064305.1 Methanobacteriota archaeon
AGGTCCGCGGCCCTGGCGAGGGCGTCCAGGACCGCCAGCTCCTCCGCGACCCGCCTGGTGAGCCCGAACCCGGTCCCCCGACCCCCGGCCACCCGGCACCGGCACAGGTACCCGCGCACCCTCTCCACGGCGCCCCGGGAGATCCTAAACGGGCGGCGCAGCTCCAGCCTCACGGGCCTGACCCTCAACCTCCCAACCCCGGGTGGTCGGGTTGCGGGACGTGCTCTGGGGGACGTTGGAGGCGATCGCGGTGATCGGGGCGGGTCACCTGCTGGCCCACGGGCTGGGCGCGGCCTCCTCCCGGGTCGTGGGGCCCGTGCCGCTGGTGGTGCTGGGCGCGATCAATCCCCACGCGGCGCTCGCGGCGGCGCGCGAGGTGGGGCTCCGGGGGACCCGGCTCCTGGTGGCGAAGCTCTCCTTCAACTCGCTCCCGTACCTGGCCTCCGTCTGGTGCACCTCGCTGGCGCTTCTGGGCCGGGAGGTGGGCGTCCCGTACGCCGTGACGCTGACCCTGGTCGACGCGACCGAGACGCTGATCGGGGCGCTCGCGCTGCGCGGGATCCGAGTCGAGCCGCCGCGTCACCGGTCGTGGAGGGGCGCGCTCCGGGCCGCGCTGCGGTCGACCGCCCGGGCGACCGTGTTCCTGGTTCCCGGGGTGGTGGCCGGGACGCTGCTGGCCCGCTGGGCGTCCGGGTGGCTCGCTCACGGGACCGTGCTGGGTGCGTTCCTGGTGAACCCGGTGGCGGGGTGCTCCGTGCTGTCCGGGCTGCTGGGTGGGGGAGGGGTAAGCCCGGCGGAGGCGTACCGGGCCGCCGTGACCGGTGCCGCGGTGGCGTACGTGGGGAGGTTCCTGCGCAGCTGCGGGCCCGTCACGGTGGCCGTCGCCGGGCCGGCGGAGGGGGCCTGGCTCTCCGCCGCCACCACGCTCGCGGACGTGATCCTGGTGCTGGCGTACGGGGCGTTGGTGGGGAGGCTCGCCTTCGGTTAGAAGAACGCGTCCAGCGTCTCTTGCTTGCCCTTCCGCTCCAGCTCCCTCACGGCCTTCTTCAGCCGGTCGACCGCGCGTCGGACGCGGTCCTCGGAGAAATCGCGCTCCTTGACCAGAAACTCGACGATCCCCTCCTCGTCCGGCTCCTCCCACTCGAGCTCGTAGTCGTCCGTGACCTCCGGCTCCAGGAACAGCGAGCGGATCTCCTCGGGGTCGGCGGGCAGGTGGCGCTCGATCTTGGGCCAGAGCTCGGTGTCCCTGAGCCCGTCCAGGGACCCGTACCGCCGGATCAGCTTGAGCGCCTGCTTGGGTCCTATCCCGGGGACCCCGTCGGGGTTGTAGTCCGTGCCCAGCAGGATGGCGAGGTCCACCAGCTGCTCCCGGGACTCCAGCCCCAGCTGGTCGAGCACGTCCTCCAGCCTCAGGAGCTCCGGTTTCACCTCGATGATCTCGCCGGTGTGCGGGTGCCTTCGTTGGCCCACGATCGTGAGGTTCCTCACGAGCCGCGGGGACCCGAACAGGAGCGAGTCGTAGTCCTGGCTGCCGGCCGCCCACACGTCCCCTCGCCGCGCCATGTGCGCGCACTGGGCCTCGCCCTCGGACGGGGCCTGCACCCAGGGGATGCCCATCAGGTCGAGCAGCCGCTTCGCGTCCTCGATCAGCTCGTCGCTGAGCCGCACGACCTGCCGGGCGTACTTCTCCCGCTCCTCCGGGGTCGAGGCCCGCTTCAGCCGTTCCTCCGCCTCCCGCTTCCGCTCCTCCCGCTCGCGCAGGGTTCGGCGCTTCAGCTCGGGTGGCTCCCCGTCGAACACGTACACGGGCTTGATGCCCTCCTCCACCAGGTTCACCGTCCGGTACAGGAGCCCGTTCAGATGGCTGGTGATCCGGCCCTGAGAGTCCATGAGCGGGCGGCCGTCCTTCATGATCGTGGTCAGGAACTGGTACAGCGCGTTGAACGCGTCGATCGCGATCTCCCGGCCGGACAGGGCCTTCAGCTCCGTCTCCTCCGGCTCGATCAGCTCCCGCAGCTCCGACAGTCCCACGGTTGGCCCCTCAACGGAGTGACCGGCCCGCACTTTTAACCCGTGGGGCGTCGGGTAAGTCCGCCCTCGTCATCCCGAACCGGTCAGGACCGAGGGCGCTCCTCATCCTCGGGCAGGCCGGACGCGCCCCGGCGGACCCGGCCGAACTCCGTGCCCTCCAGCTCCTCCGCCCAGAAGACCGGGCCGTCCCGGCAGACGAGGAGCCCCCGGCCCAGCGCGCACGACCCGCACACGCCCTCCCCGCACTTGACGTACCGCACCACGCTCACCTGGCAGGGCACCCGGAACCTCCGGGCGAGCTCCACCACGCGGGCGAGCATGGCCTCCGGACCGCAGGCGTACACCGCGTCCACGCGACCGTCCCGCAGCAGCCCCTCGAGCACGTCCGTCGGGTACCCCTTCCGCCCCGCGCTCCCGTCCTCCGTCGTCAGGTAAAACTCGTCCGAAAACCGCTCCAGCTCGCGGCGCCTGGGCAGGCGATCCCGGTGCGGGCCGCCCAGGATCCCGTGGACCCGGATCCCGCGCTCCCGCAGCCACCGGGCCAGGGGCACCAGCGGCGCGACCCCGGTCCCGCCGGCCACGACCGCGGCCCGACGCCCCACCGGTTCGAACGGTCGTCCGTAGGGGCCCCGCACCCACACCCAGTCCCCGGGCCGGAGCCGGGCGCACCGCCTCGTGAACGGTCCCACCACCTCCACGGTTAGCACGAGCTCCCGCTCGTCGCCCCCGGAGAACGCCATCGGTTTCTCGTCCACGCCCGGGATTCCCAGCATCAGGAACTGCCCGGGGAGCCACCTCACCTCCTCCTCCGGCTCGAGCCGCAGCACGCGCGTGCGCTCGCACTCCCGCCGGTTCTCCACGACCCGGGCCGGCACCGGGTTCACCCGACCCACCCCAACCGCCGCAGCCGCTCCTCGTACTCCGGAAGCGCCGCCCCGATCACCTCCTCAAAGTCACCGTACCCCAGGTCCCGGAGCGCCCGCTCGGCCTCCCGCGCGATCTCCGAGAAGGAGCGGTCCCGGGCGGCCGTGGCGACCTGCACGGCCCGGGCCCCCGCCATCAGGAACTCGAGCACGTCCTCGCCCGAGCGCACGCCGCCGACGCCGAGGATCTCCACCTCGTCGCCCAGCTCCAGGGCCAGGTCGGCCACGACCCGGAGGGCCACCGGCTTGAGGGCCGGACCGGAGAGTCCTCCCACGCCGGCCCCCAGGAGCGGGCTCGCGGTGCGCAGGTCGATCCGCAGGCACGGGCCCAGGGTGTTGACCGCCGTGAGCGCGTCCGCCCCCGCGTCCACGGCCGCCGCGGCCACCTCCAGTAGGGTGCGGCGGTCCACGTTCGGGGTTAGCTTGACGGAAACCGGGCCGTCGAACGCGCCGACCACCGCCTCCACGATCTCCCCCACGAGCTCCGGGTCCGTGCCCAGCTCGGCCCCCATCCCCCGCCCCGCGTGCGGGCACGAGACGTTGACCTCCAGCCCGTCGACCTCCCCGCGGAGCCCCCTAGCCAGCCGCTCGAACCCCTCCGGGTCCTCCGCGGCGATGCTGGCGTACAGGGGCACGTCGTACCGCTCCCGGAAGGCGCGGAGCTCGCGCCGCATCCCCTCCAGCCCGGGGTTGGGCAGCCCCATCGCGTTGAGCGCGTACCCCTCGTCATCGAACGTCAGAAAGGCGGGGCCGGGATGGCCGTCGCGCGGCTCCTCGGTGATCGTCTTGGTGAACACGGCGGACGCGCCGCGCGTCACGGCGCTCTCCAGGCCGGGAAGGTGGGCGGCGAGGGCGCCGGAGGCGCAGGCCACCGGGTGCCTCCACTCGCGCCCCAGCACCCGCACGCGGCTCACCCGAGGAACCGAACCTTGATCCGACTCACCCCGTCCAGCGCCCGGTCCATGTCGGTCAGCGCCCGCTCGATCTCCAGCACCAACGGGGCCACGTCCCCACCCAACCCCTCCTCCGACAGCAGCGAGCGGAGCTCCGTCCTTACCTTTTCCTCCTCCTCCCGCACCTCCTCCGCGCGCTTCGCGGCCTCCTCCACGTCCTCCTCCAGCTTTTCCACCGCCTCCCGGAGCCCGGAGGCCAGCTTCGCGATCATCTCCGCGACCCGGTCGATCCTCTCCCGCTGCTCCTCGCTGAGCTCGTCGTAGCTCCCTATCAGGAGCGAGACCACGCTGAGCAGCGCCTCCGCCGCGCGTCGAACGTTCTCCGCGATGTAGTTCAGGTCCTCCCGGACGACCGGGACCATGGGACCGCTCTCCATCTCCTCCTCGACGCGGTCCCGGAGCTCGGTCACCTCCTCGCTCAGGGACTCCTGCCGCTCCTCCAGGTCCTTACTGGGCCCGTCACCCAGCGCGTCGTGGACGAGGGAGCACGCCTCGATCATCGCGTCCAGCTCCTCGAGCAGCACGGTCAGGGCCCGCTCCGCGGGGCGGGTGCTCGGGCGGAGCATCAAGCTCAGACCGCCCCTTTGGCCAGGAGGTATAGGCGAGCGAGCGCGAAGGCCATGAGGAACGCCCCGACGGGGCTCGCGACCCAGGTTATGAGAATCTTCCTGACCGTGTACAGGTTCAACTCTCCCTGAGACAGCCCCACCCCGATGACCGCGCCCGAGGTCGTCTCGTTGATCGAGATCGGGAGGCCGAACTCCGAGGCGCCGTGGGTCACCATCGCGGCGGAGAGCTGGGCGGAGAAGGCCGTAATCGGGTCGAGCTTGGTGATCTTGCGCCCCACGGTCTCGATCACGCGGGAGCCGGCCGTCAGGGCGCCCAGGGAGATCATGACGCCGCCGATCACGGACGCCGTTCGGACGTCCAGCACCCCCGCCATCACGAGCGGGGCGACCGCGTTGGCCGCGTTGTTCGCCCCGATGGAGTACGCCACGTAACAGCCGGAGACCATGAGGAACAGCCTCATCATGCGCTCCAGCTCGCCCAGCGAGCGCCGCCTGGAGCGCAGCTCCCTGCGCAGCCACCGCGAGATCACGTACGCGGGCGCGGCGGCGATCGTGGGCGCGACCAGCCAGCTCACGGCGATCTCGGAGAGCTTGTCCCAGTTCACGGGGAGCCCGAGGGCGTACCCCGTCCCGGCGATGGCGCCCACGGTGGCCTGGGTGGTGGAGATCGGTACGCCGAGCATGACCGCCACGTGGCACCAGACGGCCGCGACGAACACGGTCGCGCCCGCCAGGACGGGGTCCAGGTGGGCCTGGACCACGCCCTTACCCAGCGTCTTGACGACCTTGTGCCCCTCCAGCACGGCGCCCGCGGTCGTGAACACGGCGATCAGGAGGACGGCCCGCCGGATCGTGAGCACGCCGGCCCCTACCGCCGATCCCATCGCGGCGCCCGCGTCGTCCGCCCCGATCGTCCAGCCCATGTACAGGGACGGGATCGCCACCGCCAGGAGGTCGAGAAGGCTCACACTCGCACCCCGTGGCTCCCTCGGCTCGGCTCTCCGTCGTCATACCTCGGACTGGGGCTGCCTCCTCATCGGGCCCCTCCTTTCACGGGGGACCGCCTCATCACGGTGTCAGGAGGGGTGAATCCAGTCATCGGGACCCGGCTCCCACGTATAAAAAGTGGACGGTGGCTCAGAGCGGGAGTAACTCGTCATCCGCGCGTCGGCTAGCGAAACGCTCATCACGGTCGGGCCGGGTTACCCCTGGTACTCCGCCACGATGCCCACGTGATCGCGCTCGTACGGCTCCAGGTCGATGACCTCCAGGATCTCGAAGCCCCGCTCCTCCAGCTTCCGCTCCTCCTCCCGGAACACTTCCTCCGGCTCCTTCGTCACGTCGATCGAACGGGCCTTGACCGCCACGATGATGACGCCGCCCGGCTTCAGGAACGCCTCCGCGTTGTCCGCCACGACCTCCGCCTGCTTCGGCTGCGCGATGTCCTGGTAGATCACGTCCACCTGCTCCACGATCTCCGCGTACTCGTGCGGCTTGGTCGCGTCGCCCAGGATCGGGACCATGTTCGGCCGCTTCTCGCACACCGGGATCAGCTCCTGCATCATTCGCGACGCGAACTCCACGCAGTACTCGATCCCCTCCTCCCTGATGATGTCCGACACGTGCGAGGGCGTCGTACCCGCCGCCGCGCCCAGGTAGAGGACCTTGCTCCCCTCCTCGAACGGGAAGTGCTCCATCCCGTTCATGATCATCGCGGCCAGCTTGCTCCGGTTGGGCTCCCACACTCGGTACTCCGTCCCGTCCTGCTTGACCAACCGCTCCCCGTACACCTGATGACCGGGCACCAGGTTCTCCGTCGCGGGCTTCCGCGTCCCGTCCTCGAAGATCGCCCAGTACACGCCCTCAAACTCCTCGTGCGGCTCGATCTCGATCTCCACCATCCGGCCCCACCCCCGTGGACCGTGGGGTTAGGAGGGGAAAAATTCAGCGCCGGCGGGAGCGACGCCTCCGATCCCGACGCGAGCGCCGGGGCGAGCGCCGCCGCCGACCCCCGCGACGACCACCGCGACGACCGCGCGGCGGCCGACCGCGCCCGCGCCGCTTCGGCGGCCGCGGGTACTTCTCCTTGATCTCCTTCACCCGCTGCTCCAGCTGCCGCTTCAGCTCGTCGCCCCGGTACTCGCCCGAGTACGCGTCGATCCGCGCCGCGATCGCCAGCTTGCCCGCCAGCGCCCGCGCGATCTTACCCCGCTGCCACCACGGGCTCCGGTGAATGAGCGGGTGCTGGAAGATCACCCCGTGCTTCGGCGGCTTCGTGCCCTTCGTCAGGTGCCGGAACAGCGCCTTCTCCGCGCCCAGCAGCTGGATCGTGCTCGCCGGCAGCCGCGCCATCTCCTTCAGCCCGCCGGCCAGCGCGATCAGCCGCGCCCCGATCAGCGGGCCCACCAGCGCCTTGATGTTCGGGGCCACGTCGTCCATCGACTCGTCGATGTACTCCGCCGTCTTCCGCCGGATCTCGTACAGCTCCCGCGCGATCTCCGCCACCCGCTGCACGGCCCGCAGGTCCTTCTCGTCCATCTCCGCCCCCATCGAGTCCTTCGCCGCCTCCTCCAGCTTCTCCGCCAGGTGGTCCGGGAAGTCCGGCAGCACCTCCTTGATCCGCTCCTTCGTGAAGTTGTCCCGGTGCCCCAGCTCCGCCACCAACGTCACGAAGTCATCGTGTTTCTTCACGATCTTGTTGATCTCCGGGAAGTGGATCCCGTACCACTCCCGCACCCGATCCGTCAGGATGTTCAGGATCCGGTCGATGTCGTCGATCGTGTTGATCGCCTGGATGATCATCTGGTCCCGCTCCTCGACCGTCTCCCGCACCTTCCGCTTCGACAGCTTGATCCCGACCTCGTACGCCAGCTCCGCGAACTCCTCCTCCGACCCGACCACGCCCGCCTCCACGGCCAGCTCCCGCGCCCGCTCCCGCAGGATCTCGCCCGCCACGTTCGGAAACTCCACGATCAGCTCGCCGTCCACCACCTCCTCCAGCCGCTGCCGGTCCGCCTTCGTCCCCTCGAAGTTGATCGTGTCCGCCTCCAACCGGGAGAGCAGCTTCTCCTCCTCCTCCAACACCTCTCCGCGCTCCTTCCGGATCAACCGCTCCACGATCTCGTCCGGGTCCGACGGGAACGGCTCGCTGTCGATCAGGTTCCCCTCCTCATCGAACGCGTACACGCCCGTGATGTTCTCGGCCACGTACACGCCCAACGCGCCCGCACCCCCTCGATCATCGACCCCTCACCGCCGAGGGCCCGCGACACCTCAGAAAAACCCTCGTTTCCCATTCCCGCGCGGCGCGCGCCCACCCACGCTCCCGAGTTATTTGAACCCTTTTCTCACCCGCGCACCTCGAACCCCTCGTTCCGCGGCTCCGACACGATCACCTCGCCCCCCACCCCCCGCTCCCTCAGGAACCGCTCCAACTCCCGCGCCACGCCGCCCGCCGACGCCGAGTCGCACACCGCGTACACCGTCGGACCGAACGAGCTCAACCCCGCCCCGTACGCGCCCGCCTCCCGCGCCACCTCCATCAACTCCCGCACCACCGCGTCCTGCAGCCCCACCTCCACCCGCTTGAACCCCAACCCCTGCACCTCATCCACCGCCCGACCGAACGCCTCCGCGTCACCCTCCGCCACCGCCGGCAGCATCACCATCAGCACCAACCGACACACCCGCTCCACCTCCCGCGCCGGCACCGGGCAGTACCGCCGGAAGATGTCCACCTCCTCCTCCCCGTGCGCCCCCCGCCGAACCTCCGGGATCGCCAGCACGAACCGCCAGTCCCCCGGCACCTCCAACCGCGCCACCACCGGCGCCGGCGGCACCTCCCCCGACGCCGCCGACGGCTTGAACCCCTCCTTACCCCCCGGACCGAACCGGTGCCCCCCATCCACGATGAACCCACCACCCTCGAACGCCGCCACCCCGATCCCCGACGTCCCACCGCGACCCAGCAGGTCCGCCAGCCCCCGCACGTCGTAATCCTCCACCCCGAACGCCTCCAACACGCCCACCGCCACCGACAACGTCGCCTGCGTCCCCGAGCCCAACCCCACGTGCTCCGGGTACGACCGCCGCACCACCACCCGCACCCCGCCCTCCAGCCCGAACCCCTCCAACACCGCCCGCGCCGCCCGCTCCGCCTTCACCGCCACCTCCCCCTCACCCTCCACCGTCACCCCCTCCTCCGCCCGCTCCACCTCGAACTCCATCCACGGCCGCTCCAACGTCACCCCCACGCTCCCGTCCACCCGACCCAACCCACCGTGCAGGTCGATCAGCGTCACGTGCAGCCGCGAGACCGACCGCACCACGACCAAGACCCGGGCACCCCTCACCCCCACCCAAGGGAAAGCGTAAAACCGCTGCGACCCGGTCGGGGGCCGTGGAGGCCGATCATCGGGAACCCCCTCACCCCCGGACTAGCTCCCCATCCCGGGGCCCACCCACTTGCACGCGCTCGAGCGCGTCCTACGGCTCCTCCAGGACCTCGAATCCCACCTCGAGGGCGCCGCCGACCTCCCCGAGCCCGAGCCCATCGCCCGCTTCGCCCTCCAGCGCACCACCCCCCACGACCTCCGCCTCTGCACCGCCATCGTCGAGACCGAACTCGAGCTCTGGGAGGACTCCGGCCTCCACGTCCGCCCCGCCCTCCACCCCTACGTCGCCGAACGCCTCGGCGCGTACACCCTCGACGACCGCCTCATCGGCCGCCTCCTCGACTACCCCGACTGCTGCATCGAACACTTCCTCCAGGGCCGCACCCACTACGACCACGACCCACCCACCACCGTCGTCCTCACCGAGGGCTTCGTCCCCTGCCGGGCCACCTGCGACCCCGCCCGCCGCGCCCACCTCCTCGAGACCACCGACGACCCCACCCCCTACCGCGAGCTCGAGCGCGAGCTCGAACAAGCCCTCCACCGCCTCGGCGCCCCCACCTACCACTCCGCCTACCAAGGCTTCTACGAGATCCACCGCCCGGGCGGGCCCCACCCATGAAACGCTTCAAAACCCACGTCCCCGGCCTCGACGACCTCATCGGCGGCGGACTCCCCCACCGCGGCGTCACCCTCCTCCTCGGACCCCCCGGCACCCCCCGCCAACTCCTCCTCGAGAACGTCCTCTGGAACGCCCTCGAACGCGACCACCGCGTCCTCCTCCTCACCACCGGCACCAGCCCCCACGAACTCCTCCGCCGCGCCGAGGAGTACGGCCACGACCTCCGCGAACCCCACCAACGCGGCGACCTCACCATCCTCAACGCCTTCAGCATCCGCGCCGGCGTCTACCACCGCACCCTCGGCGAGATCGTCCAGGACCTCAACCCACACCGCCTCCGCGACCAACTCCTACAACACGACCACGACCTCCTCCTCATCGACCTCCTCCAACCCATCCACCGCGACGACCCCGACCGCTACCTCCACACCCTCACCACCCTCAAGATCGTCGCCCTCGAACGCGACACCACCATCCTCGCCGGCTGCACCTCCGACCTCGCCCAACACCACGCCGACCTCCCCGACACCCTCCTCCGCACCGACGCCCACGAACTCCACGGCGCCCTCACCTACAGCCTCCTCCCCCTCACCACCCAACCACCCCACCTCCCCAAGTACCGCGCCCCCCTCACCCTCCTCGACGACGGCACCGTCCTCGTCCACCACGACAAGATCCTCGACCCCCACACCGGCGACATCCGCGACGCCGACGACCACATCGACCGCACCTTCCACGTCCCCCAAGACGTCGCCCGCGACGCCACCGAGGACTCCGACGTCCTCGAAGACCTCGACCAACTCCTCCGCGAACTCGACGAAGAGGGATGACGACACGGCCACGGGAGGCGACCACACCGGGATGACCGCAACCCGCCCACCCGACCGCACCCATTAAACCCCGAAAGCCGGCACCATCCCCGGGGGCGGCCGGGATGACGCGGGGATTAGCCCCAGCTTGAGCCACCCGCGATGATAGGTCCCGAGGGTGCCGACCGGCCGCCCGACCGCGACAATCGTTACGAAGAACGTAACGACAACCGGGATGACGACTGCCCGCGAAGGGGAGGCCCACCCGATGACCTACCCACCCTTGACCGACCACGCCTCCCGCACCCGCTCCAACCCCTCCCGCGACCCGTGCACGCCCGCCTCCAACAGCTCCAACACCCTCCCCAACCGCTCCAACGCGCCCCGCTTCACCACCACCCTACCCACCATCAGATCCACGAACCGACGCAGGTCCTCCCGACGGTAGATCTCGAGGTACCACACGCCGTCGCGCCGACGGTACAGGTGCCCCATCCCGAGCGTCTCACGGATCTCCTCGAGCACCCCCCCCGCTCCTTCTGCACGAAGACCACCTTGGTGGAAACCCGGTAACCCGCCCGGTACCGCCCATCCCGCACGAACCGGACCACCACCGACCCCTCACCGTCGAAGAAACCCGCCACGTAGTCCAGCGAGACCAAGCGACCGCACCCCCACCGCCCGCGCGCCCACCCCCGATAAACCCCGCGATCCCGCCCCGAACCGTACCGAAATCTTCATATAGAACGACCTTACCGCCCCCGACGGACGCGAGGGAGAGCCCCCCGATGGGGCCCCGGGCAACCCCGGGGGGAACCACCCCCGGGGCCCCGGGGCCGACGCAAGCCCGCCCCCCGGGGCCGTGACGGCCCCGCCGCGGACCCAAATCCTTGCGGCCGCCACCCTAACTCCGGTTGATCCTGCCGGAGGCCACCGCTATCGGGGTCCGACTAAGCCATGCAAGTCGAGGGCCGCCCGGCTATGGGGGCGGCCCGGCGGACGGCTCAGTAACACGTGGGTAACCTACCCTCGGGACGGGGATAACCCCGGCGAAAGTGGGGCTAATCCCCGATAGGCGGGGCGGCCTGGAACGGTCCTCCGCCGAAAGGGGCCCGGGCCCATGCCGCCCGGGCCCGCCCGAGGATGGGCCTGCGGCCGATTAGGTAGTTGGCGGGGTAACGGCCCGCCAAGCCGATAATCGGTACGGGCGGTGAGAGCCGGAGCCCGGAGACGGGGACTGAGACAAGGCCCCGGGCCCTACGGGGCGCAGCAGGCGCGAAACCTCCGCAATGCGGGCAACCGCGACGGGGGGACCCCGAGTGCCGTCGGGGTAAAAACCCCGGCGGCTGTACCGGGGTGTAAAAAGCCCCGGGTAGCAAGCGGCGGGCAAGACCGCTGCCAGCCGCCGCGGTAATAGCGGCGCCGCAAGTGGTGGCCGCTTTTATTGGGCCTAAAGGGGCCGTAGCCGGTCCCGTGGGTCCCCGCCGAAAGCCCGCGGCTTAACCGCGGGAGTCGGCGGGGAAACTGCGGGACTTGGGACCGGGAGAGGCCGGAGGTACCCCCGGGGTAGGGGTGAAATCCTGTCATCCCGGGGGGACCGCCAGTGGCGAAGGCGTCCGGCTGGAACGGGTCCGACGGTGAGGGCCGAAAGCCGGGGGAGCAAACCGGATTAGATACCCGGGTAGTCCCGGCTGTAAACGATGCGGACTAGGTGTTGGGGCGGCCACGAGCCGCCCCAGTGCCGTAGGGAAGCCGTTAAGTCCGCCGCCTGGGGAGTACGGCCGCAAGGCTGAAACTTAAAGGAATTGGCGGGGGAGCACCACAACCGGTGGAGCCTGCGGTTTAATTGGATTCAACGCCGGAAACCTTACCGGGGGCGACAGCAGGATGAAGGCCAGGTTGACGACCTTGCCGGACGAGCTGAGAGGAGGTGCATGGCCGCCGTCAGCTCGTGCCGTGAGGTGTCCTGTTAAGTCAGGTAACGAGCGAGACCCCCGCCCGCAGTTGCCAGCGGGCCCCGTAAGGGGCGCCGGGCACTCTGCGGGGATCGCCGCCGTTAAGGCGGATGAAAGTGGGGGCGACGGCAGGTCCGTATGCCCCGAAACCCCCGGGCTACACGCGGGCTACAATGGCGGGGACAATGGGACCCGACCCCGAAAGGGGGAGGGAATCCCCTAAACCCCGTCGTAGTTCGGATTGCGGGCTGCAACTCGCCCGCATGAAGGTGGAATCGGTAGTAACCGCGCCTCAGAATGGCGCGGTGAATACGTCCCTGCTCCTTGCACACACCGCCCGTCACGCCACCCGAGCCCCCCGGGGGCAAGCCCCCGGTCCTTTACGGGCCGGGGGCGAGCCCCCGGGGGGCGAGGGGGGCGAAGTCGTAACAAGGTAGCCGTAGGGGAACCTGCGGCTGGATCACCTCCAGCGGAGGGGATGATGCGGCGGGGCAACGACAGCCCCGGGGGGCGGGCTTGCGCGGGGGGCGATGACCTCCTTCCGAGAATCGTTACGAGTTCCTTAACGAATCGGGCGTGATGAATCACTCCCCTGCTGAGGGCGCCGCTGATGACTTTTCCTCCGACTGAGCGCCGGGATGATCGCAGTCCCGCAGGCGTACCGCGCCGGATGACGAGCCCTTTTAGGGGTGACCGCCCCGGGCCAATCGTTACGGATTTCATAACGTTGGATCGCCGGGTTAATGGGCGGGGGTGCCGGGCCCGGGTCGGGGCGTCCGGCCTTGTCCATGGTGGACGTGACGGGGAAGCGGGAGCAGGTGCGCATCGCGGAGGCTCGCGGGTTCCTGAGGCTGTCGGAGGAGGGTGTGGAGGCGCTGAGGAGGCGGGAGTCGCACCCGGAGGGGAAGGGTGACCCGATCGAGGCGGCGAGGTTGGCGGCGATGCTGGCGGTCAAGCGGACGCCGGAGCTGGTTCCGCACTGTCATCCGGTGCGGATTACGGGGGTCGACGTGGACGTGGAGGTGAAGGAGGATGGAGCGGAGATGACGGTGCGGGTGAAGTCGGTGGGTCGGACGGGGGTGGAGATGGACGCGCTCACGGGGTTGGTGGTGGGGTTGGTCACGCTCTGGGACATGGTGAAGTACGCGGAGAAGGATGAGGAGGGGCGGTACCCGCACACGAGGATCGAGGACGTGCGGGTGGTGAGGAAGGTCAAGAGGGACGTCGGGTGAGTGGTTTTTCCGCCCGCCTCGTCGCCTAGGCCTTGCCTTGGGCGTGGGCGACGGCGTGGGGTAGTAGTTCGAGGAGGAGTTCGGCGCCGAGTTCGGCGGCGTGGGGGGAGCCGGGGAGGCAGGCGACGGGGGTTTGGTTCACGACGTACATCTCGGCGCGGGTGAGGGCGGCGTGGGCGCCGATCTCCTTCTCGGAGTGGCGGCGGAAGAGCTCGCCGAAGCCGGGGAGGCGTTTGTCGGCGATGCGTTCGAGGGCTTCGATGGTGGTGTCGGTGGGGGTGATGCCGGTGCCGCCGGTGGTGATGATGGCGTGGGCGCGTTCGGTGAGCCATTTGACGGCGCCGGTGATCATGTCGGGCTGGTCGGGGGTGAGGAGTCGGTAGCGGACCTCGTGGCCGGCTTCTTCGAGCTTTCGTTGGAGGGTGTCGCCGGAGGGGTCGTCGGGGTCGTCGCCGCGGGCGGCCTGTTCGAACTTGCTGGTGCTGATGGTGATGATGGCGAGGTGGAGGGTCTCGGGGGCGTGTTGTAGGTGTTCGTGGAGGGTCAGGGTGGGGTCCCCCGTTGGTCTCGGGGTTAGCGTGTTCGTAGGAGGCGTTTGGCGAGGGGTTGGGCCCAGGTGGCTTCGAGGATGACGCTGAGGAGGATGGTGAGGAAGGTGGCGACGAGGATGGTGCCGGCGAGGGCGTGTGGGGGCATTTGTCGGGTGATGTGGGGTGGGAGTAGGTGGGGGTGGGTGGTGATCTTGGTGTAGACGGTGCCGACGAGGGCGGCGGGGACGACGCCGCGGGGGCCTTCGAGGGCCAGGTAGAGGCGCTCTTTCAGGGTGAGGGGTTCCTTGGGGGGCAGGTAGGTGCCGGCGAGGACGCCGAGGGGTCGGGCGAGGAAGATGTTGCCGAGGGCGCAGAGGAGTCCGCCGAGCCAGTATCGTTTCAGGAGTGGGAGGCTGACGCAGGCGCCGAGGGTGGTGAAGACGATGATGCGGACGACGGTGGAGAGTTCCTCCATGAAGCCTTTGAGGAATTGGAGGTCCTCTCGGAGGTGCTCGTGTTCGGTGAGTCGGTTGCCGATGTACATGCCCAGGATGGCCACGGCCATGAATCCGCTCAGTTCGTACCCGGTGAGGTGGGGTATGGTTTCCTCGCAGAGGTACCAGGTGGCGAGGGCGGCGCCGAGGGTGATGGGGACGACGTACTCCTTGAAGGGTTCTCGGGCGAGGAGTTGTTCGAGTGCGGCGCCCGCGATCGCGCCGGCGGCGGCGCCGCCGGCGGCGAGGGAGAGGAAGAGGGCGATGGGGTTGTGGTGGGCTCCGATGCCGATGGTGGAGAGGGAGGTCTTGGTGAGTACGACGCCGAGTGGGTCGTTGAACACGCTCTCGGCGATGAGGGTGGTGGAGATCTCGGCGGGTAGGTCGAGCTTGGTGAAGACGGGGATGAGGGTGGCGGGGTCGGTGGCGCACGTGATGGCCCCGTAGAGGAAGCCGATGGGGCTGAGGGGGTTCACGTGGAAGGCGAGGTTGAAGATGAGGGAGGAGAGGGCGGCCGTGATGAGGAGGGTGATGAGGTCGAGCTTGGCGACGAGGGTGGCGACGCGGCGGAGGACGTCGATGCTGATCTCGAAGCCGCCGTCGAGGAGGATGATGATGAGTCCGACGGTGCCTAGGAAGGGGAAGATTTGCTGGGCGTGTTCGGGTCGGATGATGCCGGTGAGGGGACCGAGGAGGAATCCGAGGAGGAGTAGGAAGGGGATGTCGGGGAGTCGGGCTTCCTCGGAGAGTCGGGCGACGATGGCGCCGAGGGTGAGTAGTAGGGCGGTGTAGCCGAGGAGGGTGAAGAACCCGAACTTCGTCGGTGCTCCCCCCGCCGTTTTAGGCCTTGGTGCACAGTTTGGCGAAGTTCTTCAGGATGTCGGGGCCGTACTCGGTGTATTTGAGCTCGGGATGGAACTGGACGCCGTAGAGTGGGAGTTCACGGTGGCGCATGGCCTCGACCTCGCACTTGTCGGAGCGGGCGGTGACGAGGAACTCGTCCGGGACCTCCTTGACCTCGTCGCGGTGTGAGGTCCAGGCGGTGATGCGGTCGGGGAGTCCCTCGAAGATGCCCTCGTGGTCGAGGATTTCGATCTCGGTGCGGGCGTAGTCTTCGCGGCCGGCGGCCCAGTCGACCCGGCCGCCGAAGACCTCGGCCATGAGCTGATGGCCGAGGCAGATGCCGAGGATGGGGAGCTCGCCGGCGAGTTCTTCGATGATCTGGGGGGAGTTGCCGGCGCGGTCGCGGGAGGGGCCGCCGCTGATGATGACGCCGTCGGCGCGGCGGCGGATGTCGTCGGGGTCGGTGGTGTTGGGGACGATCTCGGCGGGGATGTTGAGGTAGTCGTAGTTCTTGCGGATGAGGTGGACGTACTGGCCGTGGTTGTCGACGATGAGGATCAAGCGGGGGTGGGTCCCCTAGGCGAGTTCGACGTCGGAGCCGGCCATCTTGACGCCGGTGATGCGGGCGACGTCCTCGGAGAGGGCGCGGAGGTCCTCCTTCTCGAGGTTGTGCACGTCGGTCTTGCCGGCGAGTTGGGCGAGCATCTTACACTCCTCGGTGATGACCTTGAGGTAGTTGGCGACGCGTTCGGCGGCCTCGTCGACGTCGAGGTTCTTGCGGAGTTCGGGGTCCTGGGTGCAGATGCCCTTGGGGCACTTGCCGGTGTGGCACTGCATGCAGGCGGTGCAGCCCATGGCGATGAGGACGCCGGTGCAGACGTACACGGCGTCGGCGCCGAGGGCGAGGGCCTTGGCCACGTCGGCCCCGTCGCGGATGCCGCCGGAGATGATGATATCGACCTCGTCGCGGAGTCCGAGCTCGTTGAGGGCCTCGACGGCCTGGACGAGGGCTGCGATGGTGGGGATGCCGGCGTTCTCGGTGGCGATCTCGGGGGAGGCGCCGGTCCCGCCCTGCATGCCGTCGATCGCGATGATGTCGGCGCCGGCCTTGGCCGCGATCTTGACGTCCTCCTTGACGCGGCCGGGGCTGTACTTGACGATGATCGGGACCTTCCAGTCGGTGATCTCGCGGAGCTGCTCGATTTTCATCTTGAGGTCCTCAGGCCCGACGATGTCCATGTGCCGGGCCGGGGAGAGCGCGTCGGTGCCCTCGGGGATGCCGCGGATCTCCGCGATCTCCTTGGTCACCTTTTCGCCCATGAGGTGGCCGCCCATGCCGGGCTTGGCGCCCTGTCCGATCTTGATCTCGATCGCGTCCGCGGCGTTGAGGTACTCGGCGGACACGCCGAAGCGGCCGGACGCGTACTGGGCGATGAGCCACTCGGCCTCCTCGCGCTCCTCGGGGAGCATGCCGCCCTCGCCGGTGTTGGTCGCGGTCCCGACCTTGGCGGTGCCTCGGGCGACCGCGATCTTGGCCTCCCGGCTCAGGGCGCCGAAGGACATCGCGCCGACGAGGACGGGCGTGTCCAGCTTGAGGGGCCGCTCGGCGAACCGGTCCCCGAGCACGGTCTTGGTCCGGCACGGCTCCCGGTACTTGTCGATGGGCGGGCGGGAGACCTGGGCGGGTACGATGACCAGGTCGTCGAAGTGCGGGACCTTGCGGCTCGTGCCGAACCCTCGGACCACGTACTGCCCGGTCTCGGCCTTCTGCTGGATCTCCTTCACGTGGTCACGCCACCACACCCGCGGCCGCCCCCGGGGAGCGTTCCGCGTTCACCCGGGGGGAGGGTGTTTTAAACCGGTCGGGAGTCCTCGGGCCGGGGAGGAGCGCCCCGCGGGCCCGATCGCGACCACAGGTTTTTTAAGTCCGGTCCGGAGGGGGCGGGACCGGGGGGAGGCCCCGCAGTCTAGCCTGGATAGGACGCGGGCCTGCGGAGCCCGTAGCCCGGGTTCAAATCCCGGCGGGGCCACCAGTCGGCGCATCGTTACGATTATCGTAACTATTTTCGCAGCCGCTTGACCATGATGACGGCCGTCTCCCCGTCCTGGTAGTACCCCGGTTCCCGCCGCTCCACCCGGTACCCCAGCCGCTCGTAGAACCGGCGCGCGGGGAAGTTGGACTCCCGCACCTCCAGCCGCACCACGTCGCACCCGCGCTCCCGGATCCGGCGCTCCGCCTCCCGCATGAGGATCGTGCCGATCCCGCACCGCCGGTGCTCCGGGTGTACGGCGATGGAGACGATGTGACCCTCGTTCAGCCACCTCCGGACCTCGAAGATGACGTACCCGACCACGCGCCCGTGCACCTCCGCCACCAGGAAACCCTCCGGGTTGTTGGACAGGGTGTACAGGAAGACGTAGGTGGGGTAGGGGGACTTCGGGAACGCCAGCTCCTCGATCTCGGTGATCTCGGGGATGTCCCGCCGGTGCGCCCGGCGCACCCGGACGCGACGTCCCCGGCGGTCCACGTACTCGATCACTCCTTCCGGCAACGCTCCAACCACCATCGGCGCACGCGCTTCAGCAGGGTCTGGGCGCATCGGTCGCAGAAGTTCGGGGACTTCCGGTCCACGTGCATCACGGTGCTGGAAAAGCTCATCACGCACCGGGGATCGTCGCAGTGCTCCAGGCCGAAGGTGTGGCCGAGCTCGTGCGTGACCTCCTTCACGACCCGTTCCAGGTAGCGGTCTCGATCCTCGTCCAGCAGCCGGGCCACCGAGACCACGGCCTCACGGCCGTTCACTCGGGCCAGCCCGAAGATGAAGTTCAGCCCGGGCTCGTACAGGTCCTCGCGCGTGAGCCCTACGATCCGGTGGCACCGTCCGTCCACCTCGGTGAGCCGCTCGAGCAGGGCCTTCCCGAGGTACTGGCCGCGCGCCTCGGAGTACGCGTCCTCGGGCAGGCTCGCCCTGAGCTCCCGGATCTCCAGGGGCCCGAGGTACCGTCGAAGGTGCCGGGACAGCCGGTCCCGGATCTCGGGGAACCTCGGGATCGGTTCCCCCATCTCCACGAGCCCGAGGATCAGCCGGGACGTCCCGCCCCCGGTCATCTCCACTCACCTCACGCGGCAGGTTAACACGACGGTGCCGACCATTAGGAGGAGGAAGCCCGCGAGCCCCATCACCCGGTCCCCTCCCCGGCGGGCGCAGATGATCACGTCGAGGGCTCCGACGAGGAGGGAGAGCACTCCGAGGGGCCAGACGGGCCCGCCGAGGAGGGCGACGGCGAGCGCCGCGAGGAGGAGGATCGCGGAGATCCGGGCGATCCGGTTGAGGTCCACCCGGCCTCCCCCATCGTTACGATTATCATAACGATTTTCGGGGTGGACGGCGGCGGCATCCCGGGCTTCCCGCGCCCTCTCGGAGCGCAGTACCACCCGGGACGCGGCCGGGCTTAACTTCCGGGTTCGAGATGTGGCCCGGGTGTGGCCCCGGCCGCTGTGGCCGCCGCCGTCCCCGCGCGTCCAACCCCGCCTACTTATAGTTTTCTCCCTCAGCGGTCGTAGAACTCCAGGGCGTTCTCGGCCGTGGTCTCCACGACCCTGCCGACCGGCTCCCCCTTCACCTCGGCCACGAGCTCCACGATCCGCCAGACGTTCGCGGGCTCGTTCCGCCTCCCCCGCTCGGGCGAGAGGTACGGGCTGTCCGTCTCGGTCAGGGCGCGGTCCAGCGGCACGGACTCAAGCAGCCGTCGGGTGCGGTCGGTTGGGCCGCGGATGACGTGGATGGTGGAGAGGGAGACGTAGTGTCCCTCCTCCGCGATCCGCCGGGCGAGCTCCGGCGGGCCGTCGTAGCAGTGGAACATGGCGGTCACGTCGTGCTCCCTCAGGATCCGGAAGGCGTCCTCCTCCGCCTCCCGGGCGTGGATCACGACCGGCTTGTCGAGCTCCTCGGCGAGCCGGAGGAACCGCTCGAAGACCTCGCGCATGCGCTCGCGCTCCTTGGACCGTTTCACGTAGTGATAGTCCAGTCCGATCTCGCCGATCGCCGCCAGCTCGTCCGCGTGTTCCCGGATGAGTCGGACGATCTCGTCGATGGCCCGGTCCTGCATTCGGGGGGCCCGGGGCGGGTGCAGGCCGATCGTGGGGAACACGAAGCCCTCGAACCGGCGGGCCAGCTCGAGGGTGCGCCGGGCGGTGCCGGGGGTGACCCCGCAGTCGTACACGCGCAGGACCCGCTCCCGGGCGCGTTCGACGACCTCGTCCACGTCCCTCCGGAAGTGGTCGAAGCAGAGGTGGCAGTGGGCGTCCACGGGCCGGTTCAAGCCGGGAGCCCCCGGTCAGCGAAAGGGCTGGCTCCTCATCGGCCTCGGGTAGGGAGGGCCTGCATCATCCCGAGGCGCGGGGTGTTACCCAGAAAAGCCCCTTCGGTGCGCGCACCCGGGGGCCGTCGTCATGGAGGATGGTGAGAAGCGGCGGATCCTGTCGGTGCTCGTGCGGGATCGTCCGGGGGTCATGCAGCGGGTCTCCGGCCTGTTCCGGCGGCGAGGGTTCAACATCGACTCGATCGCGGAGGGACCGTCGGAGCGGGAGGGGCTGGCGCGGATGACGCTCACGGTGCGCGGGGACGAGCGGACCATCGAGCAGGTCGTGAAGCAGCTTAACAAGCTTGTCGACGTGATCAAGGTCTCGGAGCTGGACCCGGAGCGCACGGTGGAGCGGCAGCTGGCGCTGGTGAAAATTAAGACGAGGGACCGGGCGAGGGCGGCCGAGCTGGCGCGGGCGGCGGGCGCCGAGGTGGTGGACGTGGGGCGCGAGACGATCACGGTGGAGATCGTGGGAGAGCCGCGGGACGTGGAGTCGCTCCTGGAGCTCATGAACGACATCGGCAGCGTCGTGGAGATCGCGAGAACCGGGATCGTGGCGATGGAGCGGGAGTCCTGAGCTCAGCGTCCGAACCGCGGCCGCTCGCTGAGCCGCATCGGCGCGGTCAGCGGCACCCGCGGCTTGCCCTCCGTCTCCCGCTCGAGCCGCTCGACGAGCTCCTCGAGCGTCATCTCCACCCGCTTCTGCTCCTTGAGCGTTGACTCCTCCCGGATCGTCACCGACAGCGTGCCCTTCTCCACCTCCTCCTCTCCGATAACCACCACGTAGGGTACCCACTCCTTGCCCGCGTCCCTGATCTTCCTGCCCACCGGCTCGTCCCGGTCGTCCAGATCGACCCGGAACCCCTCCTCCCGCAGCCGCTCGGCCACCTTCTCCGCCTCGTCCAGCACCTTCTCGGACACCGGGATCACCCGCACCTGCACGGGGGACAGCCAGGTCGGCAGCGTGGGCAGCCGACCCTCCCGTTCGAACCGCTTCTGCTGGTGCTCGAGCAGCGCGCAGATCACCCGCTCCAGGCTGCCGGTGGGTGAACAGTGCAGGATCACCGGGTGCCGCTCCTCCCCGGACTCGTCCGCGAACGTGATGTCGAACCGCTCCCCGCTCTCCACGTCGATCTGCACGGTCGGGTTCTCGATGGGCCGGCCCAGGCTGTCGATGAACGCGAAGTCCACCTTGCACTCCCAGTAGTGCTTCCGCTCGGAGAGCACCTCCACGAGGATTGGCTTGGAGTCCCCGTACACCTCCTCCACGGCCTCGGCCAGCCCCTCGAGCACCTCGGGTCGCTCGTCCAGGAAGTCCTCCGTGACCCGCAGCACGACCTCGTACTCCAGCCCCAGCTCCCGCCCCACCTCCAGGCACAGCCTCGCCTGCTCCAGGAACTCCTCCACCGCCTGGTCCATGTCGGCGCACACCGTGTGCAGGTCCGGCATCGTGAACGCCCGCAGTCGCTTCAGCCCGACCACCTCGCCGCTCTGCTCCAGCCGGAAGCTCTGCGACAGCTCGTACACCTTGAACGGCAGGTGCCGTCGGCTCAGCGTCGTGTCGGCGAGCAGCCGGAACGCCCCGAAGCAGGCCGCGTACCGGAGCATCAGCGCCCGGTTGCCCGCCCGCAGCCGGTACTGCCGCTCGCCGAACCGGTCCGCGTGCTCCCGGATCGCCTCCTCGCCCAGGTCGTACATAACCGGCGTCTCCACCACCGCCGCGCCCATCCCCGCCATCAGGTCCTCCACGTACTCCGCCAGGCACCGTCGGATCACGTGCCCGTACGGGTACCAGCGCACGTGACCCACGTCCGCCGCCGGCTCGTGATCGCAGATCCCCTTCTCCCGCATCAACCGCACGTGGGCCGGCTCCTCCCCGCCCGACTCCCGCTCCTCGCCCAGCTCGTGCAGCACCAGCCGTCGGAAGTCCTCGGGGCACTCCGACAGGTCCACCTCCTCCACGTCCCTCAGCTCACCGTCCACGTACACCATGAACGACGACTCGACCTCCCGCTCCTCCCCCGCCTCGGCCGCCTCCGGGGTGACCGTGCGGGACAGCTCCGAGAGCGGGTGCCCCTTGCAGGCCAGCCGGAACGCCTTGTACCAGCCGAAGGGGGCGCGCACCACCTCGTACCCACGCTCCCGCAGGAGCTCCTCCATCCTCCTCAGCACCTCGACGGCCACGTCCGGGGAGGCCAGATCCTCCGCGAGGTGCGCGTACGGGTACAGGACGATCCGATCCACCTTCAGCTCGCCGGCGACGTCCTCCACCTCCCGCACGGCCGCCTCGGCGACCGCCTCCGGGTCCTCCTCGTCGACCTCCTGCACCGCCGCGAACACGACCAGGCAGTCCTCCACCTCCGCCTCCTTCGTCGGCGGCTCCTCCTCCGCGATCCCGGTCCTCTGCCGCGCCTCGAACGCCATCTCGTCCGCGTGAATGAGCAGCATCCTCACCCGGCGAGCCCCGGGCCGGGTCCCCGACCCCAGCTGATAGCATCATCGGCCTCGGGTGCAGAAAGGAAACGCCAACGTTCACGGACGTGACCGACGGGCGCGCCCGCTTAAAAACCGTTCCATCCTGGTCGAACGCGATCCACGCTTAACCGGAGCGCGCGATGCACCGTGCGGGGTGCCCAACTCATGTCCAGGCAGCCCGGAGAACCCGCCCGGGACGAGGAGGAGAAGGGCCTCATCGCCGTGAAGTACGCCCGGGAGATGCTGGGTGACGAGTACGCGGACCTCGTGGAGAAGATGCACGAGCTCGTCTGGAAGGAGTCCCCCTTGGACCCCAAGACGACGCACCTGATCGCGCTCGCCCTGGCCGCGGCGTCCGGGGACGACCGTCGGGTGGAGCTGATCGCCGAGACGGCCAAGAACGTCGCGGACGTGACGGACGAGGAGATCGCCGCCACGCTGGCCCTCGTGGCGTGGGTGGAGGGCGTGTCCAAGTCGACTAGGGCCTGGGGCGTTCTTCGTCGCTAGCGGGCTCCGCCACGAACACGCATCGGCCCGCCCCCTCACCGCAGCACTCCACCTCCCGGGCCCGGTACCGCCTGCCCCGGAGCTCCGACAGGAACCCGGCGATGATCCCGGCCTCCAGGGGACACGCGGGACCGTACGGCAGGTCCGAGCACTCGCGGCACCCCTCGATCTCCACGATCACTCGGTCTCCGTCCCTCCGCACCCTCACGTCGTCCGCTATGGGGCTCAGGTACTCCTCCAGCCTACCCTCGTCCCCGCCCTTCCGAGCCAGCCGGCGGCCGATCTCCCTCCCGATCTCGTACAGGACCTCCTGAGCGTCGATCCCCAGCGACTCGATCACCGACCGGTAGGCGGCCGAGATCGCGAGCAGGATCGAGGTCCTCGGGTCCCTCCCCCGCTCCAACGCCCTGGCCACGTACTTCACGGCGTCATCCAGCCGGGGACCCGACACGGTGACCGGGCGACCTGCCAACCCGTAGTAGCGTCGCGGCCTCGGCACGCCCCGCTCCTCCCGCACGACGCGGACCAGCCCGGCCCGCTCCAGCTCCTTCAGGTGGTGGTGCACCGTCGACTTGGACATGCCCAGCTCCCGGGCCAGGTCGGACAGCGTCATCGGTCCACGCTCTCGGAGCAGCTCCAGGATCCGGCGCCGAGACTCGCTGTTCAAGGCCCGGGCCATATCTTCTGGAACGTTAACTAAAAGCCTCATGCTGAGACCCCCCGCTGGGCCGTCCCGCTCCCGGGATCGCCGGTGTTCGATGCTCATCTAATTTGCCCGGTTGGGTGCCCGGGTGAGTTGGGGAGGAGGGGGCGTTACCCCTCCTCCCGAATGATGACCCGGCAGTGGCTGCGCTCTATGGGATCATGCTCCAGCTTCACGTCGTCCCGACCCATCGCCCTGAGCACTTCCTCCATGGTCGTCACGAACGGGCACACGTTGTACCCGAACACCGCCTCGCGCAGCTTCGGATGCCGCTCCACGAACTCCTCCACCAGGTCCCGGGTGCAGATCTTGCAACCCTTGATCTCCACCACCGTCCCCGAGTCCTCCTCGGTCACCTCGGGGTCCGCGCCCAGCAGGCTCTCCGCGGCCTCCCGAATCAGGTCGACGGGGTCGTACTCCTCCATCTCCCGATGCTCCCGAAGCAGGGCCCGGGCGGCGTTGCGGCACACGGACCGCCTCAGGGCCGGGGCCCGGTTACCCAGCAGCTCCGCGGAGGTCACCACGTACGAGTACATGAACGCGCGCAGGAAGTCCCGGGGACCGATCTCCATCCCGACTTCCCCTGCGGGGGAACGGGGCCGGGTGGTAAAAAAATGGATCACGGGCCCGAGGGGTGGTAGGGGCGCCACGTCGCGCACCGGGAGTCGCGCACCCGCTCCCGCTTGTCCCGGGCCAGCCGCTCCAGCACCTTCGGATCGCCCTCACTCACCTCCCGGGTCTCCAGCCTCCCGGCGTCCACGGCGGACTGCAGGATCTCCTCGCCCCGGTCGGTGCGCGTCAGCACGACGTTCCAACCGTCCGGGGCGCCCGTGGATCCGACGCTCACGTCCGCGTCCTCGGCCGTCAGGTCGGCGCAGAAGTGGCACGCCTCGTTAGCGTACCGGCTCAGCCGCGAGACGGGCACCGTCCGCTCCTCGCCGTCCTCGGTGACCACGGTGAACTTGCCCGCCGTGATGTCCATGCGTTCCACCCGTGAGGGGTCGACCCCGAGCTCCTCGCGCAGCAGGCGTTGCAGGTTCTCGTACTCCAGGTTCTCGGAGCAGAAGATGCCCACGAGCAGTCGAACGCGCTCCGCGACGTCGGCCACCCCGTGCGCGTACCGCTCCGCCTTCCGCACGGCGGTGACCTGGCACGGCGTGCCGACCAGGGCGACGGACTCGTGGGCGCTCACGGCCTCCTCGAGCAGGCTCACGTTCGGTGAGATGGCGTACTTCGAGCCCGCCGCCTCGAGCAGCTCCTCCGGGCTCGTGACGACGGTGGGCTCGGGCTTCCACGGGTCGGACCCGGTCGTCGCCACGATCGCGGCCTCGACGAGCCCCTCCTCGAGCGCGTGGGTGAGGAGGGCGGTGGTGACTCCGCCGTCCTGGCCGGCCTCGCGGACGCGCTCGTCCGTGGCCCGGGCCAGGTACGCGCTCCGGTACGGTCCCACGAGCTCGGGGTCGAGCTCCTCACCGCCGTCGCGCCGGCTCCTGCCGAGTACCTTCCGCAGCAGACCGCGCACGGGTTTCACCCCCCGGCTACGGCCGGAACGATCTCGGACAGACGACGAAGCACGTGCCGCATCGAATGCATCGTTCCTGACGGACCTCGGGCTTCTCGTCGAGCTCGATGGCCCGCGCCGGGCACGCGGCGGCGCACGTGCCGCAGCCCACGCAGAACAGGTCCCTCTCGATGACGTCCAGGTCGCAGCCCAGGCACAGGTCCTTGTTGGACGTCAGCAGGACGTCCTCCACCTCCAGCTCCGGGCCGCGGACGGGCGCGGGCAGGTCCGGGGCCAGCCCGTGGAAGTCCCCGGACAGGACCCGGTACGGCTCGAGTCGGTCCTCGTCGCCCTCCTCCAGCGCCCGGAGGAAGGCGGCGATGGCGTCCTCGGTGGGCGGGCAGCCCGGGATCGCGTAGTCCGTGCCGGCGAACTTGGCGGCCGGGAACACCGTGAAGTGGTACCGGGCGGGCTCCCGCATGCCGATCGCGTGCCGGGCGAAGCCCCCGGTGGCGGCGCAGGAGCCCAGCGTCACGACCGTGTCGGCCGAGGTCACCGCCCGCTCGAGCCGCTCCTGGGCCTCCGCGTCCTCGAAGTCCACGGCGCCCTCCACGAACAGGACGTCCACGTCGGGCACTTCCCCGTCGTCCGTCAGGCTCGACCAGGCCAGCTCGTGACCCGTCCTCCGGCAGGCGAGCTCCAGGTTCTCCGCGCAGGACCCGCAGGACATGAGGGAGAGCAGGGCCACCCTCACGGTGCGAACCCCCTAGTGCGTGAGGCACCGTCCGGACAGTCCGAGCGGGCGCAGGGCCGTCTCCACCTGCTCGACCTCCAGCCCGGTCAGCAGGTCGCCCGCGAGGGCCACCTTGAAGTTGGAAGGCGTGATCATCTCGGCCCAGTCCACGCGGCCGTTCCGGAGCCGCAGTCGGACGATCAGGGTCCCCTCAGGGGCCTCCACCGCGGCCGTCCCCTCGCCGGAGCCGGCCTCCGCCTCGGCGCGGAACTCGCCGGTCGCGTCCAGGCTCGAGGCGGTGTCCGCGATCCGGTCCAGCAGCTCCGTGAGCTCCTCGGCCCGGGCCACGTGGTGGTCGGCTGGGTGCTCCGCGCCTCCCCGCCGCGCGGCGGGTCCGACCAGCGCGGGCTCGCCGTCGTACCGGGCCACGTGGTTGGTGGCCAGGCTCCTCGTGGTCCTCATACGGTAGAACTCCGAGGGGGGTAGGACCTCGATCCTGTCGGGGTCCACCTCGCCCGTGTACGTGTCCGAGACGCTCAGCTCGGTCGGCCGGATCCGGGACTCCACGCTCACCTCCTCCCGGAGCTCGTCCGCGGCCGACTCCACCCGGTCCCGGAGCCCCTCCGCCGCCTCGGCCGCGTCCTTGGCCACGCTCTCGAGGCGCTCCACCGGCAGCCGCTCGAGCTCCAGCCCGCCCACGGTCACGGCCGGCGGGTGGTGGGGCTTGCCGCCCACCATCCTCAGGAGCTCTCGGGCCGCGCGGACGACCTCGTGGGCCTCCTCCGCCGCGCCCGGGACGGCGGAGGCCAGCGTCCGGGCGTGGGCGCGGACCACGTTGGCCATGTTCAGCAGCTCGCGGGCCCGCCTCGCGTCGTCCGGCACGCTCACGTTCAGGGCGTCCTCGGCCGCCTCCGCCACGGCCAGTCCGGCGCTGGCGTCGCAGCCGCGGCACACCCGCTCGGCGGCCACGATGGCGAACTCCACGGGCTTCTCCAGGACCAGCGTCTCCCAGGAGAGGGGGACGGTCGTGGAGCACACCTCGGCGTTCACGATCCGGCCGTCGGAGACCTCCGCCACGGCCCGCAGCTCGCCCGGCTCCCCGGTTTTGACCGTGAGGGTTTTCACCTCCATGCCCACCACCGTCCCGGAAAACGGGTTGGGAGGAATCAGATACCCAGGCGCTTCCGCTTCTCCTCGATCTTGTCGGCCAGGATCTCGGCGGCCTTCTCCATGTCCGTCTCGATGATCAGCTCGCCTCCGGTGAGATCCGGCAGGTCCTCGGTCAGCGTCTTCGTGACCACCTCGCTGCCGGTCACGGGCGGGACCGGGCTCACGTGCAGCGTGAGTCCCAGCGCCAGGGCCGAGGACGCGTCCGCCAGCGCCTGTTCCTCGAGCCACTGCGGCGCGCTCGCGACGGCCGGGACGTCCGGGATGTCGATCTCTTCGCCGGTCTGCTCCCGGAGGATCTCGGCGATCTCGAAGACCAGGTGCTCGATCTTACCGATCGCGAGGCACGGTCCGTAGTGGAGCACGGGCGGAATGCCCAGGTCCTCGCAGACCTGTCGGAGGTTCTCACCGGCGAGCTCGGCCGCCTCGGGGTTGAACAGGCCGGCGTTGGCCAGGGCGCCGTTCACGCAGCCGGCGCCGAGGACGAGGATGTCCCGCTTGATCATCTCCTTGGCCAGCGTGGCGGCCGGCACGTTGTGCCCACCGCTGGCCAGGTTCGTGCAGCCCACGATCGCGCAGACGCCGCGGATGGTGCCCTCCTGGATCAGCTTGAGCACGTTCTCCCAGCCGACCGCCTCCTCGATGGAGAAGTAGCCGAAGCCCACCACGTTCTCGTGCCGGTGCTCGGGCTCCAGGATCTTGTCCTCGTGCTTCGAGCGGCGCTCCTTGAACGCCTCGATGGCCCGCCTCACGGCCTCCTCGGCCACCTCCTCCGCGCGCTCCGGGTCCCACAGGATCAGCTCCGCGCCCCACACCTTGGCCACGTCGTCCACGGCGACCAGCTTGACGTCCAGCTTCTCCCCGTAGAACTTCAGGCCCGGGAACGTGCAGTTGAACTCGCTCACGATCGCGTCCACGAGGCCCGTCGCGGCCAGGGCCTCCGTCGTGAAGTTGTTGCCCGCGAAGCCCGCGTACGTGTCCGGCAGGTGCTCCGCGCGCGCCTCGAAGTCGTCACCGACGCACGTCGCCCCGATGATCCGGATCCCCTTGGCCCCGGCCTTCTTGGCCTCCTCCTCCAGCCGCTCGGCGGCGTCCGTGAGGTACTTCTGCAGGGACATCTGGTGCCCGGTGACCATGATGTTCACGTAGTCCGGGTCCAGGATGCCCGGGCCGCCCTCCGTCTTCGTGATCCGCGGGCTCCCGAAGAGGATGTCGTTGATCGTTTCCACGCCGAACAGGGAGACCGGGCCCGTGATCAGGCCCAGCCGGAGCACGTGCAGGAGCATGTCCTCCGGGTCCGAGTTCAGGTTCGTGCTCGTCTTCACCAGCGCGTCGTGAATCTCGGCCTTGGCGCCGCCCGGGATCAGCCCCATCTCCTCGTACATCTCGACCCGCCAGTCCGGCACGACGGCCTTGAACACCTCCGACTCCTCGTACCGGGGCCGGTAGATGTCCTCCAGGATGAAGTCCGCGATCTCCTCCGCCACGTCCTCGGGCTTGCCCGAGGCGTCTAGCCCGTACACCTCCGCCGCGTGCCGCAGGGCCTCCTCGTCCGCGACCTCGTACGGGGAGTCCTCGTCCGCCACGGACTTCAGGGCCCGCGCCGCGTTCTCCAGGCAGTGCACGTAGCACGCGGCGCCCGCGGCCACGTGCCGGAGGAAGTTGCGCGCCACGATCACGTCCGCCGTGGCGCCGCACACGCCGCGCGGCGTCTTCTCCGTGATCCGACAGGGACCGTTCGAGCAGATGTTGCACCACACGCCCTGCTTACCGTACGGGCACTTCGGGAACTGCACCGGCCACCGGATGTGCGGGGTCTCGATCTCCGGGATCTCCTCGTTCAGCCGCTTCGCGTGCTCAACCAGCTCGCGGACGACCTCGTCCGTGTACGGGCACCGCTCCTCCTCCGACATGGAGATCCCCCGAGGCTCGGGGTATGTTCGACCCGTATCGAACAGGGGGCCCGCCAATATAAATTTTTCGAACACCATCGAACGGCCGAATCCACTACACTACCGTTAAGGTGGAGTACAACCAACGTTACTTATCGGTCGCGGTCCGGCCCTCACCGAGCGCCCGCTCCAGCGCCCGGAGCGCCGCCCGGATGTGCAGCCGGGCCCCCACGTGCAGCGGGGTGTCACCCAGCCTCTCGTCCACCTCCATCGACGCCGTGCACGGGAAGGAGTGATGCGCCTCGAACGCCGCCTCCCTCACCGCCTCCGGCTCCGCGTCCACGCCCACCAGCCTCCGGGCCACGAACCACGTGCACCCGCACGGGGCCGACCGGATCACGCCGGCCCCCACCACGACCCCGCCCTCCACCCTCAGGGACAGTCGAGGGCGCCCGATCCGCCCCCTCTCGCAGAACCGCTCGGTCACGGGGCCGGGCGGCTCCAGGTCGCACCCCGGTCGGGCGATGGTGAGCTCCACCCCGGCCCCCTCGCAGGCCTCCCTCAGCCGATCCTCCGTCCACGGGTCGATCCAGTCGGGCGCCTCGACGGGAACGATCAGGGCCCGGATCTCGTACCGCTCCGGCAGCTCCATCAGCAGGTCGGGGTGCAGCCGGACCGCCAGCAGCACGTCGACCCGGGGCAGCTCGGGCAGGTACTCGTCCGGATCCTCGAGCATCTCGGGCAGCTCTTCGGGCCCGGGGAGCCGCTCCGCGGTGACCAGGTCGTCGAGCAGGGAGTACTCCCCGTACTTGCACCCGTCGCACGCGGATCCGCAGGCGCGGCAGTGACCGGGCTCGTTCACCAGGTTGGAGATCACCCTCTCCCCGAACGGGTGGGAGTAGAGGACGGCGAAGCGCACCCCTCTCACCCCGGGGTTCGGCCTCACGATCCTTCCGCCGCCCCGGATTATCGTTTTGATAATCATAACGATTCGCCCGGTGGGGGGGAAGGGGCCTACTCCTTCAGCCGCTCCAGGGCCGCCTCCAGCATCTTCTTGTGGTGCTTCTCGTCGTAGGCCGTGGCCTTCAGGATGGTGATCACCTCGTCGTCCAGCTCGTCGGAGTGGTGGTCCGCCTCGTCCATCCTCGTCTCGTGGGCGTTCTGCTCGCCCTCGATCATCTCCTCCATCTTCTCGATCAGCCCGTCCAGGCTGTTCTCCACCTTACCGGCGATCAGCGCCGCGGCGGCCGCGTGCCGGGCCTCGTCCATGGCGATCTGCTCCAGTAGGTCGGCCACGTCCGGGTAGCCCTGCTCCCGCGCGACGATGGCCATGGCCATGTAGATGCCCACCTCGGTGGTCTCACCCTTGAACCACTCCTCCAGGTACTTCTCGAACTCCATGCTCGGTCCACCCCCAGGCCCGGGGCCGGGCCCTCCCTTTTAAACTTTTTCGAATTTGATCGAACATTGCCGTGCCCGGTTCGTGAACCAGGGTCCCGATTCGGGAACCCGGGTGCCCGGTTTTAACGCGTCTTCTTTTTTACCGACCCGAAAGTACCGGGGGAAGGAGGGGGTGCCCCCCGATGGGCCTCGGGCACGTGCTCTGGGCCCTGGTCGGCTCGGACCGGGAGGAGGGCGAGTCGGAGGAGGAGATGCCCGAGATGTGCTCGGCCCTGCTGGTCCCGCGGGTGATCGAGTCGGAGGCCCGGGTCTAGGCCCGGGCCCCTTCTTTTTCCTTTTTTCCTCGCCGGCCCGTCACTCCTCGCCCAGGATGTCGCGGAGCTCGCCCCCGGGCGGCACCATGGGGATGATCTCGTCCGGGTCGACGAGGACGTCCACCACGACGGTGCCCGGGGCCTCCAGCGCCTCTTCCACGGCCGATTCCAGGTCCGAAGGGTCGTCGACCAGGATCCCGGTCGCCCCGTACGACTCGGTCAGCTGCACGATGTCCGTGCGCTCGTCGAGCTTGGACTCGGACAGTCGCTCGTCGTAGAACAGGCGCTGCCACTGGGCGACCATGCCGAGCAGGCGGTTGTCCATGACGAACACCTTCACCTCGATGTCGTTGTCCACGGCCGTGGCCAGCTCCTGCGCGGTCATCAGGAAGCCGCCGTCCCCGACCACGGCGATCACGGTTTTCTCGGGCGCGGCCACCTTGGCCCCGATCGCGGCCGGTAGCCCGAAGCCCATGGTGCCCAGGCCGCCGGAGGAGATGAACTGTCGGGGCTCCTCGACGGGGAAGTACCGGGCCATCCACATCTGGTTCTGTCCCACGTCGGTGACGACGATGAAGTCCCGGTCTCGGAGCGCCTCGTGCAGGACGCGGACGAGCTCCTTCGGGTGCACGCGCTCCCCGGACTCGGTGGGCTCCGGTGGCAGCTCCACCTCGCGCTTGAGCTCCCGGATCCGGTCGCCCCAGCGCGTTCGGTCCCGGAGGCCCTTTCGGCGCTTCAGCTCCTTGATCAGGTCGCGCAGGACGAGCTTGGCGTCGCCCACGATGGGGACGTCCGCGGGCACGTTCTTGCCGATCTCGGCCGGGTCGATGTCGACGTGGATGATCTTGGCGTCCGGGGCGAACCCGGAGGGATCGCCGGTGGTGCGGTCGGAGAAGCGGCAGCCGACGGCGAGGAGCACGTCGCACTCGGTGAGGGCGTAGTTCGCGGCCTTGGTCCCGTGCATGCCGGCCATGCCGAGGGCCAGCGGGTGGTCCTCCGGGAACGCGCCCTTGCCCATCAGGGTGGTGGCGACGGGGGCGCCCAGGAGCTCCGCGAGCTCCACCAGCTCGCGGGTCGCGTTGGAGAGGACGCATCCGCCGCCCGCGAGGATGACGGGCCGCTCCGCCTCGGCCAGCAGCTCGGCCGCCCGCCGGATCTGACGCGGGTGCCCCCGCTTGACCACCTTCAGCCCCTCCACCTCGACCCGACGCGGGATCTCGGCCTCCGTCTCCGCCTCCTGCACGTCCTTGGGCACGTCGATGTGCACGGGCCCCGGGCGGCCCGCGGTCGCGACCTTGAACGCCTCGCGCACGACCTTGGGGACCTCCTCGGGCCGCCGGATCTGGTAGTTGTGCTTCGTGATCGGCATGAACACGCCCACGGCGTCGACCTCCTGGAACGCGTCCCGGCCGACCATCTCCGTGGGCACCTGGCCCGTGATCGCGATCACGGGGGAGGAGTCCATGTACGCCGTCGCGATCCCGGTCACCAGGTTCGTGGCGCCCGGCCCGGACGTGGCCATGCAGACCCCCGGCTCACCCTTCACCCGCGCGTACCCGTCCGCCGCGTGGGCCGCGCCCTGCTCGTGCCGGACGAGCACGTGCTCGATGGCGACCTCGTCGTAGATCTCGTCGTACACGGGCAGGATGGCGCCGCCCGGGTACCCGAAGATGTGCCGCACACCCTCCTCCTTCAGGCACTCCACGAGCAGCCGGGCGCCCGTGGGCAACTCACCCACCCTCCACGAGCACGGGTTCACCGACCCTCCGGGACTCCTCCAGGTCGTACACGCGATCCTCCAGGATGAGCCGCGTGGGTCGCCCGTACATCCGGAGCCCGTCGTAGGGGAACTTCCGGTCCTCCTCCATGAGTCTCTCGGCGCTCACCCGGAACTCCCGGGTCTCCACCACCGCGATCCGGGCCCGCCGGCCGGGGGCCACCTCCCCCAGGTCCTCGCGACCCAGGATCCGGGCCGGGTTCCGGGTGATCATGTCCACGGCCCGCCGCAGCGACACCCCGTACCGGCGGTGCAGCGTGAGCGCCGCCGGCAGCAGCAGTCCCCCGGAGGAAACCCCGGAGGGCGCCTCCTCGAACCGATCCACCCGGGGGTGCGGCGCGTGATCGGTGGCCAGCACGTCCACCCGACCCCGCCGCACCCGCTCCAGCAGCCCGAGCCGTTGCCGCCGGCCCCGGATCGGCGGGTTCACCTTCAGCGTCGGGTCCCGCGCGTCCACCCTCAGCGTGTCGAAGAATAGGTGGTGCGGGGTCACCTCCACGGTCATTCCGGCCCGCCGGGCCAGGTCCACGGACTCGGGCAGCGTGGCGTGGCACACGTGCGCCCGACCGCCGACGGCCGAGACCGCCCCCGCCAGCAGCCCCACCGCGGTCGCCTCCGCCTCCGGGGGACGGTTCAGGTGATGGTCCAGTAGATCGCTCGCCCCGTCCTCGGACACCAGCTCCCCCAGCTCCGCGTGGAAGAGCACCGGCGCGTCGCCCGCGGCCCGTAGGATCCCGGGCACCTCCGACGGCTCGATGACCGGGGCGTCGGTGGACGGGGCCAGGAAGGCCTCCCCGAGGACGGGCGCCCCGGCGCTCACCAGCTCTCGCACGTTACCCTTGTCCCTCACGGCCCCGGACACGATGACCTCGATCAGGGCCCTGCGCCGGGCTCGTCTCTCCTTCTCCCGGAACGTCTCCGCGTCGACCGGGGCGGGCCGGGTGTTGGGCATGTCCACGGCGGTGGCCACGCCGCCGAGCAGCAGGCGCAGGGTCTCCGTCCGGAAGTCGAAGTCGTAGTCCGGGTGCGGGTCCCGGCAGTGCACGTGCAGGTCGATGGGCGCCGGCAGCGCCACCTCTCCCTCCCGCAGCCGGATCCTCCGGTCCACCTCCTCGCTGATCGAGCGGGAGACCCGCACGATCCACCCGTTCTCGACCAGCACCTTGGCCTCGACGATCCGACCCCGCCGGTAGACGCGCCCCTCGAGCAGCAGCCTCATGGTCATCAACACCTCAGGGTGGCCTTGAGCGCGTTGGGGTTCAGGAGGAGGTTGAGCGCGTCCTCGGGCCGGGTCACCACCACGTCCGCGGCGAGAAGGGTGCCGGTGTAGGCCCCCTCGGGACCGAGGACGCAGACGCCCAGGGCCGCGTGGCGCAGCATCAGCTCGTCGTTCGCTCCGTTGCCCACGGCCGCGCACCGTTCGGGCCCCAGCTCCAGCACGACCTCGCCCTTCCGCCGCCGCTCGTCGCCCGACACCCGCTCCACGCGCACGGAGTCCGATAGCCCGTGCCGCTCCAGCTCCCGATCCACGGTACCGTACGTATCGGCCGACAGCACCCTGACGTCCACCCGCTCGGCCAGCTCGCGCAGGAGGCGCGCCACCTCCTCGCTCAGCCGCCCTCCCGCGGCCAACGTCCCGTTGTAGTCCAGCAGCACGTGCTCCACGGTCAGCGTGCCGCGGCCCGGCACCTCCACCCGCACCTACAGCACCCCCTCTCGGAGGAGCTGGCGCAGCTTGTCCTCGGTCCGAACGTACCTTTTCCTCAGCACCGCGCGGACCCTCCCGTCCTCGTCCCGGTCCACCACCTCGACCGAGTGGGTGCCCCCGGTGAGCCGCTTGACGAACTCCTCGTACCGTCGGTACCATCGCATCGAGGCGAAGGTGAGCGGGACCTCCTCCACGGCCCCCTCCCCGCGCCTCGCCCGCTCCAGCGCGCGGCGGAGGCCCTCCACGATGGCGCGCCCCACGTCCTCCGCCCGGCGCCTCAACTCCTCCTCGTCCTCCTCCCACTCGAAGGACTGGAAGCCCTCCCGAATGGTGCGCGTCAGCACGAAGTCCCGGCCCAGGTCGAACGCGAACGTGAACGCCCACTCCAGCTCCTCCACGTGCGCGGCGTGCGTGGTGTACTTCAGCGGCCCCAGCCGCCGCTCCGGGTCCTTGATCACCACCCCCTCCCGGCCCTCCCGATCCAGCCTCCGGATGATGCGCGGGATCTCCTCCACCGCCTCGTCGACGCTGAACTCGCCGAAGCACCGAACGCGGCTCAGCCCGTACTCGTCCACGGCTTCCCTCTCCCTGAACGACCAGAACCGCCCGTCCAGGTCGCGAACGTCGAACACGAAGAGCCCGACGTCCGGCGCCTCCGGGTACTCCTTCGACACGTACGGGTTCTCCCGCCCCACGAACTCCGCGCAGACCACGGCGTCCGGGTGATCCTCGAAGAACGCGCGCAGCGCCTCGCCGTACCGCTCCCGGACGCGGTGCGTGGTGTACGGGCAGATCAGCCCGCCCCGGGTCGCGGCGTAGATCTCGCCCTCCACCTCGAACACGCGCACGTTGTGCCCGTTCATCTTCTCTTCCACGATCACGCGGCCCTCCTCGCCGAACCGGTGCCGCAGCGCGGGCTCCAGCAGCAGGGCGCGCTCGATCTTCGGGAATCCGCGGACGACCAGGTCGTGCTCGGGCACGACGATCGTCCCGCGCTCGTGGCCCGAGAAGTCCCGGACGAGCCGGTAGTACTCGAAGTCCGGAAACGACAACCGCACGCGCCGGATCGTGCCCCGCTTCAGCGCCTCCCGGACCTTCCACTCCTCCGCCCCGAGCAGCTCCGACAGGTAATTAACGCCTTCCTCCGACCCGCTCACGGTCCCACCCCGGGCGCGGGGCGCTGGGGTCGTGGAGCGTAGGGACGCGGTTCTGGCGCTCCTAACTTTCTTGCTCGGGGCGGGGATCGCGTCCCCCGCCCTGAACTACGGTTGGAACTGGTTCCCGAGCGGGGCCGACGCGCGGGGCCACATGACCAAGGTCTGGATGCTCGAGCGACTGTGGTCGCTCGGGGATCGTCCCTATCCACCGTGGTCCGACTACTGGTACTGCGGGTATCCTTTCCTGTGGTACTACCCGCCCCTCTCCTACTTCGTCCCCGCCCTGATGAGCCGCGCCACGGGGGCCGACGTGCTCACGGCGTGGAAGGTCTGGACCGTCCTCGCGTACGCGCTGGCGGGGCCCACCGTCTACGCGACGGCCCGACTCTTCGGGGCGGGACCGGCGTCCGCGTTCCTTGCGGCCTTCCTGTACCAGACCTCGTACAACCACCTGGAGATCACGTTCACCGAGGGTCGCATTCCCACCGTCGCGGCCGTGGCCCTGTACGCGCTGGTTCCGGGACTCCTCGTCGCGCTGTACGACCCGCGCCGGGACCGGCGCAGGCTCGCCGGCCTTCTCGCCCTACTCCTCGCGCTGACGCTGCTCACGCACCACAGCACCGGTCTGGCCGCCCTGGCCCTGTGCCTCGCGTACGCGCTCCTGCGACTCCTTCACGCGACCGCCCAGGCGCTCCGGGGTCGGCTCGCGGTCCCGGACCTCCTGCCCGACCTGCCGGGCCACTTCTGGTCCCTCACGGCCGTGGTCCTCGCGCTGATGATCGCCGCCTGGTGGCTTTACCCCGCCCTGCACTACCGGACGTACCTGTATACGACCAAGCCCCGCTGGTGGGTGCACATGTCCTCGGTTCACGACCCGCTCGACCTCTTCGTGCCCGGGTACTGGAAGACGCGCTACGCCAAGTACGTCGGGGCCGCCCAGTTCTTCCTGGGCTGGGCGGGACTACTCCTGGCGGTCCGGCGCCGGTCCCGCGCCTTCCTGCCTTTCGCCGCGCTGCTCCCGTTGGCCGTCTTCCTCTCCTTCGGGCTCGTGCTGCAGCGGGAGATGGAGGCGATCGGGTTCGAGCCCAAGTGGTTCCTGATGTTCTCGACCCCGGTGCTGTGCGCGTTCGGGGGGCTGGCGGTCGAGCGGCTCCGGGCCGCCGTGAGCCCGCGCCGGCTCGCCCCGGTGCTGGCCCTGCTCTGCTGCGGGTGCCTCTGCGACGCGGCCCTGGGCCTCTACCACGCGGACCGTCCCGTGCACTACACCCGGTCCGAGCTGGCCGCGCTGCTGTGGGTGAAGGGGCACGCGGGCCCGTGGGACCGGGTGGCCGTGGTGGGGTACCGGGCGATGTGGGGGATGTCCCCGTACCTGACGGGGAGGCCGGCCGTGTTCGGCTGGTTCCGTGAGGGTACGACGATCCGGGACGTGATCGTTCAGTACCAGCGCTCCTTCAAGCGGAGGGAGGTGCACCGCGCGCTGTTCATCGGTCGGGTGCTGGGGACCCGCTACCTGGTGCTCAGCGCCCGCAAGCCGTACGCCCGGGAGTGCATGCGCGAGCTGCGGAGGCTGGGGCTGCGGCCCGTGCGGGACTACCGGTGGGTGCGGGTGTACGAGTTCCGCGTCCCGATGGGGTACGAGCTGGACGGGGTGAAGTCGGTCTTCCTGGGCAACAAGTACCGGTACATGAGGTTGTGCAGGCTGGCCCGGTTCGACCCGAGGGTGGTGCCGGCCTACGCCTTCACCCGGAGCGTGCGGTGTCGGCTGGTTCGGGAGGCGCGCCCGGAGGTGGTCGTGATGGATCGGGCGCCCACGCCGGAGCAGGTGCGGGAGCTGCGGAGGTTGGGGGTGCGGAGGGTCCTGGTGATGACGTACGGGCCGGGCCGGGTGGAGACGGTGGAGGGGGTGCCGGTCCGTTACCTGCGTCCGCTGGAGATCGTCCGGGAGCTACCCCGCCGGCACCTGCGCCCGGTCGCCGTGCGCCTGGGGCACGCGCGGGTGTGGGTGGGGGGTCGGGGACTCGTGTGGGTGAAGGTGCCGTACTTCCCGTGCTGGCGGCCGGTCCGGGGGGAGCGGTTGGGTGGTATCGACAACATGTTGCTGATCCGAACGCCGGGGCCGACGGTGGTAGCGTTCCGGTGGAGGCCGTCCGGGTGGGTGTGTTCGGTCTCGGTAGCGGGGTTGGGGGTGTCGCTGCTGTTGGTGGCCCGGCGTCGGTCCGGTTCCCGATTGTTTTGAGTCTCGTAACGATACGCCGGGCGGGCTCAGAGACGCTCGGCGATGGCGTGCACGACGTCGCGCTCGGTGATGATGCCGACGAGCTCGCCCCCCTCCACGACGACCAGGCTGCCGACGTTGGCCCCGCGCATGGTGAGCACCGCCTCCTCGGCGTCGGTCTCGGGCTCGACGGTGATCACGTCCTCCGTCATGATGGACTCCACGGGCTCGCTCAGGACGTCCTCCACGCGGTCGGCGGCCCGGCCCTCGGTGGCCTGGGAGGAGACGTGGTGCAGCACGTCCGTCATGGTGACGATCCCCTGCAGCCGGCCCCCCTTCACCACGGGTAGCCGCCGGAACCCGCGCCGGAGCATGGTCCTCACGGCCTCCAGGATGGTGGTGCCCGGCTCGACGGTCTCGGGGTCCGGCGTCATGAGGTCCTCCACGCGCTCGTCCTCGAGCACCCGGTACAGGTCCATCGCGACGTCGCGCTCGGTGATGATGCCGACGAGGCGGTCGCGGTCCTCGACGACGGGGAGGGCGCCCACGTCGAGCTCGAACATCGTGCGGACGGCCTTGCGGACGGTGTCGTACGGGGTGACGACGTACACGTCGGTCGTCATGATCGAGCGGGCGGGCTCGTGCAGGCCGAGGAGGAAGTTCCCGTCGTACCGTCGGTCGAGCAGCTCGCGCCGCTCCCCGGCGAGGTAATCGAGAACGTCGCGCCCGGTGACGAGCCCCACCAGGGACTCCCGCTCGGGCTCGATGATGGGGAGGCGGCGGAACCCGTACCGGGTCATCGTGTCGATGAGTCCCTTCACGGTCACCGTGGGCGGCACCGCGACGACGCGGGTCGTCGCGAGCCGCATGACGGAGGTCTCCGGGAGCCCGGAGGGCCCGGCCAGCACGGTCACTCCTCCTCCAGCTCGCTCTCGTCGATCTCCCGGCCCAGGATCTCCTCGTAGCACTCCGGGCAGACCCACATCCCGTCCACGAAGCGCAGCTCCTCCGAGTACGTCTCGCAGAGGTCGCACACGCCCTCGACCGTCTCCTCCACCTCCTCCGCCTCGCGCAGCTCCTCCTTGAACCGCTCCATCTCCTCCTCGATCGTCCGCAGGATGTGCGGCTCCACGCGGAGGATGTCCTGCATGGTCACGATGCCCACGAGCCGGCCCTCCTCGTCCACGATCGGCAGCCGCCGGATCCCCTTATCCACCATGATCTCCACGGCCTCGTTCACGTCCACGTCCTCGTTGACCGTGATCACGGGCGAGGACATGATCTCCCGGGCGACCACCTCGTCCGGCCGGAGCCCGCGCGAGACGACCTTGATGACCAGGTCCCGCTCGGTCACGATCCCGATCGGCCGCTCCTCCTCGTCCACGATCACGACGCTGCCGATCCCGTGCTCCCGCATCTTGTAGGCCAGCTCCTCCGCGGTCTCGTTCTCCCCGCCCGTGACCACCCTGCGCTGGGCGATCTCTCCCACCGTGACGCTCCGCGCCAACGCCCCGATCCCCCGGACACCCCGCGCCCGCTCCAGGTATATCACCACCGGGAGCCGCGAGTGAACCGAGACGCTACTCGCCCCGAGGATGAAAACGGATAACTGCGATTCGCCCCGCGCCGCCGTCCTCCCGTATATAAACCGGGCGGGGGACGGATCCCCCGGGGTAGCCCGCATGGCGGAGAAGGAGGTCTCGTTCGGGATCGAGCTGCTGCCGGACGACAAGCCCACGAAGATCGCTCACCTGATCAAGGTGGCCGAGGACAACGGCTTCGAGTACGCGTGGATCTGCGACCACTACAACAACTACTCGTATATGGGCGTGCTGACCCTGGCGGCGGTGATCACGAGCAACATCCGGCTCGGGCCCGGAATCACGAACCCGTACACCCGACACCCGCTGGTCACGGCCAGCAACATCGCCACCCTGGACTGGATCTCCGGCGGCCGCGCCGTGATCGGCATGGGCCCGGGCGACAAGGCCACGTTCGAGAAGATGGGCATCCCCTTCCCGTGCAAGGTCCCGATCTGGAACTTCGAGAGCGAGGACGAGGTGGGCCCGGCGACCGCGATCCGCGAGGCCAAGGAGGTCATCTACGAGTACCTGAAGGGCGGGCCCGTCGAGTACGAGGGCGACTACGTGAAGACCGGGACCGCGGACGTGAACGCGCGCTCCATCCAGGGCGACAAGATCCCGTTCTACATGGGCGCCCAGGGCCCGATCATGCTGAAGACCGCCGGTGAGATCGCGGACGGCGTGCTGGTGAACGCGTCCCACCCGAAGGACTTCGAGGAGGCCATCCCGCACATCGAGGAGGGAGCCAAGGAGGCGGACCGGAGCCTGGACGAGATCGACGTCGCCGCGTACACGTGCTTCTCCATCGACAAGGACGCGGACAAGGCCATCGAGGAGACGAAGATCGTCGTCGCGTTCATCGTCATGGGCGCGCCGGACGTCGTCCTGGAGCGGCACGACATCGACAAGGAGAAGGCCGAGCAGATCGCCGAGGCGATCGGCAAGGGCGACTTCGGCAAGGCCGTCAGCCTCGTCGACGAGGACATGATCGAGGCGTTCTCCATCGCCGGCGACCCGGACACGGTCGTCGACAAGATCGAGGAGCTGCTCAAGACCGGCGTGACGCAGGTGGTCGTCGGCTCACCGATCGGCCCGGACAAGGAGAAGGCCATCGAGCTCGTCGGCGAGGAGGTCATCCCGCACTTCAAGGAGTAGCCCCCTCCACGCCCCCACCCCCTACTTCCATTCGACCTACTTCTACTCGAAAAAATACAAAGATCCCGGAGCAGGCGGTCACCGCGGGCCACCGCGGCTTGCCCGTGTGGATGTCCGTGAAGCCCCGGTACGCCGACCTAATTCTGGACGGGCTGAAGACGGTCGAGGTGCGCCGGTGGCTGCCCACCACCATCGCGAACGAGGACACGTGCGTGGTGTACGCCTCCAGCCCCACCAAGGCGGTCCTGGGCGAGGTCCGGATTGAAGGGATCCGCCGGGTGCGCGTGGACGACAACCTGGACGAGCTCGCCGCCGCGGCCCGAGCGTCCCCCAGGGAGCTCCGGGAGTACCTCGACGGCAGGGACCACGCCTACCTGATCGAGCTCTCCAACCCCAGGCGGTACCCGGAGCCGGTCCCGCTGCGGGAGCTGAAGCGGATCGTCCGGCGCGAGCTGGACCGCGAGTTCCACCCCAACCCGCTGTTCCGGATCGACTACGAGCTGCTCAACGCGGTTCGCTCCGCCGCCGGCCTCCGCGTCTCGCTTTGATCAGCTCGAGCACCCGCCGCTTCTCCTCCTCGTCCTCCTCCAACCGCTCGGCACCCCTCAGGATGCTCCCCTCGCCCACCCTCCTTACCTCGCGCAGCAGCAGCCTCGCCACCTCCTCCCGATGCACCAGGTCGCAGTTCTGGCAGCCCCACACCCGGGACCCGTTTCGGGACCGCACCCACTCACCCAGGTCCTCGTCCAGGCACGGGTACAGCGGGCAGAAGCACCAGGTGCAGTCCTGCCCCTCGAAGTGGCACGGGTAGTACTCGCAGTCCCTCCTCGGGCCGAGCGGCTCGCGCACGTCCTCCTCGTCCAGCCGCTCGAAGTACTCCCGGGCCATGGGGTGCACGCGGCGCTCCCCCGATCGACACGGTAATATCTCGATCCGCAGCCGGGGTCGGGGGGATCCGACTTGTTCAAAACGATCATGATCCCGACCGACGGGTCCGAGAACTCGAAGCGGGCGGCCGAGGTGGGGATCCGGCTCGCGAAGGAGTTCGACGCCAAGATCGTCGCCGTGCACGTGATCCCGCTCTGGAGCCCGCTGGGCACGAAACCCTCCTACGAGCTGCCCGAGGAGCTCGTGGAGGAGGCGGAGAGGGTGGTGAACGAGGTCTGCGAGATGGCCGAGGAGGAGGGGGTGGAGGCGGAGCCGGTCGTCGTGGAGTCCCCGTCCATCGTCCAGGGGATCGTGGAGGAGGCGCAGGACCGGGACGTGGACCTAATCGTGATGGGGACGCGGGGCCTGACCGGGGTGAAGGGATTCGTGCTGGGCAGCACGACGAAGGGGGTCATCGCCCGGGCCCCGTGCCCGGTGCTGGCCGTGCCTCCGGAGGAGTCGGAGTGATCAGCCCCCTCGCTCCTCCACCCCCACCAGCCCGTACCCCACGTACACGAGCTTGTCCGGGGCGAGCGCGTCGATCACCTCCGACCGGTGCGTGATGATGATCGCCGTGATCCCCAGCTCCCGGCACATCTCGGAGAAGCTGCGCGCCACCCGCATCGACGTCTTCGGGTCCAGGTGCGAGCAGAACTCGTCGATCACGATCAGGTTCGCGCCCTCCGCGATCATCCGGGCCAGCCGGACCCGCTCCTTCTGACCCGGGGACAGGCGCTCGTAGGGGCTGCGGTACAGGACCGCGTCCGAGATCCCCGACCGGTTGAGGATCTCCACGGCCAGGTGCACGTCGCCCGTGACGGACACCAGGTCCTCGATGATGGTCACGCCCGGGTTGATGTCCGGCTCCACCTCACCCGGGATCATCGCCGCCAGCCGGGTGTTGTCGGGGAGCTCCACCCTCCCCTTGTCCGGCCGGTACATCTCCTCGACGAGCTCGCGCACGACCTCCTCCGGCGTGGTGCCCATCGAGTAGAGGGCCCGCGACACGATGGGCGAGGAGAGCTTCCGGAGCAGCTCCCGCCGGATGGACTCCAGGAACTCATCGTGCGCGCCCATGATCATGCGTACGAGCGTCGTCTTGCCCGCCCCGCTGGGCCCCACGATCACCGCCAGCTCGCCCGGCTCCACCTCGAGGTTCACGTCCTGCAGCGCGTACTGCTGGATGCGCCGGTGCAGGACGCCGAACGCCTCCAACAGCTCCACGATCTCCCGGGGCAGCCCCTTCACGTCCAGCTCGGCCGTGAACATCTTGTGCAGGCCCTTGACCCGGATTGGCCCCTCCAGCGGCTCCACCTCGAGCCGCTTCAGCCGGGATCGGTACAGCCGGCCCCCGTGCCGGCGCGCCAGCCGGTCCGACCGTAGGAACTCGGCGATCGCGCGCTTGGCCTCCCGCGTGAGCGGTTTCACCAGGTACGGCCGGCCCGAGCCCGTGTCCCAGAGGTAGATGAAGCCGACGCTCTCGAAGATGGGGTGGTACCGGGCCATCTGCGCGATCACCTCGATCAGGTGCTTCTCCGCCTTCATCTCCGGCACGCGCGCCTCCCGGACCCACTCCACCGCCGCCCGGACCGCCGTGCGCCCGATCCCGTCCGCCCGGTACTCGGGGTGCACGACCACCCGGGCGATCCGCGCCGCGCGCGTGTCGCACCGGTGCAGGATCTCCTCCAGCGTCTTGCCCCGCTCCGGCTCGAACGTGGGGTGGAACCAGTCCTCGGAGAACACCTTCTCCCGGATGTTCCGCTCCACGTCCCCGTCCAGCCGCCGGTTCAGCTTCGGGATGGGCGGGTCCACGCGCACGTACGCGACGATGTCCGGCTCGTACTCCTCCCCGTTGACCAGCTCCAGCACCATGAAGCGGGACGCGGGCAGCGAGCCCCGGATCGCCCGCAGCTCAACCCGCTCGGACCCGCACTTGGGGCACTCCTCCGGGCGGACGTTGGAGCGGATGACCTTCCCGCACTCCCGGCACGCCCAGATCGCCACCACGTCCTTCTCCGAGGCGTAGTGGTACTGCTCCAGGCTGACGATGTACTCGAAGTCCTCCCGGTAGATCGCCTCCCGGGCCCGGAGCTCGTACCGGTAGATCTCCCGGCCCAGCACGTCCGTGCGCTCCACGGTCAGCTCGGTCTCGAACGGGGGCCAGACGCGCACCCACTCGCCCTCGTACTCCCGCTCCACGACCACGTCGTCCTCCTCGAGCGCGTCCACCTCCTCCCCCTCGGCGCCCCGGACGCGCACCCTCGTGCCCCGGGTCAGCCAGCCGGCGATCGTGCCGGGCAGGCGCAGGGTGACCCGCTCGCCCTCCTCCGTCTCGAGGACGACCCGACCCTCCCAGTAGTTTAATCGCCGGCGCTTGAAGTCGTTCCTGACGGTACCAACGATCAAGGACGGCACCCCGGAGGTAGCGGGCTTGGAGATCCGGGTGGTCCTGGTCGAGCCCAAGTACGATGGGAACGTGGGCCACGTGGCCCGGGTGATGAAGAACTTCGGGGTGAAGGAGCTTTTCCTCGTCCGACCCCGGGCCGAGCTCGGTGAGGTCTCGATCGCCCGGGCGATGCACGCGGTGGACGTGCTGGAGCGCGCCCGGATCGTGAGCACGCTGGAGGAGGCCCTCGAGGACGTGGAGGCCGCCGTGGCCACCACCGCCGTGCTCGGCTCGACCCCCGCCCGGAACCCGCTGACCCCCTGGGAGGCCCGAGAGCAGCTCGCCGACCACGGGAAGGTCGCGCTGGTCTTCGGACCCGAGGACCGGGGCCTCCGCACGTGGGAGATCGAACTGTGCGACGCGACCGTGTTCATCCCCACCAGCGAGGAGTACCGCTCGATGAACCTGTCCCACGCCGTGGCCGTGCTCCTGTACGAGCTCACGAAGGACGAGCACGTGCCGGAGCGCTACGGCCGACCCGCGACCAAGCGGGAGAAGGAGGTGCTCGTGGGCGCGCTCGATCGGCTCATGCGCGCCCTCGGGATCGATGAGGTGCGTCGGGGGAACGTGCGAACGACGTTCCGTCGCTTCCTGGCCCGGGCCCGCTGCACCGACAAGGAGGTGAAGGCCCTGCTGTGGATCCTGGAGAAGGCCCGAAGGAGGGTGGAGGGGTACTCCCGCTCCGGCGACCCGGGGGGAGACCCGTGAACGTGGACTCCTCGATCCTCACGAACCTGATCTACATCATCCTCTCGTTCCTGGTGTTCTGGATCCTGGCGCAGCTCTACTACCGGTGGCTGCTCGTTCGGAGGATCCAGGGGGAGATCGACGAGATCTCCCGGATCGACGAGCGGGTCCAGGAGATCGTCGTCTCCCGGGCCCGGTGCGACCGGGACGAGGCCCGGACCATCGTCAAGCGCGCCGCGAACATGTTCATCGTGCAGCCCGTGCAGCTCGACCCGCACGGGATCATCGAGCGGCTGGAGAACCTCGTGGAGCGCAGCGAGGACAAGCTCCGTTCCTACGCCCGGATCCTGACCGGGAAGCGGAAGGGCGCGGACGTGGACAACATGAGCAAGGCCCTCAGCTGCGTGCTCACCATCCACGCCCTCACCCAGTACCTCCGGCACCTCCTCCTCTCGGCCAAGAAGACGAACAACCTGCAGCTCCTCCTGCTCCTCACCATGGTCCTGCCCGAGCTCAAGCAGTACATCAAGAGCAACTACGAGGGCGCCAAGGCCTTTCTCGACTGCGTCCCCATCGGCGACAGCGTCGGCCCCATGGTCGCCGCCCGATTGATCGGGGACGCCGAGACGCGGGAGATCGAGCGGGACACCGTGGCGGCGGAGCGCGAGTACAAGGGGCGCCGCCTGGTCATCGTCAAGGCGAACGGCCCGGGCGGTAACCTGGGTCGACTGGGCCGCGCGGTCCGTCGGCTGGTGCGGGAGTACGGGGACGTGGCCAAGATCATCACCATCGACGCCGCCCTGAAGCTGGAGGGCGAGCGGACGGGGAAGGTGAGCGAGGGCGTGGGCGTCGCGATGGGCGACCCGGGGCACGAGAGCTACAAAATCGAGCAGATCGCCGCGGAAGAGGGGATCGACCTCGACGCGGTCGCGATCAAGATGAGCGCGACCGAGGCCGTCACCCCGATGCCGAAGCCCGTGGTCGACGCCGTGGAGGAGGCCGCGAAGCGCGCGCTCCGGCTCGCCGAGGAGGCCCCCGAGGGCTCCACCGTCATCATCGTGGGCGTGGGGAACACCGTCGGCGTCCCGAACAACCGACCGTACACCGGGGGGTGAGCGCCGGCTGATCTGCCACCGGTGCGGGCGCGAGGCGACCACGCTCATCGAGGGGCTGTGCCCCGAGTGCTTCCTCGAGGAGCACCCGATGATCCGGGTGCCGGAGGACCTGGAGGTGCGGGTCTGCGCCCAGTGCCTCAGCCGTCACACCGGGCTCCGCTGGGAGCACCCGCCCGGGGACGCGGAGGACGTCGAGTCCCTGCTCATCGAGTACGCCCTCCGCGCCCTGGAGGACGAGATGCGGGTCCTTCAGGGGGCCCGGGTGGACGTCCGGCCCCTGGAGGTCAAGGGCGAGCCGGGCGGCCCCGGCTCCCGCGTGCAGGTCGCGTTCCTGGTCGAGGGCGAGTGGGAGGTGGAGGGGGAGCGACTCCGCCGGGAGTATCACCTTAAGGTCCCGGTCACGTTCACCCTCTGCCACCGGTGCATGAAGTACCGGTCCGGGTTCTACGAGGCCATCCTGCAGGTGCGCTCCTTCCGCGGCGGGCTCACGGAGTCCGAGCGGAAGGAGCTGGAGGAGTTCGTGACGCGGTCCGCGGAGTCCCTGCTCAAGCGCGACCCGATGGCCTTCATCTCGGACGTGAAGCACCGGGACGAGGGCATCGACTTCTACCTCGGCTCGACCAGCGCCGCCCGGAAGCTGGCCCGACGCCTCGTCGACCGGTTCGGCGGGACCGTGCGGGAGTCCCACGAGCTGGTCGGCGTCGACAAGGACACGGGCAAGCGGCGCTACCGCACGTCCATCTCCGTGCGGCTCCCACACCTCCGGCCCGGGGACGTGATCGAGCTCGAGGGCGCCCCGTACGAGGTCACGGGCGTGGGCGAGCGCTGCACCCTCCGCCGCCTGACGGACGGGACCCGGGTCCGCCGGGACTGGGAGGAGCTCGCGGAGGCCCGGCGCCTCAAGCCCGAGCCTGCCATCGTCGTGAACACCGACCCGCCCCAGGTCGTGCTGGAGCGCACGGGCGAGACCCTCGACTGCTTCGACACCGGGGCCCTCGACGGGTTAGAAATAGGGCGGCGGGTGACGGTCGTCGTCCTGGACGAGGGCGCCGTGGTCCTACCCGAGGAGGACTGACGGGGGGCGCGCCATGGCGGAGGACGCCTGGGAGCTCGTCACGCGCAACGCCGTCGAGATCGTCACGGAGGAGGAGCTCCGCCGGATACTCGAGGAGAAGGACGAGCCCGTCGCCTACGTCGGGTTCGAGCCCTCGGGCGACATCCACCTCGGGCACAAGCTCGTGATCGACAAGATGGTGGACCTCCAGCGGGCCGGGTTTCGGGTGATCATCCTGCTCGCCGACCTGCACGCGTACCTGAACGAGAAGGGCTCCCTCGAGGAGGTGCGGGAGCTGGCCGAGTACAACAAGCGCTGCTTCACGGCCCTCGGCCTCGACCCCAAGCGCACGGAGTTCGTCCTCGGCTCCGAGTTCCAGCTCGAGGAGGACTACGCCCTCGACGTGTACCGCATGGCCCGCCACACGACCATGCGCCGCGCCCGCCGGAGCATGGACATGATCGCCCGCCGCGAGGAGAACCCACCCGTCTCCCAGGCCGTCTACCCGCTCATGCAGGCGCTCGACATCGTGCACCTCAACGTGGACCTCGCCGTGGGCGGCCTCGAGCAGCGGAAGATCCACATGCTCGCCCGGGACGTCCTGCCCAAGCTCGGCTACGACGCCCCCACCTGCCTGCACACCCCCATCATCCACGGGCTCGACGGCGAGGAGAAGATGTCCTCGAGCAAGGGGAACTACATCGCCGTGAACGACGACCCCGAGACCATCCGCGAGAAGCTCCGGCGGGCCTACTGCCCGGCGGGCGAGGCCGAGGGCAACCCCGTCCTCGAGATCTACCGGTACTTCATCTTCCGCGAGTACGACGAGGTCACGATCGAGCGCCCCGAGAAGTACGGCGGGGACGTGACCTACACCAGCTACGAGGAGCTCGAGCGCGACTTCGTCAACGAGGACCTCCACCCGCTCGACCTCAAGGAGAACGCCGCCCGGTACCTCGCCGAGATCCTCGAACCCGTGCGCAAGGCCGTGGGCACCCCCTCCTGACGGGGGCCCACCCCCTCGCGCCTCCGCGGCCGGCTCCTCCTCCGCGACCTGCCCCCGCCCCTCCGCGACGGTCCCCTCTGGGAGGGCGGACCCCGCGGCTTCCGCGCCCGCGCCCGCGTCGACGCGGACCGCGTGGAACTCACCTTCCGGGCCCGGAGCCCGGCCAAGGCCGCGTCGGGACTGGACGCGGTGCTCGCCTGCGTCCGCGTTTCCGAGGAACTACTTAACCTGGTACGGGAACGATCGGCCCGGGGTGATCCCGGTGGGCAAGCGCATCGACGACGAGACCCTGAAGAAGATCCGGCTGCCCAAGGAGGGTGAGATCTTCGGCGTCGTGGAGAAGATGCTCGGGGACGACCGCGTCCAGGTCCGGTGCGTGGACGGGAAGACCCGGATCGCCCGCATCCCGGGCAAGATGCGCAAGCGCGTCTGGATCCGCGAGGGCGACGTCGTCCTCGTCAAACCCTGGGACTTCCAGCCGGAGCGCGCCGACGTCACCTGGCGGTACACCCGGGTCCAGGTGGACTGGCTCAAGCGCAAGGGCAAGCTGGACGAGCGGGTCATCAAGCTCCTCGAGGAGATCATCCCCGGCGGCTAACCCCGACCGGGAGGCGCCCCGTTGGCCGAGGACAAGTACTTCTCCGCCATCGAACGGGTCGACGTCGAGCCCCAGAAGGTGAAGCGCCTGGAGAAGACCCTCGAGGACCTCAAGGTCGAGGAGGAGGTCTTCGACCAGTACACCCTGATGACCCTCTACGAGCTCTCCCGACGCGGCTACCTTGACGGGCTGATGGGCTTCGTCAAGACCGGGAAGGAGGCGAACGTCGCCCGGGGCGTCCGCGGCGACGAGCTCGTCGCCGTCAAGCTCTACCGCGTCGCCACCAGCGACTTCCGACGCATGTGGCGCTACATCCGGGGCGACCCCCGCTTCCACCGGATCGGGCGCAAGCGCCACCAGATCGTCTACGCCTGGGCCGAGAAGGAGTTCAAGAACCTCGCCCGCGCGTACGAGGCCGGCGTCCGCTGCCCCGAGCCCATCGCCCACATGAACAACGTCCTGATCATGGAGTTCATCGGCGACGACGAGGGCAACCCCTACCCCCTGATCAAGGACTACCCGCCCGAGGATGAGGAGACCGCGGAGGAGGTCTTCTGGGGCATCCTCGAGGACTACCGGCGCATGTACCGCCGGGCCGAGCTCGTGCACGGGGACCTCAGCGAGTACAACATCCTGTACGGGGGCGACGGAGACTACCGCATCATCGACTTCTCCCAGGGCGTCCTCCTCGACCACCCCCTGGCCGAGGAGCTCCTCCTCCGCGACATCCGCAACGTGACCAACTTCTTCACCCGACTCGGGGTCGACACGCCCCCCATCGACGAGCTCGTGGAGGAGATCCGGGGGTGAGCTCCGTGGCCGAGGAACCCCACGAGGAGGCGCCCGAGGGCGAACCCGAGCTGGCCGAGGAGTTCTACGAGCGGGTGGAGCGCGTCAAGATCCCCAAGGACCGGATCGGCGTGCTCATCGGCCGGAACGGCGAGACGAAGCGGTACATCGAGCGCAAGACCGGCGTCGAGCTGCGCATCGACAGCAAGACCGGGGAGGTGGAGATCCGACCGACCAAGCGCGTGAAGGACCCGCTCGACCTGCTCAAGGCCAAGGAGTGCGTGCTCGCCATCGGCCGCGGCTTCTCGCCCGAGCGCGCGTTCCGCCTCCTCCGGGAGGACGACGCCAGCCTCGAGATCATCAACCTGTACGAGCTCGTCGGCCGCAATCCCAAGGCCCTCGAGCGACAGCGGGCCCGCATCATCGGCCGAGAGGGCCGCACCCGCGAGCTCATCGAGGAGCTCAGCGGGGCCGACGTCTCCATCCGAGGCAAAACCGTCGCCCTCATCGGCAAGCCCCGAGAGCTCGAGATCGCCCGCAAGGCCATCGAGATGCTCGCCTCCGGCGCCCCCCACGGCCGCGTGTACCGATACCTCGAGAGCGAGCGCCGCCGCATGAAGCGCGAGAAGCTGCGACTCTGGAAGGACTCCGAGCCCCCCGAGCTCCTCTGACCGGGGCGCCACCATGACCGCCCTTGACCGACTCCGCTCACTCGCCCGCCGCGTCCTCCGCTGCCTCGAGCACGACGAGCCCCTCGAGGTGCCCAAGCGCACCACCTCCAACATCCGGTACGACCCCGAACGGCGCGTGTACACCCTCGGCGACGACGCGTACCGACGCCGCCCGAACACCCTCCGCGGCGCCAAGAAACTCGCCCAGATGATGAGCGTCGCCGCCTTCGCCAAGGAGCTCGTCGAGACCGGCCGCTCCGCCACCCTCCGCGAGCTGTACTACACGAGCGAGGGCTGGGACCTCCCCTTCAAGGACCAGCGCGAGAGCGACGCCATCGTCGAGGACCTCGAGGCCGTCCTCGGGCTCAAGCGCGAGGAGTTCGGCATCTGGCCCGAGGAGGACGGGGCCGCCGTCTACGGCGACCTCCTCGTCGAGGAGGACGGGGTCAAGATCCACGCCGAGCGGGCCGGCATCAGCGGCTACAACATCCCACCCAACGTGGACGCCGTCGAGCTCCTCGACTGCGGGGCCGAGCGCGTCATCGCCGTCGAGACCATGGGCATGTACCGACGCCTCGTTCAGGAGCGCGCCCACGAGAAGCTCGACGCCCTCATCGTCGGACTCAAAGGACAGGCCGCCCGAGCCACCCGCCGCCTCCTCCGCCGCCTCAACGAGGAGCTCGACCTCCCCGTGTACGTGTTCACCGACGGCGATCCCTACGGCTGGCACATATACATGGTCATCCGGAGCGGGAGCGCCAAGGCCGCCCACCTGAACCACGAGCTCGCCTGCCCCGACGCCAAGTTCATCGGCGTCACCGCCACCGACATCGTCGAGTACGACCTCCCCACCGAACCCCTCACCGAGGCCGACCGCAAGCGCATCGAAGAGCTGAAACGGGACCCCCGCTACGACAGCGAGTTCTGGCGGCGCGAGCTGGACCTCCTCGCCCGACTGGGCAAGAAGGCCGAGCAGCAGGCCTTCGCCAAGTACTCCCTCGACTACGTGGTCGAGGAGTACCTCCCGACCAAGCTGGAGGAGCTCGAGTGACCGCGCCCCTGGGAAACGTTGCAACGACCGTAACGATAGGCCCGGGGTGAGGGGGCCTAACCCGACCGGCGCCGAGGCAACGGCGGCACCACCGGGATCACCGGAAGCCCGTGCCTCCCACCCCGCTCGCCACCACCGGACGGCCGACCGGACGGAGAGCCCGACGGCACCCGCTCCAACCACGCCGCCAACGCCGCCAGGCACCACCCCGTGGAGTACGCCCGACAGGCCACCTCCTGCGGCTTGCTCGGATCGTCCATCGACGGCCAGAACCACGACCCGTCCGGATCCTGACTCTTGGTGCTCAGCAGGAACTCCACGGCCCGTTTGACTCGATCGTCGAGCGGGTCCATCCCCGTCTTCATCAGGGCGAAGAGCACCCGAGCCGTCTTGTGCGGGCAGGGCGCCGCCGTCCCGTTCGGACCGTACACCGGGTCGTTCACCGAGGCGTGCGCCGCGAACGCCCCATCCTTCCGCTGGAACCCCAGCAACCCCTGCTGCAGCTTCGGCACGAAGCCCCGGTAGTAGCGATCCCCGGAGTAGTAGAACGCCAGCAAGTCCCACGCGGTGAAGTCGATCTTGACCCCCTGCGAGATCAGGCCGCCCAGCGGGGACTTCGTCAGGACCCCCTCGATCCACCTCAACCCCTTCTTCACGTGCGGATCATCGGGCCCGTACTTGCCGGACCACTCCGCCAGCCAGACCACGATCGGCGTGCACCGGTACGGATCCTGCCAGGACCCCGGCCCGAACCCGCGCCACGACCCGTCGTCCCCCTGCAGGCTCATCAGCCGCTCCAGCGCCTCCGACACGTACCGATCCACCCCGTGCTTCCGGGCCACGTCCGGGAACCGCTTCTCCACCGCGATCAGCCCCATGAGCGCGTGAACGGTGTACATCCCCAGCCAGTCCTCGTGCGAGGTCTGCCCCGGGTAATCCCAGAACATCCTCCGATTCGGGTCCCAGCACCTCAGGATGTACGAAACGCCCCGATCCACGGCCTCCCGGATCCTCGGCCTCAGATCCTGCGGCGCCCGATCGTAGAACTCGGACAGTCCGAGCAGCACCACTCCCGTGTCCATGCTCGAGGACCGGTTGGTCCCCTCGTACAACCACCCACCGTCCGGCCGCTGATGCTCCACCAACCACCGCGCCGCCTTCACGCACCGATCCTGCACCCGACCAACCAAGTCCGCCTGAACGGGCGCGGCCAGCAGCGCCAGACCGAGGAGGATCGCCACCCACCTCATCCGGCCCACCCCCAGCCGGAAGAAGGGGTGGTGGGAACGGGGCGAGCCTAGCGTCGCCGACCGAGCGCGGCCAGGAGGGCCAGCAGCGCGATCACCGGGCTCACCGGACTACCACTCTTACCACCCTGCTGCCGACCTCCCTGGCCGCCCGGCTGACTGGTCCGCTGCTGACCCTGGGCCGCACCGCCCGAGCCCACCTTCTGCTCCAGCCGACTGACCTTCTGCTGCAGCGCCCGCACCTCGTCGAACAGCCGCCCCACCGCCCAGTCCTTCACCGCCGGCGCGCACTCGATCGGGTTGGACTCCAGGCGGGCCTTCGTGACCCCCACGTCCGCCCACGCGTTCAGCCGGTCCAGCACGGACTCGAGGTCCTTCACCGCCTTCTGGATCTCGTCACGCGCCAGCTTTGCGTCCTCGGCCGCGGGCGGGAAGAAGTGACCGTACTGGTGCACGTACTCCTCGTACTCTTTCCACACTTTCTCAATGCTGAACAGCACCGCGAACGCCAGCGCCTCCTCCGGCAACGGCTGTCCGTAGACATCCTTACCCTGCCTGAACAGCTCGATCACCTTCTTCACTTCGTCCTTGGTGAAGCCGCCCGGGTGCGGCTGGTACTGACCGCCCTCCAGGTACGTCTCGACGAAGTTGTCGCCCAGGCCGAAGTGCTTCGCCTCCTTGTCGATGAGCTGGATCACGCGGTCCGGCATCAGCTGGCTGTCGCCGAAGACCGCGTTGATCAAGTCCCTCTTGATGGCGTTCGCCACGTCCTCGGGCGTCTCGCACTTGCTGAGGTCCAGCGTAATGGCGGACTGGTTGCCGTACACGTTGGCCGGGATCGTCACGCTCCCGAGGTTCTCGGCTACGCGCGCGGCCTTGTTCACCTCGTTGAAGATCGCCCGCCAGTTCCCGGACACGACCAGCCCCAGCACCGCCAGCGTCCGGGATGCGATGGCCGTCTTCAGGTCATCGGAGCCCTTGTGCTGCTCCCACGCGTCCCACGTCTCACCCACCTTCTCCACGGCTCCCTCCCACGCGTGCGTCTCCTCGTGCACCTTCAGCGCCCACCGGGCCGGCTCCTGCGCCAGGTCGACCACGGTGCTGACGCGCTTGAACCAGTCCTTCCCCAGCTCGCCGATCCCGTAGATCAGCGCCCGGAAGTCGCCCGGGCCCACCTCCACCCACGAGCCGGACTCCGCGACGTCGGTCCCCTGGAACGCCGCCTGGATCGCGTTCCTGTCGTCCTTGAACGCCATGTACGGGTACGCCGTGGGGATCACCTTCAGCCCGCACGGTGGCTGGAAGCCGCCGATGGTGTTGAGCGCCTCCCGGAGCTTGCCCCCGTACTCCTCGATCTTGGCGGCGTCCAGGTAGGCCTGTCGGTAGTCCTGCAGGGAGGCCGCGGCGGGGGCGCCGGCCAGGGCCAGCGCTCCAATCAGGGTGAGCAGCGCTAATCTCACTTAGAGCAATCCCCCGTGGCACGTTGGTAGTACTTTCCGGCCCGGAGTTGTTACCGATGAGTACCAAAAAGGTTTCGGGAATGACCTTTATCGGGCCACCCGGGTCCCCGGTGCGATCCCCGGGGGAGACCGGGATCGTGCCGATCCCGCTCGTTCTTCTCCTGCTGACGGTGTCGATCCAGCCCGCGGGGGCCGCGGGCGCGCAACCGCTGCAGTTCCACGAGCCGGACGCGGGCGTGCCGCCGGGGGAGTACTGGGCGGACCCCTTGGGTCACCCCACCCCGTCCTTCTTCCGGGAGGTCGTGCTGCCGGACTCGAGGGGCCTGCTCGTCACCCCGCCAACCCGGCTGGCGGGCCGCCCCTATCCGGAGAACGAGGCCCTGGTGGGGAGGCTCGAGGCGCGCTGGCGGGGGCTGGCGGGGAGGCCCAACCGGGAGAAGGTCGTGGCCCTGGTCTACTACAACTGGCCCCCGGGCCGGGAGTCCGTCACCGCCGATGGGCTGGACGTGTTCGGCTCGCTCGTTAACATCCTGGCCAATCTCAAGGCCGCGGGCTACGACGTGAGGACGCCCTGGGACCGGGAGCTGCTGGAGATCGCCCGGCTCGAGCGGGCTGGCCGGTGGGACGAGGCGGCCCGGCTGGTGAGGAGGCTCGAGGCCGAGCTCGCCCGGCTGGTCTGGCGGTACGGGATCAACGTGGGCTGGTGGAGCGGGGAGCGGCTGCGTCGGATGTACGAGGGTCGGGCCTACCTCGCGCTCATCCCCGTCGACGCGTACCGTCGGTGGTACGAGCGGCTGCCCGAGGTGGATCGGCTGTACGTGGAGGACGGTCTGCCCGGGCTCCTCTACGGGTACGCCCGGCTGCTGAGACCGCCGCTGGGCGGGCGGGAGCTGGAGTCGCTGAGGCGAGACCTGGAGGCGCTGCTGGCGGAGGCGCGGCGGCTGCTGTCGTCCGTGGGGCCGGTCGGGGTCGGTTCCGGCGATCCTAGGGAGCTCCAGGCCGCCCGGGAGGGGGCGCTGAGGGAGCTCTCCCGGCTGGCGGAGGCGGTGTTGGAGTACGCCTCGGGGCGCCTGGGCGCGTCGGAGCTCCGCCGGGCGTTCGAGCGGGCGTTGGAGGCGGGCCGGCGGCTGGAGCGGCTGCTGGGGTACCGCACGGGCCTGTTCGGGTGGGGGCCGCCGCCCGGGGACGTGATGGTCGTGGACGGGTACTTCGTGGTCCCGGGGCTGAGGTTCGGGAAGGTGCTGCTGGTGCCTCAGCCCCCGCGCGGCTGGCTCTGGGGCTCGCTGGAGTCGTCGGTCGCGTACCACTCGCTGCTGCTCCCGCCGCCGCACCACTACCTGGCCGTGTACCTGTGGCTGAAGCGGACGGTCGACGTCGTCGTGCACGTGGGCACGCACGGGACGCTGGAGTGGCTGCCGCTGCGTCGGACGCTCCCCTCGCACGTGGACTTCCCGACGGTGCTGCTCGGGGACGTTCCGCACGTGTACCTATGGTGCGTGACGAGTGGGGAGCTGCTGAACGTCAAGTGGAGGACGAGCGCGGTGGTGATCGGGCACCTGCCGCCGCCCCCGGAGACGGCGACCGAGTTCTACCTGCGGACGCTCGTGGAGGCGCTGCACGAGTGCTTCCACTGGTTCCAGTCCGGCAGCCCGGGGCTCGCGGAGCGGTTGCGTCCGCTCATCCTGGAGGCGCTCCGCGTCACCCGGCTGTACGAGTGGATGGGTCTCTCCTGGGAGGACGTGGTCCGGATGGCGGGGACGGAGCGGGGCTTCGAGCGGCTGGTGGACCGGCTGCACCTCTACCTGCACGCGATGCAGGCCCACGGTGAGCGCCCGGTGCCGGCGAGCCTGGCGCGCTCGCTGCACGTGTACGGGCTGGTCACCTCGGACGAGGCGCGCGCCTACGTGCGCGCCGTCCTCTTCCGAGAGTTCCTGAGGCGGGAGCTCGAGCGCCGCGGGCTGAGCCTCGACGAGCTGGATCGGATGCTCCGGGGCCACCCCGACCGGGCCCTCCGGCTCCTGAACGAGCTCTGGGGCGAGTGGGACCGGCTGGTGTCCCACCCGGGGGAGCTGCGGTCCCTTTACCCCGACCTCTACCGGGAGGCGGAGCGGATCCGGCGGCTCGTGATCGAGTCCGCCCGGCTCGAGATCGAGAGTCTGCTGAGCGCGCTCTCCGGGCGCCGGATCCCGGTGGGGCCCCCGGGCGACCCCACCCTGGACCCCTCCGTGCTGCCCACGGGGCGCCTGCTGTACGCCCTGGACCCGAACGCGCTCCCGTCCGAGGCCGCCTGGAGGGCGACCGAGGGGTTGCGGCCGCCTCAACGACCCACCCTGTTCCTGCTCTCCGCCACGGACCTGATCAACGACCGCGGCGTCTCCCTGGCCTACCTGATGAGGAGCTCGGGCCTGGTGAGGCTCGCCGAGGGGTACGGGCTCACGGGCTCCCCGGTCTACGCCCCGGTCCTCGTCTGCCAGGGTCTGGAGTCCGTCTTCGCCCGGTGCACCCCGGGCCTCGCGCTGCTCAAGGCGCACCTGGCGTGCGTCCTTAGGGCCTCGGAGCGGTGCCCACCGTCGGAGCTGGAGCGGCTCCTGGAGCGGCTGCGGGGCGGGTGCCGGGACCCGGAACTCCGGGCCGCGCTCTCGAGGATCCACGTCGACCCGGGCCTGCTCCGCCGGGGTCTGGAGGCGCTGCGGCGGTGGTACGAGTCCCTCCCGGTCCGGGTGCTCGAGCTCCCGGACTTCCGACCGGACCCGAGCTGGTACGAGGCGTGGGCGGTGAAGTTCCTGTACGGGGTGCAGGTGGAGGGATTGCCGGTGGAGGAGGCCGCCCGACGCGCCGCCGCGGCCCTGTACGGGCCGGCCGACTACACGACGGGGGTGCGGGCGCTCGCCGAGCGGCTGGAGCCCCGCGAGTGGGACCTCTTCGTGGCCTCGCTGCCCGCCAAGCTGGGCCGGATCCTGCTGCCCGAGGGTCCCGTCTCGGACCCCGGGATGTTCGAGCTGGAGCTCCTGCTGGTCGACCAGCTCGTGAAGGCGGAGACCGACCGCATCTGGGGGGCCCTGGCGGAGGACGTCCTGGAGTTCGGCGTCGCCTGCCTCGCCCTCTCCCGGGCCGTGCGCGGCGCGTGCCTCGACCTGCTGCTCCTGGACCCGACCACCCGGGAGCTGACCCCGTTCCACGCGGAACTGCTGCGCGAGTTCCACTCGCTGTTCCTCGACCGGGACTGGATCCTCTCGCTGAGCACCCCGGGCCAGGCCGCCGCGCTCTTCGAGCGGGTGTCGAGGCTGCTGGGCCTGATCGCCGCGCTGAGCCCCGTCATCGAGTCCCCGGGCACCCCGGTGGAGGAGGCGCTCGCGGGCGCCCTGGGGCAGCTCCTGTACGAGGTCACCCACCGGTTGGTGCTCGACCGCGAGGTGGCCCGGCACCTGGAGCGGATCAACCCGTACGCGCTGGAGGCGATCACCGCCCGGGTCTTCCACCTGTACTACCGGGCCGGGGAGGCCCT
>JAMOPY010000041.1 GCA_027064305.1 Methanobacteriota archaeon
GCCGTCGTCGGGTTCGCGTCCCTCGCGTGGTTCTCGCTCCGGTACGGGATGCCGAGGTGGCTCCTGGCGATGACCGTGGCACCCGGGATGCTGGGTTCGGTCCTCGTGGACGCGGTCATGCTCCGGATCGGGTTCTACAGGGTCCCGTGGGAGACCGCGCTCGCGTTGGTCGCGTACGGGGTGGCGTGGTGGTGGGGCCGGCCCGGGCCATCCGGCCCGGGGTCCCGTTAGGGTTCCCCCGGGCCCTCATCGGCCGGGGGCGTTAGTCCTGGCGCTTCTTGACCCGGATCTTGACCTGCTCCAGCGTGTGGGCCGCGCACGACAGTCAGATGTCGTAGCTCCGGATGATCATCTCGAGGTAGTTTAGCACGTCCTTCTTCTCGGCCATCGGCTCAACCCCCTCGGGCCTATTCGGCGAGTTTGACGAGCTCGTCCTCGAGCTTCTTCGCGGCGTCGCGCAGGGCCATCTCGATCGCGGGCACGTTGTGCGTGGTGGCCACGATCAGGTTGGCCTCGGTGACGCGGCCCTCCTCGTCCGTCTTGTAGTGGTGGATCAGCGTGCCGCGCGGGGCCTCCACGATGCCGACCCCGTCTCCCTCCTGCGGCTCGTAGTCCTCCTTGCACTCGTCCTCCTCCGTGATCACGTCGTCCTCGAGCAGCATCTTGGCCTCCTCGCACGCCGCCACGAGCTCGATCACCCGGGCCCAGTTGATCGTGAGCGAGTAGTTCACGCACTCCCCGAACTCGTCCACGTACTCCTCGTAGAGCTCCTGGGCCCGGTCCGTCTTCATCTCCTCGCACACGTTCAGCCGGGCGCCCGGCCCGACGCGGTAGATCCCGTCCGGGTACCCGACCTCCTTCAGGTACGGGTGCTTGACGTACGAGTACTCGATGGACCGCTCGGCGATCACGTCCAGGTACTCGTCCGGCTGGAACCGCGTGAACTCGTTGCCCTCCGGGTCCACGACGCGGACCTCGCCGTCGTAGAACTCGTGCCGGTTCCCGTCCGCCACGAGGCCCATGTGGTACGTCTCGATGTTACCCAGCGTCTCCAGCAGGTCGAGGTCGTGCTTCTCCCGGTACTCCTCCAGCGTCTCCCGGATGGCCTCGATCCCGGCCTGGGCACCCTCGTAGGCCCTCTCCACCATCTCCTCCGCCCGGTTGAAGAGCTCGTCCCGGTCCTCCTCGTCCACGGGCGCGGAGACCCCGCCCGGGATGCCGGCGACCGGGTGGATCGCCTTGCCTCCCGTCGCCTCGACGATGTCCTGACCGAACCTGCGGAGCTCGATCGCGATCTTACCGAGCTCCGGGTTCTCCTTCGCGATCTGGACCACGTTCCGCCGCAGCGGGTCGGCGTCCGGGCCGATCACGTAGTCCGGGGCGGCCAGGAAGTAGAAGTGCAGGGCGTGGCTGTGGATCATGTTGCCCAGGTGCATCAGCCAGCGGATCTTGTGACCGCCCTCGGGCGGCTCGACGTCGAAGCACCCGTCCACGGCCTTGCACGCGGCCAGGTGGTGCGCGGTCTGGCAGATCCCGCAGATGCGGGACACGATGTACGGGACCTCCTCCGCCGGCCGGCCCTGAACGAACTTCTCGAAGCCGCGGACGGCCAGGACGGCGAACTTGACGTCCTTGACCTCGCCGCCCTCCACCTCGATGATCACCTCTCCGTGTCCCTCCACCCTCGTCAGAGGGTGAATCTTGATCTCGGACACCCTACTTACCCCCGATCACGTCCCGGTGTCCCTTCAGGATGGAGGACGCCAGGGAGAACATGTAGAGTCGTCCGGGCAGGTCCACGAGACCCTCCAGGAGCTCCTCCACGTCCACGTCCGCCTCGAACGACACGGAGGCGAGCGCGTCCAGGAACGCGGCGCCCTGGTCCACGGCCTCCTCCGTGGGACCGTTGCAGCCGCGGCACGGCAGTCCTCGGGACGGGCACGCCGCCTCGCACCCGGCCCGGGTCGCCGGGCCCAGGCACGGGTACCCCTGCTCCAGGAGGCACTTGTCCGGGTCCGGCCTCCCCTGACCGGTCCGGAACTTGATCTCCTCGATGGGCTTGTCCTCCTTCTCCCGGGGGCACTCCTCGCAGAGGTTGGTCCTCGGGAGCTCCGGCTCCCGGTCCTCCAGCAGCGCCGTCACGATCTCCGCGATGGCGTCCGGCTTGGGCGGGCAGCCCGGGACCATGTAGTCGACGTCGATGACCTCGCCGAGCGGCCTCACGTACTCGAAGAGCTTCGGGACGACCTCGCTGGGAACCTCGCCCTCGTCGTCGGTGCTGTGTGACTCCTCGTACACCCACTTGAGCAGCTCCTCCCGGTCGTACAGGTTGGCCAGCCCGTGCACGCCCCCGAAGCACGCGCACGTGCCCACGGCCACGACGACCTCGGCGGCCTCCCGGAGCTCCTCCGCCACCTCCAGGTCCTCCTCGTTCCGGATGCTCCCCTCGATGAGGGCGACGTCGATCTCCTCGGGGATCTCCTTCTGATCCAGCACCACGTAGCAGTACTGGAGATCGATGGCGTCCTCCAGGAGGTCAAGCAGCCGCTCGTGCAGGTCCAGCAGCGACACGTGACAGCCCACGCAGGAGGACAGCTGCGCGGTCGCGACGGTGGCCTTGCCCATGGAGAACGCGTCCCTGGGCGGTCCGACGCGCTGAATTTAATACGAGAACGGCATTAGAGTTCCTGATGGTGCCCATCATCGAACCGGGGGGACGGGCGATAGCCCACGTGCACCTGCCGGACGGCATGATCCCGCTGCGCTGGTGCGCCCTCTGCTACGGCCTCGCGGGCTCCGTTGTCGCCCTAGGGATCTATAAGATGCCGCGCGAGCGGCTCGTCCCGGCCGGGCTCCTCGCCGGCCTCTCCTTCGCGCTGATGCAGGTGCCCATCCTGCACGCTCATATTAACCTCACAGGGTTGATAGGAATCCTGATGGGCCCGCTGGCCTCGGCCCCGATCGTCTTCCTGGTCAACCTGGCGTGCGGGCTGCTCGGACACGGTGGAATCACCCTGGTGGGGCTGAACACGCTGCTGAACTGGTCCGAGTGCGCGGGCGCGTGGGCCCTGTACCGGGCCCTTCGGGGCGCGATCGGGGCCAGACTCGCCGCCGGGATCGCCACCTTTACGGTCCTGTCCACCACGGCCCTCGTCGCCGCGCTCATCGTCGCGCGGGTCGTCGGCCGGTCCCCTTACTACTTCCTGATCACCCTCACGCCGAGCTGGATCCTAACGGCGGCGATCGAGGCCCCGATCACGGCCTCGGCCGTGGCCGCGCTGGAGAGGATGACGCCGGAGTGGGTGCGCTGAGCGTTGCGTGTGGAGGAGATCCTGGAGTGGTCGCTCACCGCGAACACCGCGCTCCATCGGGTGGACCCGGCGACCAAGCTGGGCTGCCTGTCCGCCACCCTCCTGGCCCTGCTGCTGGTGCGGGACCCGTGGGGAGCGCTGCTGCTGTCCCTACCGTACCTGATCGGCGCGCTCGCTGCCCGGGTACCCTGGGGCTCCATGGCGCGCCTCTCGGTCGTCCCGCTCGGCTTCCTCGGGGCGATCCTCGCGCTAATGCTTCCCACCGGCGTACCCGCGCGCGAGGTCGCCCTCTACGCGGCCCGCGGGTTCACCGCGCTGCTGGCGACGCTGCTCGTCGCCTTCACCACCCCGTTCAACGCCCTATGGTCCTCGATCGCGAGCCTGATGCCCGGACGCCTGGCGGAGATGGCGCTGCTGTTTCACCGGTCCCTGTACGGGATGATCGACGACCTGAACGGGCTTCTGAGGGCGGCCCGGATGCGGGGGGCCCGGCCCGGACCCCGCCTGATCGGGGTGCTCGTGGCGACCCTGCTCGCCCGGAGTCACGAGTCCGCGCGGAGGCTGATGGCGAGCCTGGAGGTGCGGGGAGCCCGCGGGAGGGTGCGCCCGCTCCGTCGTCCGCGCCCGTCCCGGGAGGACGCGGCGTGGACGCTGCTCACGCTGCTCTCGATCGCGCTCGCGCTCCTGAGGGGGGTGTGACGGGATCGGTTACGCGGTGAAAATCGAGTGCCTGGAGCACGAGTACCCCGACGGCACCCGCTCCGTGTGCGGGCTGACCCTGAAGGTTCGGGAGGGCGAGTCGGTGGTCGTCCTGGGCCCGAACGGGTCCGGCAAGACCACGCTGCTGCACCACGTGATCGGGCTGCTGGAGCCCAAGGATGGATACATCGAGGTGCTGGGGCACGAGCTGCCCGAAGAAGTCCACCGGGTGCGGGAGAGGATGGGCGTCGTGTTTCAGGACGTGGACGACCAGCTGATCATGCCCAGCGTGCTGGAGGACGTGGCCTTCGGGCTAGTCAATCAGGGCGTGCCCCGGAGGGAGGCCTTCGAGCGGGCGGAGCGGGTGCTGCGGGAGCTGGGCATCGAGCACCTGAGGGATCGACCGCCCCAGTTCCTGAGCGGGGGTCAGAAGAAGCTCGTGGCGCTCGCGGGCGCGGTGGTCACGGAGCCCGACCTGCTGGTGCTGGACGAGCCGACCTCCGGGCTGGACTACCGGGCCACGCGGAGGTTCGTGCGGCTGATCTCCGAGCTGAAGGAGCGGATGGACTTCACCCTGATCCTCACGACGTTCGACGTCGACGTGGCGGCCGAGCTGGCGGATCGGGTGGTGGTGCTCAAGCGGGGGAACGTGGTCGCCGAGGGGCCGCCCCGGAGGGTGCTCACCGACGTGGATCTAATGCGTTCCTCCGGCTTGAAGCCGCCGGAGCACGTGGAGCTGCTGCGGGAGCTGGGCGTGAAGCGGCCGCCGCTGGATCTAACGGAGGCGAAGAAGGTGCTGCGGGAGCTGGTGGGGGAGAGGCTAGATGGAGGCCCGTAGGCTGCCGTACCCGGAGGTGGATCTGGAGGGTGAGGTCGTGCTGCTTCCCGTGGGCAGCACGGAGCAGCACGGGCCGCACCTACCGCTCGGCACGGATCACCTGATCGCGGCGGCGATCTGCCGGGAGGTCTCGCGCCGGACGGGGGCTCCCTGGTACCCGGCGATCCCGTACGGCGTCTCCCGGCACCACCTGGGGTTTCCCGGGACCGTGTCCCTGAGGACGGGCACCATGATCCGGCTGCTCCGGGACGTGCACCGGTCGTTCCTGCACCACGGGGCCGCCGCCACCCTGGCGATCAACGGGCACGGGGGGAACGAGCCCGCGCTGGGGGCGGTGGCCGAGGAGGAGGAGCGGTTCCATTGGGTGAGCTGGTGGCGGCTGGCCCCGGAGGAGGAACTGGAGACGGACTGGGGCGGGCACGCGGACGAGCTGGAAACCTCGGTGATGCTGTACCTGTACCCGGAGCTGGTTCGGGAGGATCGGATGGTCAAGGACGGGCGCCGGACCGAGGTGTGGGAGTACCCGGACTTCCACGAGATCTCGGAGACGGGGGTTAAGGGGGACCCGCGGCCGGCGGATCGGGAGAAGGGGAGGCGGATCTTCCGGGAGGTGGTGCGCCGGACGTGCGAGATCGTGGAGCGGCTGCGGGACCGGGGCTAAGAGATGCGCTCCTCGACCCTCTCCGATAGCCTCTTGACGGCCTCCACTTCCTCCTCGCTCAGCTCCAGCTCGGCCAGCTTTTTCGTCCGCTCCCAGCCAGGGTACTTGGAGGTTCCCAGCCGCCGGGAGCGGCGCAAGGTATAGACGGTCACCCGAGCCCCGTCCTCGCCCTCCTCCACGACCACCTCGTACCTGCCGCCCGTGTGAAGGATGCTCTGCATCTGCTTCGCCACGCTGGAGAGCTCGCCCGGCAGCTCCTCGAGTTCCTCCTTCCGACCATACCGGGCCAGGTTCTCCAGCGCCTCCTCGAGCTCCGTCATCCCTCGACCCCGCCGCCACCCGGCCGGCCGGGGGTTCAAAAGGTGCGCGGGGTGCTGGGGATCGACGAGGCGGGTCGAGGGCCCGTGTTCGGCCCCATGGTCGTGGCCGGCGTTCTGGGGCCCGACGAGCGTCCGGGCATCGGCGCCCGAGACTCCAAGCGAATGACCCCGAGCGCCCGCCGGCGGAAGTTGTTGGAGATCCTCCGGGACGAGCGGCTGACAGTCGACGTGGAGATCGTCTGGCCCTGGGAGATCGACGAGGAGGGCGTCAACGAGGCCGAGCTCCGGGCGATGAGCGCGTTGATCCGCCGGCACCGCCCGGACCTGGCCCTCGTCGACAAGCCCGGCAACTACGATCCGGACCGGGTCCGACGGGCGCTGCGGCCCCCGCGGGGAGTGACGGTCATCGCGGAGGACCGGGCGGACGAGCGCTACGAGATCGTCTCGGCCGCGTCCATCGTGGCCAAGACGTACCGGGACTGGATCGTTCGGCTGCTGGAGCTGGAGTTCGGGGTCGAGGTCGGATCCGGCTACCCCTCCGACCCGCGCACCGTGCGGGCCCTGCGCCGGGAGCTGCGGCGGAAGGGACCACTGCTCGAGTACTTCCGACGGTCGTGGAGCACCTACGACCGACTCGCCTCCGAGCTGGGCCAATCCACGCTCGACGAGTTCGTATGATCAGGGGGAGGGGAGCTGAAGGTCGCCGGCCTCCGGCCCGTCAGCTGTTCGGACGGGCTGCCGGGCGAAGTCTGCTCGGTGGTGTGGGTCCAGGGGTGCCCGCTGCGGTGCCCGTGGTGCCACAACCCGGAGCTGCGGCCCGCAACCGGAGGCACAGAGATGTCGCCCGACGAGGTGGCGGACCGGGTGAAGCGGCGCTCGGACTACCTGGACGCCGTGATCGTCTCGGGCGGGGAGCCGCTGACCCAGCCGCTCGACGAGCTCCGGGAGCTTTGCCGACGGATCCGCCGGCTGGGCCTGTCCCCCGTCCTGGACACCTCCGGGTACCCGGCGGAGCGGCTGGATCGCGTGGCGGACGCGTTCGATCGGGTGGCCCTCGACCTCAAGGCCCCGCTGCGGGACCGGGACTACCTGCGCGCGACCGGGAACGTCATGGACGCGCTCGAGCTCCGGCGCGCGGTGAACGCCGTCCGGGGCCGGGTCGAGCTGGAGCTCAGGATCACCGCGCACCCCTACCTGCCCGACGACCGCGAGTCCCTGGTCCGATCCGTCAAAGAGATCGATCCGGACTACGTGGTCGTTCAGCGGTACGTCGGTGAGGGTGAGGGGCCCGATCCGCGCGAGCTCGCGGGCGCGCTGAGGGAGGTCGTCGGAGCGGTGTTCGTGAGGGTGTGAAGCCGTTGCGGGTGCGGTTCGAGGTCAAGGACCGGGACGTCGCCGGGCGCCTCGCCCGGTTCGAGGTGAACGGGCGCCGACTCGAGACGCCCGCCCTGCTCCCGGTCATCAACCCGAACGACCCGGTGGTCCCGCCCAAGGAGATCGGTCGGATGGGTTTCGACGGGGTGATCACCAACGCGTACATCATCCGGAGGCACGAGCACCTGCGTCGGGAGGCGCTGGAGCGCGGCGTGCACGGGCTCCTGGACTTCGACGGGTTCGTCATGACCGACTCCGGCTCCTTCCAGCTCGCGGAGTACGGGGACGTGGACGTCACCAACCGGGAGATCGTGCGGTTTCAGGCCCGGATCGGGTCGGACGTGGGCACCATCCTGGACATTCCCACCCCGCCCGACGCGCCCCGGGATCGGGCGGAGCGGGACGTGGAAACGACCGTCGAGCGGGCCCGGGAGGCCGCCTCGCTGGACGAGCGCCCGCCCCTGGCCCTGACCGTGCAAGGATCCACGTACGAGGACCTGCGGCGGGAGTGCGCGGAGCGGCTCGCCGAGCTCCCGGCCGCGGTCTATCCGGTCGGCGGCGTCGTGCCCCTCCTGGAGGAGTACCGGTTCGCCGACGTCGTCCGCGTCGTCCTCGCCGCCAAGTCGGCCCTACCGCCCCACCGACCGGTGCACCTCTTCGGGTGCGGTCACCCGCTGGCGATCCCGCTGGCCGTCTGCATGGGGTGCGACCTGTTCGACTCCGCCTCCTACGCGATCTACGCGCGGACCGACCGGTACCTGTCCGTCCTCGGGACCCTCAGGCTGGAGGAGCTGCGTGAGTTCCCCTGCTCCTGCCCGGTCTGCACCCGGCACGATCCCGGGGAGCTGCGGGAGATGGACCGGGAGGAGCGGACGCGGCTGCTAGCGCGGCACAACCTCCACGAGCTGCACCGGGTGATCCGCACCGTCCGTCAGGCGATCGCCTCGGGGGAGCTGTGGGAGCTCGCCGAGTCCGTCTGCCGCGCGCACCCGGCCGCGTGGAGGGGGATGGAGGAGCTGTCCCGGCGCGGGGAGGAGCTGGAGCGATGGGTGCCCGGGACGCGACGGAGCGTCTTCGCGTTCGACGAGGTGTCCAAGGGGCGGCCGGAGCTGCGCCTGTACCGTCGTCGGCTCCGGGAGCGGTTCGGTCCGCTCGAGGGGCGAAGGCTCGTAAAGGGGCTCAAGAGACCCTTCGCCGAGCGGGTGGAGTGGCTCGAGCCCTGGGAGCTGGCCTTCGCCGACGAGTGGCTGGGAATCGTGCCCGGGGAGCTCTCGTGGACGTACCCGTGCCACTCCCTCGTGACGCCCGGGGATGATGAGGGTGAGGACCGACGGAGGGGTGAAGAGGGTCGCAGGCGCTGAGCTCGTGCTCTACCGGGAGGGGTCCTCGGAGTTCTACGTGCCCGATCCGGACCGGTACTGCGAGGGCGGACTCCCCACCCGCGACGCCCCGATCGCCTTCGCCCCGAACGCGGCGGTCAACCGGTCGATTCTGGTGCTGTTCCATCGGGTCAACCGGATCGAGCGGTTCGGGGACGTGTTCTGCGGGGTGGGGGCCCGGGCCGTCCGGCTGCACCTTGAGGCGGGCGTCAGGGAGTCCGTGCTGTCCGACGTGAACCCGCTCGCCTGCCGCGTCGCCCGAATGAACGTCACCCGACACGGGCTCCGGGCCCGGGTCCACTGCCTCGACGCCGCGATCGCGCTCTCCAGCTTCGACTTCGACGCGGTGGACCTGGACGTGCACGGGTCCCCCGTTCCGTTCGCCCAGGCCGCGTTCCGCGGCGTGGGGGACGGGTACGTTCACCTCACGGCCACGGACCTGGAGTCCCTGTACACGCCCGCCGCCCGCCGGAAGTACCTGCTGGACGGTCCCCTGAGGGACCGGGATCCGGAGCTCGAGGCGCGCGTCATCGTGGGCGCGCTCGTGCGCCTGGCCGCCTCCGTCGACGTGGGTGCCTTCCCCCGGTACTGCCTCGTGGAGCCGGGGCTGCGCGTCCGCGTCTGCCTCGAGTGCCGCCGCGGTAAGTCGCACGCGAACCGGGCCCTGGAGCACCTGCGCCGCGAGCGGGGCGTGGGGCCCGTGTGGTCGGGCCCCCTGACGGACGAGCGCACGCTGTCCCGGATGCGTCGGGAGCTGGATCGGGTGGACTGGCGGTCGGAGCACGTGCGCGAGGTGCGCCGGGCGCTGGGGAGTAACGTTTTGATCGCCTGATCGGACCATGGTCCCTCGGGCCCTCGGCCTTGAACGAGGTCGTGAGGGAGGTGGAGCAGGTCCGCGGGGCGAGGGTCGCGCGGACGCTCGCGACGCAGCACCCGGACGCGACCAAGTCCGTGCGAGTGCAGGAGGAGCCGGAGGAGGCAGTGGAGTGCCTCACCAGGTTCGGCATCGAGGAGTACATGATCGACTTCGAGGGAAAGCTCACCCCGTACCTGCAGCCCGTGCAGGTGCTCATGGAGCTGCACGACGCGGGCGTGGAGGTGGGAGAGGACCGGTTCGTGATCGTCCGGGTGCCGAGCGCGTCCAAGGAGAACGTGCTCCGGCAGATCCAGGCGCTGCTGGGCGTGATGGAGGCCAACTCCGAGCTGTTTAAGGAGAACCCGGACGCGCGCGGGATCTTCGAGGTCGTGCACCCCATGACGGCCTCGCCCGAGGAGCTGCTCGACACCGCGGACCGCATCTCCTACGCCCGACGGTTCGCCTCCCGCGAGCTGGACGCGCCCCTGAGCGCGGGCCACCTGCGCATCATCCCGCTCATCGAGGAGGTGCCGGAGCTTCTGAACATCCGGCAGATACTGAAGGGCTACGTGGACGGCATGCGCGACATCGGGATGGACGTGAGCTACCTCCGGGTCTTCATCGGTCGGTCCGACCCGGCCCTCTCCTACGGGCACGTGCCCGCCGTCCTGGCCTGCAAGTACGCGATCTTCCAGGTGTACGAGCTCGTGGACGAGCTGGGCGTGCCGATGGCTCCCATCCTTGGCGGCGGTTGCCTACCCTTCCGGGGCCACGTCAAGCCCGGGGTGGAGGACGACTTCACCCAGGAGTACGCCGGCGCGGCCACGTACACCATCCAGTCGGGGTTCCGGTACGACCACGACGAGGACCTGGCCATCCGGTCCGTCCACCGCATCAACGAGCTCGCCGCCAACGAGCCGCTCGAGCTCTCCGACGACGACGTGGAGTACCTGATCCTCTCGACCGGCATCTTCGTGAAGCACTACCTGAGCGTCTTCTTCCGCTGCATCGGAACCATCAACATCGTCTCCGACCTGATCCCCAACACCCGGGACCGACTCGCCCGAAAGGGTCCCGTCGGGTACGCCAGAGACATCCCGGAGCCGGACAAGGTGGGCGAGCTCTGCAAGCGCGTCAACGACGACGTGGGGCGCGAGCTCTACCGCGAGCTCCGACGCATGCGGGTCGAGAAGCTCCCGGAGCTCCCGCGCGCCATCAAGTTCACCGGCGCGTGCTACACCGTCGGGATGCCGCCCGAGCTCATCGGCACCGGTCGCGGGCTCGCCGAGGTGGAGGAGCGCCTGGGCGAGGACGCCCTGGACGCCCTCCTCTCCCGACTGTACCCGATGCTCCGACGGGACCTGCAGTTCGCCGTCGAGCACACCTTCCTGGAGACGGCCGGGGCCGTCCTCCCCACGACCGGCGTCTCCATGGTGAACGCGGACCTCGAGTACTGCGTCGAGTACCTGGACCTCGAGCCGCCCTCCGACTTCGAGTACCAGAACCTGGTCCACACGCTGGAGCCCTACCTCCGGTACGTGGTCGCGGAGGGCGGCGTCGAGGAGGTCAACCCGTTCGTCCGCAACCTCCTCTTGGAGATGGGCCGCATGCGAGGCTCACTGGGCTGACGGCGGTCTGGACAGCACCACCGACGAGAACAGACCCTCCAGCGCGCCCACCTCCCCGCGATCCACCAGGCAGTGGTGATTACCCCTGGGCTCGAACCCGCTCACCCTCACCTCCGCCTGCACCCTGCACTGATCCTCCCGCCACGACGTCCCCACGACGTCAACCCGCCACACCTCTGGGTACCGGGCCAGCCCGAAGGCGCCCGAACCGACGCACCCCCGCACCGCGTGAGGGGCGCCGGTCTCCAGGTGATCGCAGGGCTCCGGCCCCTCCACCAGCTCCAGCGGGCAGGCGCAGTGGGCCAGCCGCACCCGCTCACCCTCCCACTCCACCACGTTGGCCACGAACGGCTGCCTCCGACAGGCCAACACGGTCAACAGCGCGGTCGCGTCCCCCTCGCAGCAGTACCCTCCCCGGGCCGAGAAGTAGAGGCACGGAACCGCCCCGTACTCCTCGTACAGGCCGAAGCAGTCCCCCGTAATCACGCCCGCCCCCTCCCGCTCGGCCAGCGCGTGGAGCCTCCCCGCCAGCTCCAGGAACCCCTCGTCCAACGACCGAACGTCCACGCCCGCCGAGGAGAGCAGCCTCCTGACCTCCCGGAGGGCGGGCTCGACGTCGGCGAGCTCATCCACGTCCACCGCGATCGCGTTCAAGTACGGCAGCTCGGTCGGCTCCACGCTCCGGACCCAGTCGCACTTGCCCCCCAGCACGAGTACCTTCCTCTCAACGAGCCGCCGGAAGGCCTCGACCACGGCTCCACAATCCTCCACGCTCACCGGCGACAGACCGACCTCCAGCGCGGCGGCGAGGGAGTTGTAGCGGGGCCAGTACAGCGGGAGTAGGGCCGGGCACCGCTCCATCAACGCCTCGAGGACGTCCTCGGTCCCGCCGGTGGCGACCAGCGCGACCGCCGGATCCTCCGGCGCCCGCTCCGGGTCGGTGACCACCTCGATACGGTCCAGCCCCAACCCCCTCAGCCGGTCCTTCGCCTCCCGGATCGTGCCCCTGTCCGCCAGCTCGGAGGCCGCGACGACGCCCACGACCCTCAAGCCGTCTTGGCCCTCCGGTACTCGTTGAGCGTGACGAGGGTCAGCTCCTCCGGGTCGGTGATGTGGTACGAACGGCCCCCGGTGATGCTGGCGATCTGCTCGATGAGCTGGCGGCCCTCCCGGGGCAGCCGAACCCCGATCGTGGAGATGGTAACGCCCCGCCGGGCCGCCGCGATCGCCTCGGACACGGCCTTCGTCTCCGGGTCCGGCTCGCCCTTCGTCGGTATCCCGTCGGTCAGCAGGATCATGTGCCAGCCGCGGTCCCGCCCCCCGCTCCGCTCGAACAGCCGCACGCCCACCCGGATGGCGTCCCCCACGTCGGTGGCGCCGCCCGGCTTCAGGGAGATCACCCGGGTGATGATCCGCTCCACGTCCGACGTGATGTCGGTGACCACCCGGGCCCGGGAGTTGAACTCAACGATCCCCACCCGGTCCCGGTGCCGGAGGCTGAAGTGCGTGAGGGCGATGGCCGCCCGCTTGGCCGCGTCGATCCGGTCCCCCGCCATGCTGCCCGAGGTGTCGATCACGTACACGAGGTCGAGCCTCACCTCCTCCTCGCGGTCGCGCGCCCTCAGGTCCTCAGGCAACACCCTCCGACGACCCCTGCGGACCGACGTGCGGATGGACTTGCGCACGTCGATGGTGCTGTAGGGGTCGCCCCGACGGTACTCCCGGGCGTACCCTCGGTCCCCCGTCCCGTGCACGCTCAACCGCTTGGCCGCGTGCTGACCGAACTCCCTACCCTCGAACGCCTCCAGCTCCTCAACCAGCGCGGAGAAGGCCGCCAGCTCCTTCCCCTTCGTCGTGATGCTCACGCCGCCCTGGTAAGAGGGCCGAATGAATCCCAGCTCCTCCAGCACCTCCAGACGCTCCCGGATCCGCCCCTCCAACTCGTCGATGAACGAGTAATCGTGCTGGCGCCGCGCGATCTCCTCGTACCGGTACCCCGTGATGTCCTCGATGAACTCCCGTCCGTACCGGCTCTTCACGTGGGCCGCGCTCGTGACCAGCGTCTCCGCCAGCTGATCCGGGCGCAGGTACTCGATCCCGCGGTTCAAGAGGCTCCTGAGCACCCGGGCCGAGAACACGTA
>JAMOPY010000042.1 GCA_027064305.1 Methanobacteriota archaeon
GCACGACGTCCCTCAGCTCCACCTTCGACCGCCCCTCGAGGACCGCGTGAGCCTGCGCCCGCTCGTACAGCCCGATCGTGGCCCGAACGCTCGCCGGCCGCTCGATCTCCTCGTGCTCCCGCGTGGCCCGGACGAGGTCCACGATGAACTCGAGCACGTGCTCCGGCACCTCGACGTCCAGGTCCTCGCCGCGCTCCAGGACGATCCGCTTCTCCACCTTCCGGGACCTCGGGTAGGTCATCTTCACGGTGTCGAACCGGTCCAGCAGTACCTCGGAGAGCTCCTCGGTGCCGGCGTACTCGTGCGGGTTCATCGTCGCGATCATGATGAAGTTGGCCGGGTAGTCCACCTCGTACCCCGCGATGGTGGCCCGCTGCTCCTCCAGCACCTGCAGGAGCGCGTTCTGCAGCTTCTCGGGGCACCGGTTGATCTCGTCGAAGAACACGACCCCTCGGTTGCCCCGGAGCAGCTTACCGGGCGTGAAGGCGCGCGGGTCGGTGGGCCCGTACTTCAGGGCCGCCACGGGGTCGATGTCGCCCAGCAGGTCCTCCGCGGTGAGGTCCGGGCTGCCCTGAATCCGCACGAACCGCTCCCGGCCCGGGATAACCTCGGTCTCCAGCTCCTCCCTTGACTTGGACCGGCAGAGCGGGCAGACGGGCTCCTCCGGGTGGCAGTGGAACGGGCACCCCTTCACCGCCTCGGCCGGGGGTAGCAGGTCGGCGATGGCCCGGGCCAGCGTGGTCTTACCCACGCCCGGCGGGCCCTCGATGAGCACGTGTCGGCCCGCGATCAGCGCGGAGAGTACGTGCCGCTTCACCTCCTCCTGACCCAGGATCTGCGGGATCGGGTCCTCGCCCCGACCGAGCTTCTCGAGCACGACCTCGCGCAGCTCCTCGTGCACCTCCCGCACGGTCAACCGCTCTCACCACCTCCGGTCGGGCAGCGGTCTCGCACCGGGCACTCCTCGCACCGGGGCCGGGATCGACACACGTCCCGGCCGAACTGTATGAGGGCCAGGTGGGCTTTTCCTCGTTTACCCTCGGGAACCGCCGCGTGCACGGCCCGCTGCACCCTCTCGTAGTCCCGGGACTCGGTCAGCCCCAGCCGCCGGGCGATCCGACGCACGTGCACGTCCACCGGGCACAGGTCGTGCCCGCCCGCGAACAGCAGGACCACGTCGGCGGTCTTGGGACCCACCCCGGGCAACTCGAGCAGCACCCGCCGGGCCTCCTCGATCGGGCGCCGGACCACCTCCCCCAGGTCCAAACCGTCCTCCACGATCCGCTCGCAGCAGGCCTTGATCCAGCGGGCCTTCTGCCGGTACAGTCCGGCCCCGCGCAGGACCTCCTCGAGCTCGCTCAGGCTCGCTTGAACCACGTCCTCCGGCGTCCGGAACCGCTCGAAGAAGCGCTCGGACACGCGGTAGGTGAGGGTGTCCCGGGTCCGCTGTGAGATGATCGTCCGGACGAGCACCTTGAACGGATCCTCCCGGCGCCGCAGCCGCTCCATTATGGGGTGGTCCTCGTAGAGGCCGATGATCTCCATCACCGGGTTCACGGCGCCCCGGCCCGCGAAACTCCTTAATACTTGATAAGTCGTGCCGTGGACGGGCCCGACCCCCGGCCGCCGCCACCGGGGTGGTCCCCGGGCCGGACTTCAGATCCGGCGCGCCCCGAGACGGGGCGCGGGGTTCAATTCCCCGCGGCGGCCGCCCCTCAATCGTTACGTGACCCATAACGAATGTCCCGGGCCGGGGGAACCAGGGACCGCACGTCCTCCACGACCCGCCGCACCATCTCCCGATCCTCCCGCACCTCCGGCCGCACGTACACCCGGAGGGTCGGGATCTCCCGCTCCGCCCGCTCCTTCAGCGTCCTCACGAGATCCGACACCTCCGACAGCGGCACCTGACCCTCCTCGGTCCTCACGATCACCCCCTCCGAGGACGGGTCGTACGGCACGATCTTCGAGGAGTCCAGCAGGACGCCATTCGGGTCCCCCAGGTGCTCCTCCGAGACCTCCTCCGCCCACCGGATCAGCTCCCCGTGCGTGGGCTCCTCCGAGGCCTTGTACTCGGCCACGCACTTGTACAGCCGGCGCGCCCGAAGCCCCTCCACCAGCTCCCGCGCCTCCGGGTGCTCCATCAGCTCGTGCAGCAGCCGGCAGTCGTCCATCTCCAGGAACGCGGCCCGCGCGTTCTCCTTCCGGAGCAGCCGATCCGGGTCGAAGGCGCCGAGGTCCAGGTGCCCGTCGTCCACCGCCAGCCGGATCGCCCGCAGGAGCATCGCGTCCCCGGCCCGGCACGTCTTGTGGAAGTACACCGTCCGGTACATGTGGTACCGGGCGACGAGCACGGATTCCGCCGCCTCCACCCCCTTCCAGTGCACCGTGATCCGCTCGCCCAGCTCCAGCGTGTGCAGGACCCGATCCAGCTCGATCCTCCCGTACTCCACCCCCGCGTGCAGGGAATCCCGCACGAGGTAGTCCAACCGGTCCACCCCCAGGTCGCCGGCGATGATCTGGTGCAGCATCCGCGTCCACCCCTTCCCCGGGCCGAACGCCGTCTCCAGCACCGCCTCCACGTCCATCACGTCCTCCCGCTCCAGCACCACCCGGGCCACCGCCGCCCCGATGTCCTCGTGATCCACCCCCAGCTCCTCCTCCAACAGCGGCTCCGGCACGTGGGAGAACGGCGGGTGGCCCACGTCGTGCAGCAGCCCCGCCAGCCCCAGCACCTCCTCCACGTACTCCCGGGAGAACCGGCCCACCTCCGGCACGTCCCTCCGCAACCGCTCCCAGTGGATCTCCAGGACCCGATCGCAGAGGCACTTCACGCCCAGGCTGTGCTCCAGCCTGACGTGGGTCGCCCCCGGGTACACCAGGTCGGCCAGGCCCAGCTGCCGCACCCGGCGCAGCCGCTGCATCTCCGGGGAGTCGAGCACCCGCTCGCTGACCCCGTCCACCTCCACGAACCCGTGCACCGGGATCCGCACGACCCTCAAGACCGACTCCCCAACCGCTCCTCCAGCCTCCGAACCGCCCTCAGGTACCGCCCCGATCGAACCGTCCTCCGGACCGTCTCCAGCGCCTCCCGGCACCGACGCTCGTGCTCCTCACCCAGGTGCAGCCGGGTGAACTCCACCAGCGCCTCCACCATCGCCCCCTCCCCCCTCACCAGCGCGCGGGGCCTCGGGTGCAACAGCCCCCAGTCGGAGACCCGAAGCTCGGCCCGGAGCACCCCCCGACCGTCCTCGGACGCCCGGACCCTCTCCAGGACGAGGAAGGCCCGCGTTCCCTCCGCCACCGGCACGCCGGCCCGCTCCCGCACCGGCAGCTCGTCGAAGAGGGCCCGCAGGAAGTCGATCGGGTCCGGGTTCACGCAGGCCACGAGCCGCCCCGACTCCTCGAAATTCCGCCGGGTCCGCGAGCCCCGGTACAGGGCGACCCGGGGCGTCCCGTCGAAGAGGCGCAGCCCCACCGGCGCCACGTTCCGACCCGCGGGCCCCTCCGTGACCGCGAGCACCTCGTTGACCGCCTCCGACCGCAGCCCCAGGAACTCCGGCGGCGGTTCCAGCTCCCCGGAAAGCAGCCGACGGGCCACCCTCCGGGCCTCCCTCACGGACCCCACGTCGAATAGCTCCGGGCAGGAGAGCACGCGGGCGAGGACTACGGTCTCATCCCCAACCGGCACGCGTACCCCAACCCCGCCGCCAGGATGTCCGCGGTCGACCCGGGGTTGATCCCCCGCTCGTGCAGCTCCTCGTCCATCCGCCACAGCTCCCGGCACCGCGTGACGGGACCGTCGCCGGCCAGCCGCAGCACCTCCCGCGCCCGACGGGAGACCTCCAGCGCCGCCCTCAGCCCGTGCTTCCGCCAGATCAGCGTGTCGGGCCGGCGGGCCAGCTCCTCCAGGAAGACCCGAACGATGGCCTCGTTCACGTCCCCCAGCTCGGTCGACAGCTCCAGCACCCGGGTCCCCACCCGGAGCGTCCGCCTCAGCCCGCTCACCCAGTCCTCGGCCACCGCGTCCCGCTCGGCGGAGGCCCTCAGCGCCTCGTACATCGTGACCCCCTCGCGCAGCACCCGGTCCGGCTCCCGCACGTCCGGGGCGTCCCCCTTACCCACCCGCCTCAGGCCCCCAGCCCCCGCGAGCTCGATGGCCCGGTACAGGTAGTACGCGTCCTCCTCCGTCGTCTCCCTCGCCAGCCGGCGCGCCTCCCGCCTCACCTCGGCCCGGTCCAGCGAGGCGCGAGCCAGGGCCGCCGCCAGCAGCGTGTCCAGGATGAGGATGCCCAGGTTCGTGTTCCCGCCCGTGTGCGCGGACCGGGAGGCCCTAACCGCCCGGTACAGGTACCGACCGAGCGGCACGCGGTCCCGGCTGGCGGCCGCCTCCGCCAGCTCCCTGAGCACCGGGTAGGCGGCCACGGCGCTGGCCAGGAAGTGCTCGAACCGGGTGTCCTCGAAGTCCCGCGTCCGGTGTACGTTCCCGGGCTTGGGCCAGCCTGAGACCTCCAGCAGCGCGCCGAGCGTCAGGCTGGCGGCGATCTCGTCGGCCTCACTCATGCCACCAGGCACCCCGCGAGCAGCCCCAGCAGGAACCCGGCCAGCACGTCCGAGGGGTAATGGGCGCGCGAGGCGACCCGGGCCACCCCCACGAGCACGGTGAGCCCGGCGACGACCGCCCCCGCCCAGGCGGAGGCGTCGAACGCCACCGGGATCAGTGAGGCCACGCGCGCCGTGTGCGTGCTGGGGAAGGAGTACCCCCAGGGCCTCCGACCGGATCGCTCCGGCCGCTCCCGGGCCACGATCAGCTTCAGCACCTCGCTGGAGGCCATCGAGACGACGAGCGCCTCGAGCATTTTCAGCCCGATCCGCCGGTCCACCAGCAGGAAGACGAGCAGTGAGAGGGGGAAGAGCGTCCACCCGCTGAGCGCGATCCCCACGAGCTCGGACCACGGGCGGGGGCGGTCCGGCACCCGCTCCATCGCCCACTCGTCCAGCCGCCGGATCGCCCGGATCATTCCAGCCACTCCACCACCTCGGGGGCGAAGTACGTGAGGATCAGGTCGGCCCCGGCCCGCTTGATGCACACGAGCGACTCGAGGACGGCGGCCTCGTACTCCACGTACCCACGCTCGGCCGCGGCCTTGATCATCGCGTACTCGCCGCTGACCTGGTAGGCGGCGATCGGCAGGTCGAACCGCCGGCGCGCCTCCCGGACCACGTCCAGGTACGGCATCGCGGGCTTGACCATCAGGATGTCCGCCCCCTCCCTCGCGTCCAGCTCCAGCTCCCGGAGCGCCTGCCGCAGGCACCGCGGATCCATCTGGTACGTGCTCCGATCGCCGAACCGAGGCGCCGACTCGGCCGCGTCCCGGAACGGGCCGTAGAACGCGCTATGGTACTTCGCCGAGTACGCCATGATCAGCACGTCCTCGAACCCCTCGCTCTCCAGCGCCTCCCGGATCGCCTTCACGCGCCCGTCCATCATGTCCGACGGGGCGACCACGTCCGCCCCCGCCTCCGCGTGCGACAGGGCCACCTCCACCAGCCGCTCCACGGTCGGATCGTTCAGGACCCGGCCCGTCTCCTCGTCCACCACCCCGCAGTGACCGTGCGTCGTGTACTGGCACAGGCACACGTCCGTGATCACCACGATCTCGTCCCCGTACTCCTCCTTCAGCGCCCGCACCGTCCGCTGCACGACCCCCTCCTGATCCGCCGCGACCCGGCCCTCCGGGTCCTTCTCCCGCGGGATCCCGAAGAGGATGAACGCCCGGAGCCCCCTGTCCAGCAGCTCGCCCACCAGCTCGACCGCGGACTCCACGGACTGGTACCGCTGGCCCGGCATCGACGGGATCTCACCCGTCTTCCCGTCCTCCCGGACGAAGATCGGGTAGATCAGGTCGTCCGGGCTCAGCCGCACCTCCGCGACCAGGTCCCGAACGGCCTCGGACTTCCGGTACCGCCGCATCCGCACCAGCGGGTACTCCATCCGGGCTACCCCCTCGACACCCTCCTCAGGGATCGGGAGAGCTCCTCACAAATCCTGTCCCGGTCCCCGCCCGGAAGCCGATGGAGCGTGGAGGAGAGCGCGCCGATCAGCCGCTTCGTGTACGCCTCCGCGAAGTCCCTCAACACCCGCTCCGGGTCCGACCCCTCCAGCCTCCGCAGCGCCCGCTCCAGCTCCCGCTCCTTCAGCTCGTTCAGCGACCGGGCGACCCGGGCCACCGACCGGCGCCTCTCCAGCCGCTCCAGCTCCCGCTCCAGCGACCTCAGCTCCTCCCGGATGATCTCCTCCACCTTCGGGATCTCGGAGCGTCGCCGCTCCAGGTTCTCCCGGGCGATCTCCCGAAGGTCGTCGATCGTCCGGACCTCCACCCCCTCCAGCCGCTCCACGCCGCGCTCCACGTCCCTCGGGTTCGCGATGTCGATGATCAGCAGCGGCCGATCCCCGCGCCCCCGCAGCGCGCGCCGCACGTGCTCCACCGTGATCACGGGGTGCGGGGCGGCCGTGGCCGAGACGACCACGTCCGCCGCGGCGAGGTGCTCCTCCAACCGGTCGAACCTCACGGCCCGACCGCCCAGCTTCTCGGCCAGCCGCACGGCCCGCTCGTACGTCCGGTTGGCCACCAGCACGGCCCTGACGCCGCGGTCCACCAGCGCCCGGGCCACGGTCTTCCCCATCTCCCCGGCGCCCACGACCAGAACGGTGCGGTCGCTCAGGTCCCCCAGCTCCCGCTCCGCGAGCTCCACCGCGGCGGAGCCGATGGACACCGCCCCCTCGCTGATCGCGGTCTCCCTCCGGGCCCGCTTCCCCACCGAGATCGCCTTCCGGAACACGAGCTTCAACCGATCGTCCAGCGTGCCCAGCCGGGCCGCCCGCTCGTACGCCTCCTTCACCTGCCGCAGGATCTCCTGCTCCCCCACCATCATCGACTCCAGGCCGCAGGCCACCCGGAACAGGTGCTCCACCGCGTCCCGACCCCTCTTCACCCAGGCCTCCTCGTCCACCAGCTCCCGCAGCCGGTCAACGTGACCCTCCCGCACCCCGGACGCGTACAGCTCCACCCGGTTGCACGTCTGCAGGAGCGCGCACCCGGAGAGGTCGAAGGTCTCCTTGATCTCGGGTAGGGCCTCCTCGTCCTCGAACCGGGCCCGCTCGAGCCGCTCCACCTCCGCCTCCTTGTGCGTGAGACCGATGCAAACAAAATCATCCATGGGAAGGCCCCCACCGCCACACGCTCACGGGGGAGACCGGGTTGTCGAAGTCCGAGGCCCTGGCCCACCTGACCGTCATGGAACGGACGTACAACATCAAGATTAAAAACAAGGAAGAGGTGGCCGAGGCGATCGCGGAGAAGGCGCTCGAGACGGGCGTGGAGCCCATCCACATCTGCACGGCGATCAACACCTGGCTCGCGCAGCGGATCTCCCAGGGCGAGGTGGAGGAGAACGAGGAGATCGAGATCCCCCGGGAGATGATCGAGAACATCCGGGTCAAGGAGTGATCAGCCCAGCACCCCGGCCGCCAGCTCGAACGCCGTCACGATCCTCGCCGCCACCGTCCACGCGTCCAGCGGCTCGTCGTAGAGCCGCACGACGTCGTCCGCCCTCTCGTAGAACTCCTCCGAGAAGTCCCCCTTCGGGAACCCCCCGACGATCACGCCCACGCGGTCCACGCCCGCGTCCAGGATCCCCGCCAGGTAACCCACCGGCTCGATCCGGTCCCCCCTCTCCGAGAGCAGCACGTTCACCTCGTTGGCGTCCAGGATCTTCCACACGTCCACGTCCAGCACCTCGATCAACGGGTCGTCAGCGTCCGGCGGCGCCTGACCCTCCTTCAGCACCTGCTCCATGAGGCCGAAGAACCGGTACTGATCCCGCGGCAGCCGCACGTCGTTCCGGAACCAGATCACCTGATCGTGCCGCGTGTGCACGTACACGTCGATCAGGTTCTCCCGTGCGGCCGGCGAGTCGAGCACGTGAAGCAGCGTCACGTGCACGATGTCCGGCCGACCCCGACGGTCCCGCTCCGGCAGCCGCTTGTCCCGCATCGCCACGTGGTGCTTGCTGGCGATCAGCAGGCACTCCCCGGGCTTCCGACCGCGCCGCTTCGCCCACCGGGTCACGTGCGGGTGACTCCGGAGCTTCGGCGGGATCAGCTCCAGCTCCGACTCCGCCAGCACGAAGCACAGCCTCGGCAACGGGGGCGACCCCTTGGTCTCGTTGGTGATCACGGACCTGGACGGGACGATCACGGGGAGGGACCGCGCCGTCCACCTAAAATCCGTCAGGTACCTCCGCGCCCTCCAACGGCGCGGAATCCCCGTCGGCATCGCGACCGGGAACACCCTGTACTACACCAGGTCGGCCGCCACCCTGCTGGGCCTCGAGGGCCCCCTCATCGCGGAGAACGGGGGCGTCGTCGAGGCGAACGGCCGGCGGGAGGTGCTCGCGGACGAGGACCGGATCGACCTCGTCCGCCGGGCCTACCGCATCCTCCGAGAGGAGCTGAACGTGCGCCGGACCGAGCCGCCCGGGCTTCGACGCACCGAGGTGGCCATTCACCGGGACGTCCCGGTGGAACGCGTGCGCGAGGTCCTGCGCGAGCACGGGCTGGAGGAGGTGGAGGTCGTGGACACGGGCTTCGCGTACCACCTGAAGCTTCGGGACGTGGACAAGGGTCGGGGCCTGCGCCGCGCGTGCGAGCTGATGGGAGTGGATCCGGAGGACGTGGTGGCGCTGGGTGACGGGGACAACGACGCCCCGATGCTCCGCGCGGCCGGGCTCGGGGTCGCGCCCGCGAACGCCAGCCGGAGGGCCCGGGAGGCGGCCGACGTGGTGCTGGACGCGGAGGATGGGGAGGGCGTCGCCGAGTTCCTGCGGAGCCTGCTCCGGGAGGTGTAGGCTTGCTGCACGCGCTGGTGAGGAAGGCGGCGCGGATGCTCGACGCGGCGGAGAGCGTGGGGGTCGTGGCCGACATCGACGCGGACGGGGTCTCCGGGGCGGCGACGCTCTGCGAGGCCTTCCGCCTTGAGTCCGGGGACGTCCGGTTCCCGCCCGGCGGGTACTACGGCGTCCCGGAGGACCTCCTGCGGGAGATGCTGGAGGGGTACGACGTGATCGTGACCGTGGACGTGACCCCGCCCCCGATGGACGGGGCGGAGCGCCGGGTCATCGTCATCGATCACCACCCGGGCCCGAGGCGCTACCCGCTGACGATCAACCCGCACCACGTTCCGGCCCTACCCCGGGATACCTCCGCGTCCGCGCTGGCCGGAATGCTCGCGCACCGGACCGGCCGACTCCGCCGCCCGTGGATCCCCCTCGTCGGGGCGGCCGGCGACGGGCTCGATCGGGGCCCGGTGTACGAGACCCTGGCCCGCCTCGTGGACCGGTCCCTGCTCGTCCCTCCCCCGGGGCGCCGGTTGAACCCCATTCAGGACGCGGCGGCCACCGTGAACGCGGCCCGCCGGGTGAGGTACCACGAGGGGGCCGAGCGGGCCCTGGAGGTCCTCCTGATGGCCGACTCCCCGCACGAGGTGGTGGAGTCGAGCCTTTCCCGGTACCGGGGGAGGGTGCGGGCGGAGCGGGGAACGTGGTCCGACCGGGCCGCCCGGGCCGCGCACGTCGTGCTCGGGGTGGGGTACGCCGAGGTGCACTCCGAGGTGGACATCGAGGGACTGGTGGCCCACGACCTGCTGCGTCGTCGGGGGCTTCGCTGCGCGGTCGTGTACAACTCCGAGCGGAAGCCGTGCGGGCTGCTGAAGGCGAGCGGCCGGGCCCGCGGGTTCCCCGTGAACGAGCTGCTGGCCGAGATGGCCCGGTGGTTGGAGGGGGCCCGGGCGGGGGGTCACCCGAACGCTGCCGCGCTGCACTTCCGGTCCGGGGACCCACGGGAGGCCTTTCACCGCGCCGCCGACGAGCTGCTGAGCCGGGAACCTACCGCTCCCTCGCGGCGTTAACCAGGCCCAGGAACGGCGGGGAGGGCTGCCCGGGTCGGGACTTGAACTCCGGGTGATACTGCGTGCCCACGAAGTACGGGTGGTCCGGGAGCTCGAGCACCTCCATCCGGCCGTCCGGGGAGCGGCCCGTGAACCGGAGCCCGTGCTCCTCCAACCGGTGGATGTACTCGGGGTTGACCTCGTACCGGTGCCGGTGACGCTCCAGCACGACCTCCTTCCCGTACAGCTCCCGGATCAGGGACCCCTCCTCCAGCACCACGGGCTCCGCGCCCAGCCGCATCGTCCCACCCTTCTCCTCCACGCCTCGCTGCTCCGGTAACAGGTCGATCACGGGGTGGGGCGTGTCCGGGTTAAACTCCGTGCTGTGCGCCCCCTCCATCCCCGCCTCGCTCCGCGCGTACTCCACGACGGCCAGCTGGAACCCCAGGCAGATGCCCAGGAACGGGACCTCCTCCTCCCGCGCGTAACGGATCGCCTCGATCTTGCCCTCCACGCCCCGCTTCCCGAACCCGCCGGGCACCAGCACCCCGTCCGCCTCCTGCAGCCGCTCCCACGCCTCCGAACAGCCCGCCTCCAGCTCCTCCGCGTCCACCCAGTCGATCTCCACGCGCACGCCCGCCTCCGCGCCCGCGTGAACCAGCGCCTCCCGGATGCTGATGTACGCGTCCGGCAGGTCCACGTACTTGCCCACCACGGCGATCCTCACCTCCTCCTCCGCGCTCTCGATGCGCTCGATGAACTCCTCCCAGTCCGAGTGGTCCGGCTCCCCGCCGTCCAGCCCCAACCGCTCGCAGATGTACTCCCCGAACCCCTGCTCCTCGAACATGAGCGGGACCTTGTAGACCAGGTCCGTGTCGTGCGCGTCGATCACCGCCCGCTTCGGCACGTTCGTGTGCAGCGCGATCTTCCGCCTCACCGACTCGCTCAGCGGATACTCGCACCGGCAGACGATCGCGTCCGGCTGGATCCCCAGGCTGCGCAGCTCCTTCACGCTGTGCTGCGTGGGCTTCGTCTTCAGCTCCTCCGTGTGCTTGAGGTACGGGACGTACGTCAGGTGCACGAACATCACGTTCTCGCGGCCCTCCTCCAGCTGCAGCTGCCGAACCGCCTCGTAGAACGGCATCCCCTCGATGTCACCGACCGTCCCGCCGATCTCCACCAGGACCACCTCGGCGCCGCTCGCCCGGCCCACGTTCCGGATCCAGGACTTGATCTCGTCCGTCACGTGCGGGATCACCTGCACCGTCTCGCCCAGGTACTCGCCGCGCCGCTCCTTCCTGATCACCCGCTGGTAGATCTTCCCCGTGGTGATGTTGTGGGAACCGGAGAGGGTGACCCCCATGAACCGCTCGTAATGCCCCAGGTCCAGGTCCGTCTCGACCCCGTCCTCCGTCACGAACACCTCGCCGTGCTGGAACGGGTTCATCGTCCCGGCGTCCACGTTGATGTACGGGTCGATCTTGATCGCGGTCACCTCGATGTCCCGCGCGCTCAACAGCCGGCCGATCGAGGCCGTGGTGATCCCCTTCCCGATCCCGGAGACCACGCCGCCCGTCACCACGATGAACTTCAACGTGCGCCCCCGTCGACCCCGATAGCGGGGAAAAATAAGGTTGCGTGCGGGACGACCCACCCGCCGGGTGGTCATCGAGGAGACCGACGTGACCATCTCGGCGGACTCGAGGCGGGACCTCGACCGCGCGGCCCGAGCCGTCCGCCACCACCGGCGCCGGCTCGACGCCTACGTGCACCGGCACCCCGAGTTCCTCACCGCCAAGGTCCCGATCCGCGTGCCCGAACGGGCCCCGAGGATCGTCCGGACCATGGCGCGGGCCGCGAGGCTCACCGGGGTCGGACCGATGGCCGCCGTGGCCGGCTCGATCGCCGAGCTGGCCGCCCGATCCGCCAACCCTACCGTCGTCGTGGACAACGGCGGCGACGTGCAGGTGAGGTCCCGACGCCCGGTTATCGTCGGCCTGTACGTGTCCGAGGACCACCCGCTCACCGGCCGGCTCGGGTTCGAGGTGCGCGGCACGGTCGGCGTCTGCACGAGCTCCGGCCGATACGGGCACTCCTTCAGCCTGGGGGAGGCGGACGCGGTCACGGTGTTCGCCGAGCGGGCCTCCGTGGCGGACGCAGCGGCCACCGCCGTGTGCAACCTGACCCGGGGTGACGACCCGGAGGGGGCCGTGCAGCGGGCCCTCGAGCTCGCGGACGACCTCACGGGGGACGTCGTGGACGCCGTGCTGATCGTGCACGGGGACCTGGTCGGGTACTCGGGCCGGCTGCCCCGGATGGTTCGGATCGAAGGAGGAGAGGTCAGGCCGGCCCGCCTCGAGCCGACGATCTAGCGGGTGCGGAAGAACCGGGCGAACTCCGGGTGCCCGGCCTTCCTTACCCTCTCCTGCAGGGCCTCCAGGAACTCCACGAGCCCCTCGCCCGTCTTGGCCGAGACGGGGAAGACCGTGTCCAGCCACTGACGCCACGGGGGGAACAGGCCGAGCGCCTCCACGACCCGATCCATGTGCTCCTCGAACCGGACCGGCTTGATCTTGTCGATCTTGTTGGCCGCCACGATCGGGTCCAGGCCCCGCTCGTTGAGGAACTGAAACATCTCCCGATCGATCGGAATCTCGCCCCGCCGCTCCCACCGCTCGGCGATCTCCGGCAGGGCCTTGGCGTCCACCACGTGCACGGCGAAGAGGATGTTGTCCTTGGTCTCCAGGTACTCCACGATCAGGTCCTTCACGCGCTCCTGATGCCTTCGGGGGACGCCTTTCATGAACCCGAACCCGGGCAGGTCGACGAGCACGAGCTCCCCGTCCAGCTCGTGGAACACCGGCCACCGGGTCACGCCCGGGCGCTTGCCTACTCGGACGTCGGCGCCTCCCCGGGTGATGGCCCGAATCAGGCTGGACTTGCCAACGTTCGAGCGTCCCACGAAGACGATCTCCGGCAGCTCCGTCTCCTCCAGCGGGTCCTCGGGCACGTAGCTGTGGATCGCCAACGGCCGACGCACCGCCGCTACGCGTAGGCCATCACGTGCAGGATGGCCAGGACCGCGGCGATGAGGAAGCACGCGTAGATCACGTGGTCCGGGTCGACCCGGTACCCCGGGGCCTCCTCATCCCAGAAGCTCAGGATGCCCGCCCGGGCCGGGGGCAGCTCGGCGCGCTCCTCCCGGGTCTTCTTACCCAAGTTCCCACCCCCCCTCACACGGTCGGATCGTCCCACTCCGACATACGTTCAACGGTCCGCTCCGCCTCGGAGACGATGCGCGCGGCCCGCTTCAGGTTGCCCTCGGAGAGCGCGCGCAGCGCCCGGTACAGGTAGGCCGTCTCGATCGCCGCCAGGGCGCGCCTCGTCTCGTTCCTCGCGGCCCGCTCGGCCGCCCCCGTGAACCCCTCCAGGTTCAGCCGGGAGGTGAGCTTCATCCCCTTCAGGTACCACCGAGCCCTCACCTTCCTCGCGTGCGGGGCGCCCGGCACCTCCCGCTCCGGCTTGATCACGAGCCCCTCCAGCCGGTTCTCCTCCACCCGCTCCATCAGCTCCCGGGCCACGGACTCCGCCTCACCCAGGTCGCACAGCGTGGTCGGGACCGGCTTGATGCTCTCCCCGTCCACGAGGTCCGAGAGGAGCTCGTACTGGCGCGTCTTCGGCTCCCGGATCGTCACCTCACCGTCGAACAGGTCGACCGCGAAGACGTAGTACACGGGCTCCGAGTCCTCCGGCTCGTACGCGTCCAGCTCGTCCATCCTCCGCAGGACCTCCCGCAGCATCTCCACCGCGTCCTCCGGCACGTAGTCCTTCTCGACGGCGATCGACGTCAGCCGCTCGATCTCGTCCCTCAGCCGCTGGAACCGCTCGTCCTCGGCCAGCCGCACGTCCGGAAGCCGCCGCTGCACGGTCTCCAGGGTCCGCACGTGCCTCCTCAGCTTGGAGAGCCGGTCGAAGAGCTTCCCGATCCACGAGCGCGGCACGCGCTTCCTCCGCGGGTTCAGGGTGTACTTGGACATGAGCCGCACGTGGTAATCCATGTAATCCAGGGTCTCCTCCCACATCCGAAAGACCGACGTCCCGAAGGCCGAGAGGGGCAGGAACTCCCCCTCCACCACGGTGAGAAAGTGCTCCGAGGGGTCGATCACCGACTCCACGAACTCCTCCACCTCCTCCACCCGCACCCAGCTCCTGGTGTGGGCGATCACCGGCTCCCCGACCGCGTCCTCCAGCGCCCTCCCCAGAACCACCCGCACGTTCGTCCCGTCCTTCTTCTCCTCGATCCTCAGCCCCACCTCCTCACCGTCGTTGACCACGTGCTCCAGCTCGACCCGGTACGCGCGCACCGTGTACTCCACGGTCTCGGGCAGGACGGCCGGCATCGTCCGGGAGAACGTGACCCGGGCCTCCTTCGGGATCCGCGGGCGCTCGCCCGACGGCGTCTCCACGACCTCCGTCAACCGCCCGACCCCTTCAGCAGGTCCGACGGGCTCAACTCCGAGAAGTCATCCACCTCGATCACCTCGAAGTCCACGCCCAGCTCCTCCGCGATCTCCGGCAGCTCCCGCTCCAGCACCTCACCGACCTTGTCCCCCCGCTCCCGCACCAGCACCAGCCGCCGCGCCCCCGACCGCCTCACGCTCTCCTCCACCTCGCGACGGGCCCGTTCCGCCGCCTTCACGATCCCCTCCGGCAGCTCCTCCGGCAGGTTCGGGTTCACCTCCCGGTAATCCTCCGGGATCAGCGGCCCGCCCGCCTGCACGACCGGCCGCTCCACCAGCTCCCGCAGCGCCTTGCGCTCCCTCCCCCGCACGACGACGAACACCGCGTCCCGGAACTCCTCCCGCACCCGCTCCTCGCTCGCTTCCACCTCCTCCTCCAGCCCGGAGAGACGCTCCACGCTCGAGATGATGTCGTTCAGCAGCCGGGCCACCTCCCGCGCCTCCCGGCCCGTCACCACGTGATCCGGGGCGGTGCGCGTGAGGTAGTGGTCCAGCTCCAGCGCGGCGTGCACGAGCTCCCGAACGGCGTCCACGTCCAGTCGAATCTCCCCGGGATCCCGCGGGACCCGCAGCCGACCCCGGCCCGAGGCGACGGCCCGTCGGAAAAGTTCTTCCAAGCGCTCCCTTCCCGTCACCCTCGAGGCCCCCGATGACGACTGAGCTGTTAGCCGAGCGCGGTCCGTGAGGAGAGGATGGCTGGCCGAGGGGTCACCCCCACTCCCCAGCGATCTTGTACGGCTCCGACCCCGCCACCGAGAACGGCCGCTTCCTCACCTTCACGACCACCAGGGTTCCCGGCTCGGCGTCCCCCTCGACCTCGTACTCGCCCGGCAGCGTGTTCGCGGCCAGGTCGCTGCCCACGACCACCACGACCCGGTTCTCGCCCGCCCGCTCGAGCACCACGCCCAGGGTCCAGTCGCGATCGAACCGGCGCCGAACCTCCACCAGCGCCAGCACGACGCCCAGAAGGGGGATGCCGAAGGATCCGAGCCCCGGCAGGGTCATCTCGATCGGCAGCATCAGGGCCACGAGTGGGGGCACGTTGGTGAGCAGGACCGAGAGGAACACCGCCCCCAGGATGATCGTCGTGGCGTGCCGGTAAGGCCGCCAGTGGTCCTCGAACGGGGAGACGCGACGCAACCAGCCCAGGCTGAAGGCCGCGACGAACACGGAGAGCACGGACAGGATCTCCCAGAGGAAGACCGGGGGCACGATCACCTCCTCCAAGACCGTGAAGATCACGGTGGCGATCAGCGACAACTGCAGGATCAGCGCCGGAATGTCCCACGGCATCCGGGGCGCGGCCGCGATCCGCACGCCCCGGATCTCAAGGTCGCGAAACGGCACCTCCTCCAGCTCCGGAAGGAAGACCCGGCCCTCCCGAACCGCCTCCACCGTCTCCCGCGCGGTTTCCATCATCCGCTGAAAGACCTCCACGGAGCGCTCGGCCGAGTCGGCCAGCTGCGAGGCCATCCGGACCGACTTCCGGGGCCCCTCGCGCACCGCCTTCACCAGCAGCCACGGGAGGTTGACCACGAGGTACCCCGTCACCGCGGTGAGCTTCCAGACCGCGCGCCCCACCCTCTCCAGCACCTCACTTCTCCCCGCTCAGCTCGTCCCGGTACGCCTCCAACAGCCGCTCCTCCTCCCCCACCGCCTCGGCGGCCGTGACCACGTTCTCCTCGCTGTACACCTCCGACAACCGGTCCCGGTACCGCTTGTCCCGAAGCAGGTGATGGTCCAGGATCACCCGGCCCACCCGGTCCGACATCTCCAGCAGGTGGTCGGTGGCCTTTTTCAGGTTCTCCTTCGAGAACCGGAAGCCGAGGAGGTAGGTGGGAGGACCGCTGATCAGCACGAGGTCGGGCCGATCCTCCACGATCCACTCCAGGGCCGGCCGGTACACGGGCCCCTGCACGTCCGACGCGTGCAGGACCGTGGCGTCGTCCGTCCGAACCCGCAGGCACAGCACGTAGCCCAACCGGGTCCCCTCGGGCCCGTGCGGGAACGGGGGAGAGAACTCGAGCCGGGTGCCCCCGAACTCGAACGAGCGCCCGTCCGCCACCTCGTACTCGACGCCCTCCTCCTCCAGCCGGCTCGTGAGCGCCCTCGCCCGCTGCCGCTGGCTCTGGTTGATCTTCTCCTCCGGGTCTTTAAGGAGCACCAGCCGGTCCGCGTAGAGCTCCCTCGCCGTCTCCTCGTCGCACGCCTCGTACTCGCGCTTCAGGAACGGCGTGTGGTGATCGTAGTGGTAGTGCGAGATCGTGATCACGTCCGCCCGGTCCGCCGCCCGCTGAATCTCCTCCCGCGCCCGCTCCAGCGCCTCCCACTCCTCGTCGGACGGGGGGAGCCCGTACCGCTTCGGCGGGATGGACACGCCCGGATCCACGAGCACGGTCACGTCCGGGGTCTCGATCAGCGTGGCCATGGACCGGACGCCGAGGCTCTCGAACCCCAGCGGGCGGACCTTGACGTCGCCCACCCGGAGCGAGCGCGCCACGGTCAAGTACCCCAGGGCTCGTCATTCGCGGGGTCGGCCTACCTCGATCTCTTCATCCCGCCTCGGCGTGGTCGCAGGATCTTCACGAGAACGCGAATCCGCGGTTGTTCGCCTCGTCATCGGTCGTCCGCGAGCGCGACCAGCCCGGTTATATTTCTGCCGGATTTGTCGTAGAAGCGCACGCTCCGCCGATCGTACGGGTAGGCCGCGATCGCGTGCACGGCCCCCAACCGCCGGAACAGGAGCAGGTCGTCCTCGGAGGGCACGGGCTCCCCGTACGGGTGCGAGTGAAACGTGCCCACCGCCCCCCGCAGGTGAACGGACATCAGATCGAACACGGCCCCCGTGTCCGACGCCTCGAACGGGACGATCAGCAGGGAGTCCACGATCACCTCCTCCCCGCGCACCTCGCCCCCCAGCACCGCGAAGAACTCGTCGGGGTGGTTCCTCCGACTGGCCTCCAGCAGCGAGTCGAGCAGGCTAGCGTCGAACCTCACCAACCTTACCAAGCCGCACGACCCTCCCTTCCCGCCGTCCCACCCTGTCCTTGACCTTCCGGCACCACGACCGCACCGCGCTCGCCACCCGACCCGCCACCCCGTACCAGCCGGAGACGCCCAGCAGCGCGAACCCGCTCACCGTCATCGCCAGCGCCTCGAGCGGGGACGGGAGGGATCGGGCCACCCGCTCCCTCACGACTCTCGAAGGATCGTACAGCACCTTCACGTTGACCAGACCGCGGAACTCCTCCTGCACCCGGGCCAGCGCGCCCCGACCCGCCCGCACCTGCAGCACCGACGAGGCTCCGACCACCACGTACCCGCTCGTATAGGTGATCCACCAGGACACCCGGTCG
>JAMOPY010000043.1 GCA_027064305.1 Methanobacteriota archaeon
TGGCGGAGGAGGTGGTTCGGGTCAGCCGGCGGATCTCGCCCGAGCGGAACTCCCGGCTGCGACGGGTCCTGGAGTACGTGCGCGAGCGGAAGCGGCGGGTTCGTCCGCGGACGCCGGATCTGAGCGCGACGTTCGGGGTGGACGGTGGGGAGGGGATGCGGGAGTACCAGGGCGTGGTCCTGTACGTGACGCGGGCGGCGGCGTGGTCGGAGGAGGACGTGCTCTCCTCCTGGGACTTCGGGACGCTGTCGCGCACGCGGGCGCCGCAGGTGCGGGTGGCGGCGCGGCGGGTGAAGCTGGAGTCGGACGTGGCGACGCGGGCGGCGGAGCGCGGTGAGGTGGTCATGCTGGACGGGCCGCTCGTGCCGCACCACGATCTGAAGGGGGCGAACGAGGACAGCCCGAACCGGCGGGATTACTGGGGGAAGCTGCTGCGCGCGCGGCGGCGGCTGCTGGAGGTGTGCGAGAGGGAGGGGACGGTGGTGCTGGGGGTGGTGGAGGACTGCAAGGCGAGGCACCTGCTGCGGAGCGTGGAGGGGGAGCTGGGGGAGTCGCTGGACTCGTTGAAGACGCTCAACGACCCGGTGGCGCTCTCGCGGCGGTTGAACGGGGAGCCGGTGCTGCGGGTGGGGGAGCGGACGCACGCGTTCCGGGTGCCGGCCCGGGAGTACCCGGTCGTGCGGGAGTTCGAGCGCGCGACGGGGTACGAGGTGCGCACGTTTTACGTGCGGACGACGGAGTACTCGCCCCCGGTGCGGGTGGAGATCCCGGAGTTCGTGGACCCGGACGAGGCGGCCGCGATCGTCCTGGGCACGTCGGTGGAGTACGGGGGGTACGGGATCCCGCTCCCCCTGGTGATGGCGGACGAGTTCGCCAAGGTGACCCGGTCGCTGATCGACTGGCTGGAGGAGGGGATCCTGGAGGAGCTGGCCGCGCGGGGCGAGTTGGACGTGATCTTCACCGTGTTCCGGCGGCTGCGGCGGGAGTCGCGGCCGCGGTCGGTCTCGAGTGAGGAGGCGCGCCGGGAGATCGAGCGCCGGCACGGGGGTCGAGCGGGTTGAGCGGGCGCGAGGTGGTCGGGTACGTGTACGAGAGCCCGTCCGTGCGGGAGTTCACGTTCGTGATCAGCCGGGACGCGGGCGACGTGGGCGTGGGCGACTACGTGGTCGTGCGGGAGCCGGGCTCGGGCGGTCGGGAGCTGCTGGGCCGGGTGGAGGACGTCGCCCGGGACGTGCACGAGGGGATCAAGGGGGAGATCGCGCGGGCCTCGATGGTGAGCGGGCGGCCCGTGCCGAACCTGGACTGGATGGTGGTGGCCCGGGTGGAGGTCGTGGGGGCGCTCGAGGACGGGCGGCTGCGGGACCCCCGGATGCCCGCGCGCCCCACGGACCCGGTGTACAAGCTCCCGGAGCCGGAGCTGGAGGACCTGTTCTCGAGCGGCGAGCTGTACGTGGGCCGGCTGAAGGACTCGCGGGCGCGCATCTTCCTGCGGCTGAACGAGCTGCTCACGCTGCACTGCGCGGTCCTGGGGATGACGGGCAGCGGTAAGAGCTACACGGTGGGCGTCCTGATCGAGGAGGTGGTGGAGCGGGGCGTCCCCGTGGTCGTCATCGACCCGCACGGGGAGTACACGAGCCTGCGCGAGCCGTCCCCGGACCGGGAGCGGCTGGAGCGGTGGGGGCTGGAGCCGAAGGGGCTGGACGACGTCGTCGTCTTCGCCCCGGAGGGCTCGGACGGGGTCCGGGACTACCCGATCACCATCGACACGACGAAGCTCGGCCAGGAGGACTTCGAGGTGCTGGCCCCTGAGCTCGCCAAGCGCCGGGCCGCCCCTAACGTGCTCGGCCAGGTGCTGAAGGAACTGCGGCGTCGGCGGAACGAGGAGGGCGAGAAGTACTCGCTGGAGGACGTGGTCGAGCTCCTGGAGCGGCACGCCGAGCGGGCCCGCGCGGCGGGCGACATGGCCGAGTACCAGGCCGCCCGGGCGGCGATCCGGGACCTGAAGCCGCTGCTCCGCTACGGGATCTTCAAGACCCAGGAGTCGCCCGACCTGGAGCGCCACGTCCGACCGGGACGGGTGCTCGTGCTCAACCTCCGCGGCGTCCCGGACCGCGCCCAGCAGATCGTGGTCACGCACTTCCTCCGACGACTGTTCGACCTCCGCAGCAAGGACCGGATCCCGCCCGTGTTCGTCGTCCTCGAGGAGGCCCACAACTTCGCGCCCGCGGGCGAGGAGCGCACGACCTCCAAGACCTCCCTCTCCGTCATCCGCGACTTCGCCCGCGAGGGCCGGAAGTTCATGGCCGGCCTCTGCGTGGTGAGCCAGCGCCCCGGCCGCGTGGACACGACCGTCCTCTCCCAGTGCAACACCATGATCATCCTCCGCACCGCGAACCCGGACGACCTCGAGAACATCCGCAAGAGCGGCGAGGGCATCACCAAGGAGGCCCTGGAGCGGATCAAGGGCCTCCCCACGGGCACGGCCTTCATCACCGGCAGCGCGATCAACATCCCCGCCTTCGTCGACATCCGCCCCCGCCGCACCAAGCACGGCGGGGAGACCCCGGACGTGCTCGAGGAGCTGAAGCGCTGGCGGGAGGAACACGCCCAGGAGGACCCCACCCTGGGGCTCTAACCCTTGCGACTCGCCCACCTCGCCGACGTGCACCTCGGGCACGCCCTCATGAACCTCAAGGCCCGCGAGGAGGCCGTGATGAAGACCTTCAAGCGGCTGATGGCCCGAGTCCGGGAGTGCTCCGTCGACGCGGTCCTCATCGCCGGCGACCTCTTCGACCACGCCCGACCCAAGACCGAGGCGCTCGACCTCGCCGTCCGAGAGCTCTCCCGACTGCGCGAGGACGGGGTCGAGATCCTCGCCGTCTCCGGCAACCACGAGGTCCGCCGCCGGGCCGGGGCCATCTCCCCCCTCCGCGTCCTCGAGCGCGCCGGCCTCCTCAGGCACCTCTACTACTCGCCCGGGGAACGCACCCACGAACACCGGCTCGAGGCCGACGGCACGACCGCGTGCGTGCACGGCCTCCAGTACCTGCCGAAACGGGACTTCATCCGCGAGTCACCGCGCATCCGACGAACCTTCCGACCCGACCCCGAAGCGGACGTGAACCTCGCCCTGATGCACCTCGCCCTCCCCGACACGATCCCGACCGAGTCCGAGGTGATCGAGGAGACGTACCTGCCCGAAGGGTACGACTACTACGCCCTCGGACACGTGCACACCCCGCGCCTGGAACGCACCCTCCACGACCGACCCGCCTGCTACCCCGGCAGCCCCGAGCCCATCACGTTCACCGAGGCGAGCGAGGACCGGCGCGGCTTCTACCTCCTCGAGGCGCACCCCGACGGCGAGGTGGAGCACGAGTTCATCGAGATCGAGTGGAGTCGCGGCCTCACCACCGTCCGCGTCTCCGGAGACGGCTGGAGGGAGCGCCTGGAACGGGAGGTCCGACGCGCCCGCCGAAGGACCCGCTACGGCGGCCCCGTCGTGAAGGTCGTCGCCGTGGACGTGGGCGCGAGCCCGGACGAGATCGAGCGGATCGCGGAGCGGGCCGGGGCCGAACGGTGCCTGATCGACGTCCGGGAGCGGGAGGAGGGGGACGCGCCCGAGGGCGAGGACCGACCGGAGGACCTCACCGAGGACCGAATCCTCGAGCGGGCCCTGCGCCGGGCCCGCCGGGCCCGACTCCGGGACTCCGACGTCGACGACGACCTGGTGCTGCAGCTCATGCGCCGGATGCTGCGGGCGGTCCGAGAGGGAGAGCGGCTGGACCCCGGCGACCTGATCCGGGAGTTCAAGCGGGAGCTCCTGGAGGAGGACGAGGGGGAGAAGGACGGGAAAGATGACGTAGAGGGGCCCGAGGAGGACGAGGAGGACCCCACCGAGGAGGGGCCGGAGCGGGAGCGCCCCTCCGAGCCCGAGGGCGACCGGCGGGACCGAAGGCCCGGACCCCGGCCGGCCCGCCCCGGTGGCCAGTCCTCCCTCGACCAGTTCCTGTGAGGGGAGCCCGGGCTTGATCGAGCGGGTGGAGATCTTCAACCTCCGCTCCCACGAGCGCACGGAGCTGGAGTTCACCGAGGGCGTCAACGTGCTCGTCGGCCCGAACGGGGCCGGGAAGACGTCCGTGCTCGAGGCCATCTGCCTGGCCCTCTTCCCGGAGGCCCGCTCCTTCCGCAGCTACGACGAGCTGATCCGGGAGGGGGAGAAGCGGGCGGAGGTGCGGGTCACCTTCCGCGTGGGCGACCGGAGGTACCGGATCGAGCGCCGGTTCATCCGGGGCGCGGGACAGCGGGACCCGAGGCTGCTGGTGGAGGACGAGGACGGCTGGAGGGTGATCGCGAAGGACCGGGCCCGGGACGTCGACCGGAAGCTCGCGGAGATCCTGGGCGGCGTGGACCGGGACGTCTTCCGCGAGGCGGTGTACATCCGGCAGGGCGAGATCGCCCGGCTGGTGGAGGAGAGCCCGGAGGAGCGGAAGCGGCTCATCGACCGGACCCTGGGGCTGACCGACTACCGGAAAGCCCGCGAGCAGGCCCACGAGCTGGCCCGACTCGTGGAGGTCAAGCTGGAGCACGCTCGGGACCGCGTGAAGGAGCTGCGAGGGTCCCGGCGGCGGCTCGAGCAGGTCGAGTCCGAGATAGACGATCTGGAGCGGCGGGTCAAGGAGCTCAGACCCCGGGTGGACGAGCTTCGGAGGGAGAAGGAGCGGCTGGAGCGGGCGTACGAGCGGCTGAGCGAGATCGAGCGGGAAATCGAGTCGGTAAAGGGGGAACTGAGGCACTACCGGGAGCGCATTCGCGACCTGGAGGAGCGGCTGAAGGAGCTGAAGGAGAAGCGGCGCCGGATGAGGGAGCTCAAGGGGTCCGTGGAGCGGGAGCGGAAGCTG
>JAMOPY010000044.1 GCA_027064305.1 Methanobacteriota archaeon
GGACTTCAGCCGCGCCTTGACCATCCGGATGAAGGCCTTGCTGGGGAGGGGAGGGAGGTACAGGGAGAAGACGATCTGATCGTTCAGGACGGCCGCCGGCTTCTCCTCCTCCAGGTGCCTGAGCAGCCTCTTGATCGGGCTCAGGAACCGGGACAGCCTGCCGGAGAGCTCGAAGTTAACCCGGCCGTCCCTTATCACGGCCTCCAGCCGGATCCCGGGCTTATCAAGCAGGGTCACGCGCAAGGCGCGTTAGGACCCCAGCGCGCTGTGCGGTATGCGGATGTTGAGGATGAGCAACGCCAGCGCCGTCAGGGAGACGGTGGTGACGATCCTGGAGGCCGCCTTGCGGTCCAGGACCTCGCGCAGAACCTCCTCCAGGATCCTTCCCCCGTCCAGGGGTTTGATCGGCAGGAGGTTGGCCACGCCCACGCCCAGGGACAGCAGTCCGAGCAGCTCCAGGAACGCCATCAGGCGGAGCGCGAGCTCGGACGGCCAGTACCCGCCGAAGTCCGGGATCACGTAGACCCCCATCACGGTTCGACCGTGCCAACCTCGCAGCGTGACGCGCTTCACGCCCCGATCCGTCCGGACGATCACCCGGTCCCCAGGCCGGTGCCCGCTCACCACCTTCCTGAGATCCTGCACCGAGTGCACTCGATGCCCGTCCACGCTGAGGATCCGCTCGCCGGGCTCGAGCGGGACGTCCTTGAACAGCCTCCCGTGGACGATGACCCCGTCCCCCATCACTTTCGGGACGAGTGACAGTCCAGTCACCGCCCCCAGGCACGCTAGGTACGTGAGCACGTTGAACGCCGGGCCCGCGCTCAGGACCTCGATCCTACGCCTCAGATCGGCGCGCTCGAACTCCCGCTGATCCGGCTCCACGAACGCGCCCGGGAAGATCAAGACCAGGAAGAACCCGACGCGACGGATGCGGACGCCGGCCAGTCGCAGCGCCACCGCGTGCCCCAGCTCGTGAACCATGAGGATGAGGGCCAGGGAGACCGCGCCCGAAACGAGCGGGATCGTCACCCCGGGTAGCAGGGGCACGAACTCGCCTCCACCGGGGCCCGAGACCGCGACCCCTCGCACCAGCAGATACGTGGCCAGCCCGATCCCTAAGACCCCGATCGCCGGGGAGAGTCGAACCATGGCCCGGAGCAGCGCCCCCACCCGGCCGCGGAGCAACCGCTCCAGCCCGGGCACCCGGTCCGTGTACTTGTAAAGGACCCCCCACCTGAACTCCATCCCCAGGGCCCTACCCAGTCCCACGGCCACCGCAACCGCGATCGTCAGCGTCAGGAGGACCTCCCACCTCAACACGGAGCCCCCAGGAGTGGATCACGATGCGCGAGGTGAGGTACTCCAAGGAGCGGTGGGAGCTGCTGCGAAGGCTCCGCCGCAGGGCCCGTCGGGTGATCGAAACCCTCTCAGAGCTGGGGCTGGAGGGCTGGGTGCACGGCAGCGTGGCCCGGGGGGACGTCCGGAAGGGCAGCGACGTGGACGTGTTCGTGCCCCACACCACGTCCCCGCACGTCGTGGACGCTCTCGTCGAGTCCTCCCCGTACCCGGTCCTTAAAGTTGTGGCCACGCTGCCCACCCCCAGGGACTGCGTGCGGGTTAAGGTCCTGATGGAGCGGAACGTGGAGGTCGTCGTCCCCGTCACCGCACCCTCGGACCGGGAGCTCGAGTTCTACGACTTCTCCGGGAAGCTCACCCCAAGGGAGCTGGAGCGGGATGAGCGGGTACCCGGCGTCGACAAGCGGCTCCGGATGATCGAGCCGCGGTCGTGGGGCCACGTGGAGTACTCCATCATCGGCCGGGAGGGGGAGGTGGCCGCCAAGCTGGGCATCAGCACGCAGCTCGTCAACGAGCGGATCAAGGCGCTCACACGCAGGGATAAAGTAGGGGTGCAGGGGGTTCACGCCAAGGTCGAGGGGCCGCCGGGCGAGCCCACGGTCGAGCTGCTCCGGCGGCTGGCCCGGAGCAACCCCAAGGCGGCGGAGAAGCTCGCCGAGCTGGGGGTGTGATCGTGGAGCCCGTCACCCCGGAGGACCCGCGCATCCGGCTGCTCATCTCCTTCGTCAGCCACTTGAAGGATCGGGCGTCCTCCGGCGCGTACTCCGACGTGAACCGACGTCGGCTGGTGGAGGTCCTGGAGAGGCTCGAGTCCAAGCTGCAGGAGCTGCGCTACTCGTACCTGCCTCCGGACCGGGTCGCCGAGGAGCTCTCCGCGCTGCGCTCGGAGCTCGAGGAGGCGGCGAACCCCGAGGAGCCCGACCTCCGCTGGCTGCTCGAGTACCTCGAGCGCGCCGACCGGCTGTTCGGGCGCGAGGTTCGGGACGAGGCCGACGCCGTGCTGTGCACGGTGTGCGAGGTCCTGAGCGTGCGCGAGCACCCGGAGGCCGACAACCTCCGGGTTACCACCGTGGAGGCCGGGGACTTCGGACGGAGGACCGTGGTCACGAACCTGGAGGACGTGGAGGAGGGTGACTTGATGGCCCTGGCGCTGCTGCCGCCCCGGGAGTTCATGGGGGTGGTCAGCGAGGGGATGTTCTGCGGTCGGGCGGACGGAGACCCCGGAGAAATCATAGAGCCCCCGGACCGGGGCGAGGTCCGAAGCGCGGTGATGGAGTGGCTGGAGGGGGAGTGAGTCGGATGGTGGAGCCTGAGGACCTGACCTACCGAGAAAAGCTCGTCCTGCTGGCCCTGTACGAGGAGTTCGACGGCGGGCCCGCGGGCGTGAAGAAGCTGTCCCCCGTGGTGCACATGGACAAGACCAAGGTCGCCCGGGCCCTCAACGAGCTCGAGGAGAAGGGGCTGGTGGAGTTCGAGCACATGAAGGGGCGCTGGCTCACCGAGGAGGGCGAGCGGCTCGCGAAGGAGATCGCCAAGGAGATGGAACTGCCGGAGGACGAGGGTCCGTACCAGTGCTCCGAGTGCGGTCGGAAGTACAAGCACCTGCGGCTGAAGTGCGCGGTCTGCGGCGGCGAGATCGAGGTCAACAAGGACCACCCGGACGCGGCCAAGGCGGAGTGGAACCTGGAGCGCGCCCGGAAGGGCTTCCTCTAGCCCCCTCCCCGCAATCGTTCTTGGGGAGCTAACGTTTGAAGCGGCACTGGGCGGAGGTGAAGGCGCGGGAGGTCGAGGAGCACCTCGAGAGGCACGGGCTGGAGAGTGCCGTCGTGGCGAGCGGCGCCTCGACCTCCGGCCGGCTGCACATCGGGAACGCTCGGGACGTGCTCACAGCGGACGCCGTGGCTCGGGTGCTGGAGGATCGAGGGCACGACGTCCGGGTGATCTGGGTCTCCGACGACGTGGACCCGCTCCGACGCATCCCCCGGGACCTCGAGGGCGAGCTCGACGAGAGGTACCTCGGCGTCCCGTACAAGGCCATCCCGATCGAGGACGGCACCCCCTACTCCGACCACTGGGCCGCGCGGTTCGTCCGCGAGCTGCGCGAGTTCGGCATCGACGTCGAGTGGGTGTCCTCCGCCGAGCTGTACATGGAGGAGGGGTTCGCGGAGCTGGTCCGACGGGCCGTCCGAGATTACTACGAGAACGGCCGGCTCGGGTCCATCTTCCGCCGGTTCGGGCTCAAGGAGGCCCGCGTGTACATGCCCATCTGCGAGCGGTGCGGCCGCATCGCCACCACCCGAGTCAAGTCCGTCGACGGGTGGGAGATCGAGTACGCCTGCGAGGGCCGGCACCGCGTGGGCGACGCCGTGCTCGAGGGCTGCGGCCACCGCGGCAGGCTCGACCTCCGGACGCCGATCGAGGTGAACGGCCTCGAGGTGCCCCCGGGCAAGCTGGGCTGGAAGGTGGAGTGGCCCGCTCGATGGGCCTACCTCCGCGTCGCCTGCGAGCCCTTCGGCAAGGATCACTACGTGTCCGGAGGCTCCTACGAGGTCGGCTCCGAGATCGTGGAGGAGCTCTTCGACTTCCCGGCCCCGGTCCCGGTACCGTACGAGTGGATCACGCTCGAGGGCGAGGCCATGTCCTCCTCCAAGGGGCACTACGCGACCCTGTCCGACTGGGCGGAGGTGTGCCACCGGGAGGTGCTCCGCTACTTCGTGCTCCGCAGCAAGCCGCTCAAGCACCTCGACCTGGACCTGGGGCTCGGGCTGCTCCAGCTCGTGGACGACTACGACGAGCTGGAGGAGCGGTACTTCAGCGGCGAGGCGGACGAGCGGGAGCGCCGCCTGTACGAGCTTACGCGCGTGGACGGCGTGCCCGAGGAGTGCCCCCCGCACGTCCCGTTCCGCTTCTGCGCCGTCGTCGCGCAGGTGCTCGATGTCCGGGGCGAGGTGGGGTCCGAGGAGCTCGAGCGGGCGATCGAGATCTTCCTCCGGACCGGTCACCTGGAGGAGGAGCCCTCCGGGTTCGGGCGCGAGTGGCTGCGGGAGCGGCTGGAGAAGGCGTCCCGGTGGGTGGACCGGTACGCCCCGGAGGAGGCCCGGTTCAGGGTCCGGGAGGAGCCGGAGGCCGTGGATCTGGACGAGTCGGAGCGGGCGTTCCTGAGGGCCCTGCTGAGGCGGTTGGAGGAGGTGGAGTCCGAGGACCCGTCCGAGCTGCAGCGCGCGTTCTTCGACGCCGCCCGGGACGCTGATGTTAAACCCGGCCGGGCCTTCCGGGCCTTTTACCGGGTGGTCATCGGGAAGGACCGGGGTCCCCGGGCGGGCACGCTCACGGCGGCCGTGGGGGTGGATCGGGTTTCGGAGCTGATACGGGGCTGCCTCGAGGCTTCAGAAGGCTGAGGACGGGGAACGTCGTCCGCGGCGAGCCGCCCGAAGGGTGCCGGCTCTGCGTCAAAGGCGCCAAGCTGGTGGTCTTCGTCACCGGCAGGTGCGGGCGGGGCTGCTGGTACTGCCCCGTCTCCCCGGAGCGCAAGGGGAGGGACGTGGCGTACGCCAACGAGCGGCCGATCCGCGACGAGCGGGACCTGCTCGAGGAGGCGAGGCTCATGAGCGCGGAGGGGGCCAGCCTCACGGGCGGGGACATCACCCTGCGGCTGGACCGGTGCGAGTGGGCGCTCACGGTCCTCAAGGGAGAGTTCGGCGAGGACTTCCACGTGCACGCGTACGTGCCGGCGGAGTCCGTGGACCGGGAGGCGCTCGATCGGCTCGCCGGGTCGGGGCTGGACGAGCTGCGGATTCACCCGTCGTTCGACGAGGACGTCAACGAGCGGGCCGCCCGGCTGGCCTCCCGGTACGACTGGGACGCGGGGTTCGAGATGCCCGCGATCCCGGGGCGCGAGGACTGGATCGTGGAGGTGGCGCGGATCGCGGAGCGGCACGGGCTGGACTTCCTGAACGTCAACGAGCTCGAGTTCACGGAGTCCAACGCGCGGGAGCTCCGGTCCCGGGGACTCCGCCGAGTCAGCGACGACTCCGACGCCGCGAAGGGCAGCGAGGAGACGGCCCTGCGCGGGCTCGCCCGCGCGGCGGACGAGGTCTCCCTGACCCTGCACTACTGCCCCTCCTCGGTCAAGGATTCCGTCCAGCTGCGCGAGCGGCTCAAGCGAACCGCCCTAAACGTGGCGCGGGAGCACGAGATGGTGGACGAGGACGGGATGATAGTTCGCGGGGAGATCCGCGTGAGGTCGGGCGATCCCGAGAACGTGGCCCGGGTGCTGACGGAGATCCTCGAGGTGCCCGAGGAGTGGGTGCGGGTGCGCGGGGACCGGGTGGAGGTGAAGCCGGTCGTTCTGCAGGACCTTTCGGACCTGCTGGACGACATCGCGGAGGCCGCCGGGTGCGAGCTCGAGGCCGTGATCGTGCGAGAGTACCCCACGTGGGACCGGACCGTGGTGGAGGTCTGGCCGGTGGGTGAGGACTGATGGGCAGGGGCGAGTCCTCGGTCCGCCGACTGCGGCGCGTCAGCCGCGTTTGGAGGGCCACCACGTACGCCGGCTCCGTGCTCACGATACTTCTGATCGCGGCCCTGATCGTGACCTCCCTCAGCCAGTACAGTTACAAGGCTCAGGTGTTGCTGTTCGGCAACTACCGGGACCAGCTGAATCACATCGACTCGGAGTACCGGAAGCTGAGGCTCGAGTTCATGAAAACCAACGACAGACTCCGCACGCTGCGCGAGCTGTACCCGATCTCCAGCTCCGACCTGCATCGCGTGGAGAAGATCCGTGCGAAGGCCTCGCTGGAGCTGTCATCGCTGAACGAGCGGTGCAAGGACGCGGAGTTCGCCGTGAACGTCATGCACGATCCGGCGCTGTCGGACGTCAAGATCCGGGAGTGCCTGGTGCAGCTGAAGAAGGCCAGGGCGGCCGTGAACGCCTTCATCCGGGCGGTCGACGAGCTTGAGAACAAGTATGCGGGCGGCCAGCCGGGATCGGGTTGAGGTGGACCTCACCACCGTCCACGACCAACTCACCGTGCGGTCCGAGGAGGGGCTCCTCCGACTGACCCTGTACGGGCTGATCGAGGTTGAGGTGAGTCCCCGGGAACTCGCCCGCATGCTCTCCTCCCTGCTCTCCCGGATCGAGCGCCGGCGCGTGCTCGCGCGCGTGGAGGGAACCCGGGTGGTGGCCCAGGGTACCCGGCGCGACCGGTTGGAGGAGGCGCTGCGCACCCTGATCTCCCGACTCGCCGGGGAGTCGGGCGTCCACGCCCACACCCGCCGGCGGCTGATTTACCTCACCGAGGCCTTGGGCGTTCCGCTCGTCGGCCACACCGCCTTCGGCATCATCGACCGTGGTACCAACGTGCTCCAGGTGCGTCCCATCACGGGGTGCAACCTCTGCTGCGTGTACTGCAGCGTCGACGAGGGGAGGATCTCACGCACCCGATGGCGGGACTTCGTGGTGGACCCCGACTACCTGCTGGACTGGTTCCGCGAGATCGCCGACTTCAAAGGTGAGGGCGTGGAGGCGCACATCGACGGTCAGGGCGAACCGACCCTCTACCCCTTCCTACCCGACCTGGTGCAGGGCCTGAAGGAGCACCCCAACGTGGAAGTGGTTTCGATGCAGACCAACGCCGTCCCGCTGGACGAGGACTACGTGGACGAGCTCGTCGAGGCGGGCCTGGACCGCTTCAACGTCAGCCTCAACAGCCTGGACCCGGAGAAGGCGCGCGCGATGGCCGGTACCCGGGACTACGACGTCCGGCACGTGATGCGGATCGCGGAGTACATCGCGCGGGAGACCCGGGCGGACGTACTGCTGGCCCCGCTGTGGTTGCCCGGGTACAACGACGAGGACATCGTCGAGATCATCGAGTTCGCGGTCGAGATCGGTGCGGGCGAGCGGTGGCCCGCGCTCGGTATTCAGAACTACCTGGAGTACCGGTTCGGCCGCCGGCCCCGGTTCCTGCGCCGGGTCGTGCCGATGAAGGAGTTCTACCGGTGGCTGCGGGAGCTCGAGCGCAGGACCGGGGTGCGACCGCTGGTCCTGCGGCCCGAGCACTTCGGGACGGAGCCCCGTCGGTCGCTTCCCAAGCCCTTCCGGCGGGGGGACGTGGTGCGGGCCGAGGTGATCCTGGAGGGGCGCATCCGGGGCGAGATGATCGCCCGGGCCGCGGACCGCGTGATCGCGGTCCCGGACTCCGCCAAGAAATTAAGCGTGGGGAGCTCGGTGAGGCTCCGGATCACCCGGGACCGGCACAACATCTTCGTGGGCAAGCCCGTGTAGGGGGGCTCGTGCCGATGGCCGAGGAGTCGAAGGAGGACCGCGAGATCCCGGACTGGTGGGAGAAGGAGTGGGCGGAGTTCCGGTACCGCGGCTACACGCTGGACGAGCTGATGAAGATGCCGATCGAGGAGTTCATCGAGCTGCTGCCGGCGCGCCAGCGCCGCTCGCTGAAGCGGGGCCTCCCCTCCCGGCACAAGAAGCTGCTGCAGAAGGTCCGCCGGGCCCGGAGGCTCCTGCGGCGCGGGAAGAAGCCGCCGGTGATCCGCACGCACTGCCGTGACATGATCATCCTGCCGGAGATGGTCGGGCTGACCATCGCCGTGTACAACGGGAAGGAGTTCAAGGAGGTCAAGATCGAGCCGGAGATGATCGGTCACTACCTCGGCGAGTTCGCCAAGACCAGGAAGAAGGTGGAGCACGGTGACCCGGGCATCGGCGCCACGAGGAGCTCACTCTTCGTGCCGCTGAAGTGAGGAGGACGCCGGGAACCGGGCCCGCACGCCGTACAGGGAGAATCGCCCCTCGAGCCCCTGGATGCGCCGGATCAGCTGCACCTCCACCCACTCCCCACGCGCGCGCAGCCACCGTTCCAGGATCCCGTCGTACCCGGTGACCCACCCCTCCACCTCCGACCTCCGATCCCCCCGGCCCCCCAGCACCTCTTTCAGCTCCCTCCACGCGCGGTCCACGGCCTTTTTCACGCTCCAACTGCTGTCCAGGTCGTACTCGCGGAGGAAGTACAGGGCGATCCGCAGGGGGTCCCGAACCGACCCCCCTCGCCACCGGATCTCCCGGCTCACGGAGCCCTCCGCGGTGAGCTTCACGTCCTCCACGTCCAACCCCCTGGGGCTCAGCTCGCTCTTCTCGAACAGCACCGAGACCACGGTCAGCAGCTTCGACCCGCCCACCCGGCGCGCCCGGAGCCCGAAGGTATACCGGGCGTCCTCGGTCGGGCCGTCCACGAGCTCGTTCGTGGGCACGTCCTCGTCGCGGCGCGTCCAGATCGTCAGCGAGCACTCCACGTCCGAGTACTCGCGGGCCGGGACGTGCGCAAGCATCTCCGTCAGCGTGCGGTACACCTCCCTCACCCGATCCTTGTCCAACTCAAGGGCGTGACGGTAGGCGAACCTCGCCCCCGTTTCATAAACCGTGGACACCACCCCCGCCCGGGGATGGTACGTTGGGGCTGGACGTGCTCCTGGTGAACCCGCCGGACGTCACGACCAAGTACCAACGCTTCCTGGGGATCACGGCCCCGCCGCTGGGACTCGCCTACATCGCGGCCGTGCTGGAGGAGGCCGGTTACACCGTCCGCATCCTGGACTGCCCACCGCTGGAAATGACCTGGGAGGAGTTCCGCCGAACCGTGCGTCGACTGAAGCCTAAGATCGTGTCGATCATGGCCACCACCCCCATCATCCAGCAGGCGTACCGGGCCGCCCGGATCGTGAAGGAGGAGCTCGAGGACGTCATCGTGTGCCTGGGCGGGTACCACCCCACGTTCATGGACGCGGAGTGCCTGGAGGAGTGCGAGCACGTGGACATCGTCATCCGCAGGGAGGGTGAGTTCACCCTCCTCGACCTCGTCCGCACCTTCATCGACGGGGTGAAGTCACTGTCCGAGGTCCTAGGCATCACGTACCGGAGGAAGGGGGACATCGTGCGGAACCCGGACCGACCGCTGATCCGGGACCTGGACGCGCTACCCTTCCCCGCCCGGCACCTCCTGCCCATGGACCGGTACACCTTCTTCGGCGCCCGGACCAGCGCCACCACCGTGATCACGAGCCGAGGGTGCCCCGTCGGGTGCGACTTCTGCGCCTCCTCCCGCATGCACGGCCGAAGGCTCCGCATGCACTCCGCCGAGCGCGTCGTGTCCGAGGTCGCCCACGTCCGCGAGCGCTACGGCTCGGACATCGTCGCCTTCGTCGACGACACGTTCACCTACGACCGGCGCCGCGTGGAGCGGATCTGCCGGCTGATGATCGAGGCCGACCTGGACGTGACCTGGGGCTGCGCCGCCCGCGTGGACACCGTGGACCGCGAGCTCCTCGAGCTGATGCGGGACGCCGGCTGCTCCGTCCTTTTCTTCGGCGTGGAGTCGGGCTCGCAGGAGATCCTGGACAACGTGGGCAAGGGGTTCACCGTGGAGCAGACGAAGCGGGCGTTCGAACTCTGCCGGGAGCTGGGCATCCGAACGGTCGCGTCCGCCGTCATCGGCCTGCCGGGCGAGACCCACGAGACCGCCCGCGCCACCATCCGACTGCTGAAGGAGCTGGACCCCGACTACGCCGTGGTCTCCGTCGCCACCCCCTACCCGGGCACCAGGTTCTTCGAGGAGGTCGTGGAGAAGGACCTCCTGGTCGACCGGGACTGGGACAAGTTTACCCTCATGGAACCGGTGGCGGCCACCACCGAGCTCTCCCCCGAGGAGATCAAGCGGTACCAGCGCCGCGCCATGCTGGAGTTCTACCTGCGACCCCGGTACATCCTCCGACGCCTCAAGGAGGACGGCGTGGACGCCGTCCGCGTGGCCGGCACCATGATGGCCGAGGTGACCTTCAAGAAGCTGAAGTCCCTGATCTCGCGCCTGCCTAGCCCGAGATTCTCACCCCGCGAGGAGACGGACGGGTAACGTGCGCCCGGTACCCCATCAGCTCGAGCAACTCCGCCGCCGCCTCGGCCCGGGACGCGTCCTCGAACACCCCGACCGCGCACCCACCGCCGCCCGCCCCCGTCACCTTCGCCCCCAGCGCGCCCGCCCCACGCAGCGCGTGCACCACCTCCTCCAGCTCCCGGGTCGAGACCCCCAAGGCCGCCAGGAGCCCGTGATTCACGTCCAACAACCGACCGAGCCGCTCCAGATCCCCCTCCTCCAACGCCCGCTCCACCCCCGACACCACCTCACCGATCACCTCCATCACCCGCTCCCCCACGTCCCCAACCTCCCCCACCAACCGCCTCACCCTCTCCACCATCTCCCCCGTCCGGGACGGCCGACCCGAGTACGCCACCACCAGGACCGGGTCCCTCGGGCACTCCAACCGACGGAACTCGCGGCCCGAGACGGAGAGCACGCCCCCGTAGGTCACGGTCGTCGAGTCCACCCAGCTCGCCTTCCCCTGCACGTCCAACTCCACCCGCCGCACGAGCCGCCGCAGCCGCTCCCTGTCCAACTCCTCCCCGGAGAGCGCCGCCAGCGCGGCCAGGACCCCCGCGCTCACCGCGGCCGACGTCCCCAGCCCGCTGGCCGGCGGGGCCTCGCACTCGATCCTTACCTCCGCCGGCGGGGGCGAGAACTCCCGCGCACCCACCCGAATCGCCGACGCCACGTACCGCAGCTCCCGACGCAGCCCCGGCGAGGATACCCGACTCAGCTCCCCCGAGGCCCCCACCCGGGCCCGCACCCTCCCCGGACCCGGCCCGTCCAGCTCGGTCTCGATCAGGAACCCCTCCCCGTCCGACTCCACCGCCCTCACCCGTACGCCCAGCCCGATCGCCGCCGACACGGCCGGGTACCCGTACACCGCCGCGTGTTCCCCGGAGATAATAACTTTCAATGGAACCCTGGCGCGGACCTCCAACCCGGGACCCCTGACGACCCACCGGGCCCCGGCTCGGGTGATACGCCTTGCGGATCCCCAGGACCCTGGAGGCCGTGGTGAAGGACGAGTTCGTGGAGGACCTGGACGAGCTGGTCACCACCATCAACGAGGCGGAGCTCAGCTCCGGCATCATCCGCATCACCAAGCGGCTCGATCGCGACCTGTACGACGCGATCATCGTCGTGCTGAACGGCCGGGTGGCGCACGTCCAGGTGGAGAACGTGACCTCCCAGGAGCGGTGGGAAGGCGAGGAGGCCCTCGAGGTGCTCACCGAGCTCCTGGCCGACCTGAGCCCACAGGACCCCGCCGTCCTGGACATCTACCGGGGCCCGGCCGGTGAGGTCAAGTCCTTCGCCCGGTACCAGCTCGGGGTGGAGGAGCTGGGCGACTACGACCTGGCGTCCGCCGTCGCGGAGGCCTACGAGCGCGCCGGGATCGCCGCGGAGGGCACCGTGGAGTTCACCGAGGAGGAAGAGGAGGTCGAGGAAGAGCCCGAAGAGCTTCCGGAGGTCGGAGAGGTGGAGGTCCCCCCGGTGGAGGGTGGGGAGGCGGAGGTTGAGACCGAGGTCGAGGAGGAGGCCGCGGAGGAGAAGACCGAGGAGCTCTCCCGCGAGGAGCTGCTCAAGAAGTACGGGATCGAGGAGCCGGATGAGTCGTTCGTGGAGTCCATCCTGGAGGACATGACGGGCGCCTCCGAGGACCTTCGCAAGCAGGTGGAGCGGGTGCTGCGCGGCTACGGTATCACCATTTTCCAGCTGCACGGGACGGTCGTCGTGGAGCCGCGCAGTGAGGAGGACGTTAAGCACATCGAGGAGGCCGCCGAGGACCTGAAGGAGGACCTGGGGCTCCACGAGGTTGAGGTCCGGATCCGCGGGAAAAACATTTAACGTCCAGGGACCGTGGGGCGCACGGGGTCGGGCCGGCAGCTCAGTCTGGACAGAGCGCGGGCCTTCGGAGCCCGTGGTCCCGGGTTCAAATCCCGGCCGGCCCACCACCGCGAATCGTTACAGGAATCGTAACGATGGGGAGCCCCGCGTTGGACGAGCTCCGTGAACGGCTGCAGGCGGGACCGTTCGAGCTCGTGGCGGCCAAGCTGGAGGAGGTCCTCCAGCGGCTCGACCGCGTCGAGGCCAAGCTGGACGAGCTGCTGGCCCGCGTGGAACGTTTAGAGCGCGAGCTGTCGGCCGGGTCCGGGGCGCGCGATGGGCGTTCCCAAGAGCCTCGCGGTGATCGGGCTGGGCGTGGAGGGTAGGACCTGCGCCCGCCGGCTGGCCGAGATGGGAATCCGGGTGTACGCGTCCGACCTCCGCACCGACCTGGACGTGTCCGAGCTGGAGGGGCTGGAGAACGTCGAGGTGGAGCTCGGACGGCACGACCTGGACAAGATCGCGGCGTGCGACGCCGCCTACGCCTCCCCCAGCATCCCCGACGACGCCGAGATCGTGCGCCGGATCCGCGAGCTCGGCGTGCCCTTCCTGGAGGACACGCTGACGTGGCCGGAGCGGGCCGACTTCATCGTCGTTAGCGGCACGAACGGGAAGACCACCACGGTGCACATGATCGGCCACCTGCTCGACGCCCTCGACGTCGATCACCTGCTTGGGGGGAACGCCGGCGGCGGGTTCGACGGGTACGCCACCCTCTACGTCCGCGCGGAGCGGGAGCGCCCGGACGTGGTCGTGTGCGAGGTCTGCGACATGACGCTCGACTACTTCGTCACCCGCGCCCCGGGCTACGACGTGGCGGTGTTCCTCAACCTGGGCCACGATCACCTGGATTACCACGGCTCGCTGGACCGGTACGCGGAACGGGCGGCCCGGTTCTGCGACGCGGCCGAGGTGGCCGTGATCAAGTGCTCCGGCCGCGAGCGGGACGTGGTGCGCCGCATGTCCTCCGACCCCGTCTGCTTCGACCGGCTGGACGTGAGCCCGAGGCTACCGCTCCGGGGTCGGTTCTACGAGCTGGACGCGAAGGCCGCCCTCGCGGCCGTCTCCGCGGTGACCGGCGAGGAGCCGGGGGAGCTCGCCGACCTGCTGGCCGATTTTCGGGGCGTCCCGGGCCGGGTGCGCGAGTACCGGGTCGACGGCGGCGCTCTGGTCGTGGGGAAGACGGACAACCTCTCGGCCCTCCGGGCCGTCGTGCGGGACTACGGGCCCTTCGACCTCGTGTTCTGGGGGAGCCCTCGCCCGGGAGAGGACTACCGGATCCGCGGCCTGGGCGAGCTGCTCCGGGAGGCGGGCGTCGAGCGGGCGTTCGTCTTCCCGGGCCTGTCCCGGGAGACCGTGCCGGACGTCCTGGAGGAGCTCCGTCGGGCCGGGCTGGACGCGCGGGAGGTCCCGGAGGAGGAGGTGGTGGAGCGGGCGCTGAGCGAGGCCCGGCGCGGGCGCCGGGTGGGCATCCTGGGGAACGGTCAGCGTAAGCTCCTGAAAATGCAGCGGGAGGTGGAGCGTAGGCTTCACTCGCAGTAGCCTTTTGTCCCCTCGCGCCCCACTCGGACGGGGGTGTCCCGGTGGGCCGCGTGGAGTTCATTCGCGTGGTGGACGAGGTGCCCGAGTGCGAGGTGCTCATCGAGGGGTACCCGGGCATCGGGATGGTGGGCGTCATCGCCGTGAGGCACATGGTGATGGAGTTCGGGGCGGAGCCCGCCTTCCTGATGAAAACGGAGGACATGCCCACGGCCGCGATCGTGCACGAGGGTCGCGTGTACCCCTCCTCCGGGCTCTTCGTGAGCGGCGACCACGGGCTCGCGTTCTTCTACTCGGAGCAGGCGGACCTGCGCCCGGGCGTCGTCCAGGAGATCTCCGAGTCGGTGGCCGACCTGGCCCGGGAGGTGGGGGTGGAAACGATCGTCTGCCTCGCCGGCATCCGGGCCCCGGAGCTGGAGGGGGAGCCGGGGCTGTACTACGCCGCGACCTCCGAGCGGGCGGCCGAGCCGTTCAAGGACGTCGCGGAGCCGCTGAACCGCGGCACGATCACCGGCGTCAGCGGGCCGCTGCTGCTCGAGGGCAGCCTGCGCGGCATCGACGCCGTGTGCCTGCTGGTCGAGACCCCCGGCACGTACCCGGATCCCCGGGCCGCGTCGCGGCTCGTGGAGGCCCTCAACGAGGGCATGGGTCTGGACATCGATACCTCCAAGCTCGAGGAGGAGGCGGAGCGCATCGCCAAGACCGTCGAGGAGACGATGGAACGGCTGCGCCAGGGCGTGGAGGAGGAAGAGGAAGAGTCACCCACCGAGCGGATGTTCGTCTAGGGTGATCGAGGCTTGCGAATGCCCGCCATCACCGGGGTGAGCCCGCGGGTACTCGAGCAGTTGATCGCCGGCGGTAGCACCCACCTCCTCGTCCGGAGCAGCAACAACCTCGACGCGGTCCGGCGCCTGAGCCCCGGTGACCACGTGTTCATCACCAGCGTGGGGAAGCGGGAGCTGAAGGAGGGCGTCGAGGGCGTGGTCGCCACGGTCCGATCCATCCGAATCGTCTACGAGCGGGTCCTCTCGGGCGAGACCGAGGGCGAGTACTCCGAGCGCGAGTTCGAGGCCGCGAGGCTGGCGGTCACGAGGTTCGGCACCGGCCGGGTGCTGGACGCGAAGGACTACGGGATCGGGAAGCGCACGGAGGTGGAGGTGGAGCTACGACCCACGGTCTCGGAGGCCTACTGAGCGGGGTGATCGCGGATCCGGTGGCTCGCCACCATCCCGCTGACCCTCCTGCTCCTCTCACCGCTGATCCTCGCCGGGATCGACGCGGAACGCGCCCGCTCCTACGTGAACGGCGTCCGCACCGGGATGGGATGGAAGCCGCTGCCCTCCGGGCTGCTACCCTACTGCGACATGCTCGACGTCGTGACCTGGAGGTCGGGCGGCGCGACCGCGGTGAAGCTCTTCGTCTACCCGCCCCCGCGGCCCGTCACGGTGCCCGGGGTGACCCGCGGTGAGCGGGAGATCGACGTCGTGAGGCGGCTCGCCCGGCTCGTCTCGGACACCATGACGTACGACATCTCGGCCGAACCGCGGCAGTACACCCCGCCCGTGCTGGAGCGGACTCTGGGTCAGCTCCTCCTCACCGGACGCTGGCGCGGCGCGTGCGGCACGGCCGCGTACCTGTTCTCTTACCTCTGCCGCTGCTACGGCATCCCCACCCGGATCGTGCTGATCGAGCCCGCCGGCAGCCCGACCGTGGTGCCCGGCCTGCGCGCGCCCGGACGCGTGGTCCTGCACGCTCAGGTCCAGGTGTGGGTGGACGGCCGCTGGATCACGGTGGACCCCTCCGTCGGCATCGTGGGGAACTCGGAGCGGCCCGTGGAGGGCTACCGGATCCGCCCGGACGGGACCGTGCTGCAGACCCCGGAGGTGAGGGGGTGGAGGGTGGAGGAGGAGGGTCCGCTCGTGTTCTGGAGAAACCTTACCGCGCTGGCCGAATACCTGATCCAGGCCCCCGAAACCGCTAGTGCTTCTTGAGAATCTCCTCGTAGAGCCGGCGCACCTTCTCGATCGTGTCCGCGTCCTCCGGGCCCAGATCCTCCCGGACCCGAACCAGCCTCGGGAACCTCAGGGCGAAGCCGGACGAGTACTTCGGGCTCTTCTGGATGTCCTCGAACTCGACCTCGAACACCACCTCCGGCTTGAACCGCACCTCGCGCCCGGACTCCTCGACGATCAGATCCTTCTCCTCGACGAACAGCTTCGTCAGCCGCTCGAGCGTCTCGTCGTCCATGCCCGTGCCGACCTTGCCCACCTCCAGCAGCTTCTCCTTGTTCTCGTCCCACACGGCCAGCAGGTACGAGCTGATCAACCCCTTCCGCTTGCCCTTGCCCCAGACGCCCCCCACGACCACGCAGTCCAGCGTCTCCAGCACCGGCTTGACCTTGAGCATCTTCTTCCCGCGCACGCCCGGCGTGTAGTCCGCGTCCAGGTCCTTCACCATCACCCCCTCGTGGCCCATCTCCAGCGCCCGGTGGAACATCTCCGCCGCCTCCCTCGGGTCGTCGGTGATGATCTGATCCACGAGCATGAGCCGCCCCTCCTCCTCGTCCACGATCTCCTCCAGCCGCCGCCGGCGCTCCCGGAACGGCGCGTCCACCAGCGACTCCCCGTCCACGTACAGGCAGTCGAACAGGTAAACCTCGACCGGGATCTCGCGGCGCACCTCCTCGATGTCGTACTTCCGCTTGATCCGGTGCAGCAGCTCCTGGAACGGCCGCGGCTTGCCCGTCTCCGGGTTGATCGCCACCGCCTCCCCCTCCAGGATGAACTCGTCCGCGTCCACGCACTCCTTGACCGCCTCCACCAGGTCCGGCAGCGCGTGCGTCACGTCCTCGATCCGCCGCGTGAACACGCGCACCTCCTCGCCGTCCGAGTGGATCTGCACCCGGGCCCCGTCCAGCTTGGTCTCCACCGCCCCCTTGCCGCCCACCTCCGCCAGCGCCTCCTTCACGTTCCGCGCCGCCTGCGCGAGCATCGGCTTGATCGGCCGCATCGGCTTCAGGTCGATCTCCCGGAGCCCCTCATCCCCCTTCGTCGCCGCGACCTTCGCCACCAGCCCGATGTCGTTGGAGAGCATGTGCGCCCGCTCGACCAGCTTCCGACTCACGCCGAACGCCTGCGAGATGGCCTCCTCCACCGTGTTCTCGCGCACGCCGGTGCGCAGCTCCTCCAGCACCTGCCGCACCAGGTACCGCGCCTCCTTCGGCCTCGCCCGGGCCAGCAGCCCCATCATCAGCCGCATCTTCCGCGTGACCGCGCCCTCACCCTCCACCTCCGCGATCTTCTCGAACGTCTCCCGCACCTCCCCCACCGTCAGCGGCCTTGAGGAGAGCAGCGTGGCCGTCCTCCTACCCTTCAACAGCTCCTCGGCCACCAGCCCCAGGTCGCCCAACCGCTTGAACCGCTCCGTCACCTCGGACTCGGGAACGCCCGCGGCCTTCGCGATGATCCGCTGCATCAGCTTCGTACCGATCCCCAGCTCCCTCGGGTCCCAGCCCGGGAACACCTGGTTGGCCAGGAAGACCGCCACCGTGTCCAGCACGTCCTCCGGGCACTGCCGCAGGAACTGGGCGATGAGCGCGATCTTCGCCTTGCGGGAGCTGAGCCGCTCCAACCGCTCGAACGCCTCCGCGAGCGAGGAGTAGTACACGTCCCCGTCCGCGGTCTTCACCTCCAGGCTGGGCGAGGGCTCGCGATCCTCTTCCTCCCTCTCCCCCTTCCTCCCCTCACCCTCGGGAGGAGAGGTTATGAACGAGTCCAGCCGACGCGAGCCCGGGGGAGGCGTTCGGGCCACGATCCGCTCCCCCCAACCACCCGCGTTCGAGCCGTAAAAAACGCATTCGCGATCGGTCGGGCGGCGCCCGCGCCATGGTGATGGTGGAGCGGGTGGTCCAGGCGTTCCCGCAGATGGAGCCGGAGGACTTCAAGGTCCTCCGAGCCCTGGAGCTCGAGATGAGCCGCCACGAGTGGGTCCCGTTCGAGCGCCTGCTCGAGCGGACCGGGTTCGACGAGAAGGAGCTCGGCTACCGGCTCTCCCGGCTGGACCGCTGGGACATGATCGTCCGAACGCGGCGCGAGACGGTCGGGTACCTGGGGTACCAGCTGCGCCCCGAGGGGTACGACGCCCTCGCGCTCCGTACCCTCGTGGAGGAGGGCATCCTCGAGGGCCTGGGCCCCGAGATCGGGGTGGGCAAGGAGGCGGACGTGTACCTGGGCGTCTCTCCCAAGGGCGTCGAGCTGGCGGTCAAGTTCAACCGGATCGGGCGGACGAGCTACACCAAGATCAAGCGCTACCGGGAGTACGTGAAGGATAAGCGCCACATCTCCTGGCTCTACGTCAACCGGCTGACCGCCGAGCGGGAGTTCGAGGCGCTCCTGCACCTGTACCCGGAGGGCGTGCCCGTGCCGCGGCCCGTCTACCAGAACCGGCACGTGCTGGTCATGAAGCGGTTCAGGGGCCGGGAGCTGGCGGAGACCCGCGTCGACGACCCGGAGCTGGTGCTCCGGGGCGTCATGGAGGCGTACCACCGGGCGCTCGAGGTGGGGGTCGTGCACGGGGACCTGAGTCAGTTCAACATCGTGGTCGAGAAGGACGGCAGCGTGCTGATCATCGACTGGGCGCACTGGGTGGAGCTCGGTCACCCCTCCGCGCCCGAGCTGATCGAGCGGGACGTGCGGAACGTGTGCGAGTACTTCCGGAGGAAGTATCGAGTGCGGGTCGACTACCGGGAGTTCCTGCCGGATGAGGAGGTTTACGGGGGTCGAGGGGCACCCCGATGAGAGGGTGGCCCGTTGCCGACGGCGGGTTGGCAGACCGGCGACACCGGCGCCCGTCTCGCAAACCGTAAAAGGCGCTCGAGGTCGGGAGCTGCCGGGGCGGCCGCGGATGCCGATCGAGATCGATAAGGACTCGTGCCTGTACTGCGAGGCCTGCGTGGCCGCCTGTCCGACCGGGGCCATCCGCGTCCGCCGGGGAGAGGACGGCGACGTAATTAACTGCCTCGTGTGCGGCGCCTGCGTGAAGGCCTGCCCGAACGACGCGCTGGAATTGGAGGACCTGGAGCGGGAGATCGACGGGGAGACGGTCACGGTCAAGCGGATCGCCTGGCGCCCCGAGGACTGCGACAAGGAGGACCCGCCCGTCTGCGGCCAGCACTGCCCGCAGGAGATCCTGCGCATCGAGGACGAGTACCCGGAGCTCCAAGGCTACTGCGTGATGTGCCTGAGGTGCATGGAGGCGTGCCCCATCGGCGCGATCGGGGTGAAGGGCGTCACCGAGCCCGAGTCCGAGCCCCCGGAGCACCCCGAGGGTAAGGGCGTGTACGTGCACCCGGAGCGGTGCGTCGGCTGCGCGATCTGCGCCCTCGTCTGCCCGAACGACGCGATCGAGCTCGTTTCCACCGATGAGGAGTTCTTCCGGGCCGAGGAGAACGAGTGGAGCCCCGTGTACGTGGATCCGGAGACGCTCGAGGTCGAGCAGGGGCGCAAGGTCGCCCGGATCGACGAGGACAAGTGCGCCGGCTGCGCGACGTGCGTCCAGGCGTGCCCGTGGGGCGCCATCACCGCCCCTCAGGAGGTTTCACCGCAACCGAGGGAGATCGAGAACGAGGTGGACGAGGACGCCTGCATCGGCTGCGGCGTCTGCGCCGAGGTGTGCCCGGGGAACCTCATCGAGGTGGACGGCGTGGCCAAGGTGCCGGAGAAGTGCCCCGGATGCAAGCTCTGCGAGCGCGCCTGCCCCGTGGACGCCATCAAGATCCGGCTGAGCTACGAGCGGCTCGGAACCATCAAGTAGCGGCCCCTCCCCTCCCACCCCGGGGCCCCCATGAGGATCGGTTCGTACCGATTCGGAGGCACCTACCGCCCCGCGGTTTTCACGGACGAGGAGGTCCTGGTGTACCGGGCCACCTTCCCCGAGTTCCTGCGGGCCGCGCACTCGGGCCGACTCGAGGAGCTGGACCACCGGAGGTTCCCGCTCCGGGAGGAGCGGATCGGCCCACCGGTCCCCAGACCGCCCAAGATCGTCTGCTTCGGACTGAACTACCGGGAGCACGTCGAGGAGCTGCGCGAGCTGGGGATGGAGGTGCCGGAGCGCCCGGTCATGACCATGAAGGCCCCCACGGCCGTCATCGGCCACCTGGACACCGTGCTGATTCCCGACGGGGTGGGCCGCGTCGATCACGAGCTCGAGCTCGCGGTCGTGATCGGGACCCGCTGCCGCCGGGTCTCCCCGGAGGAGGCGCGGGACGTCGTCCTCGGCTTCACGATCATCAACGACGTGACGGCCCGGGACGTGGAGCGGGAGGAGGGTCAGTGGGTCCGGGCCAAGAGCTACGACACGTTCGCCCCGCTGGGCCCCTGGATCGAGACGGAGCTGGAGCCCGAGGGGCTGAGCATGCGCCTCGAGGTCAACGGGGAGGTCCGACAGCGGGCCACCACGGACGACATGGTCATGGACCCGTACGAGCTCGTCTCGTACACGTCCCGGGTGATGACCCTGGAACCAGGTGACGTGATCGCCACGGGCACGCCGCCGGGCGTCGGTCCCCTGCAGCCCGAGGACCGGGTGGAGCTGACCATCGAGGGGATCGGCACCCTAACCCACTACGTGGATCGCCGGTGAGGGTGTCGGCAATCCTGTCAGTCGTCACCGCGCGCCGCTCGGCTCGGGCCGCTCGTCATCCACCCTCCCGGATCGGCGAGGGCTCCAGCAACCCCAGGTCCACCAGGTACTCGGGCTTGGAGAGGTGCCTCCGGGCCACCGGGGGCGCCTCGTAGACCCGTCCCTCGACCAGCTCCCGGGGCACCTCCACGCGCACCTCCGAGCCCTCCGGCGCCCGCTCACCGCACCGCTTGCACTTGAATCCCTTGCCCCGGCCCGCCGACGCCATCCTACCCCCGCACCGCCCGCACACGGGCGGCACCGACCGCTCCTCCCGGACCAGCTCCACCGGCAGGAGCTTCTCCACGTTGATCGTCCGAGGATGCTTCGGCGTCTCGGGCCGCACCGCGCCCGCCACCCGGACCACGTCCCCCGGCCGCAGCGCCTCCACCACCTCCGTCAGCGGCCGCGCCGGGGCGAACGCCGCCAGGTCCACCCGGTTTCCCTCTTCATCCTCGCACGGGACGACCACGTGACCGCCCCGGATGCGGCGCGGCTCCCCCTCCACCCGCACCTCCACCACCACGCTCTCGTAGTCCGAGGCCTCGGACAGGCTCCCCACCGTCCTCAGGTGCGCGTCCGTGCCCTGATTCGTCTCGAACACCACGTAATCCACCACGGGCTCCCGCGCCCGCACGACCCGAGGCACCACCTCCTCCAACACCCACGCCTCCACCGCCCTCACCCCGTAGAGGACCGGACACGGCGTGTGCGGCGTGATCAGCACCTCCCCGTGCAGTCGATCCACGTTGTCGAAGGTCACGGGGAACGTGCGCTCGTCCAGCTCCCAGACCGAGTCCTCCACCACCCGGCGCTCCGAGCCCCAGAACCCGCGGTCCCGGTACGCGATCCCCTCGAACGTCACCTCCCGACCCCTCAACCGCGCGAACCCCAGCGCGGCCACCGCCCCCACGACGCCGCGACCGTCCCGCACCACCTCCACCCGCTCACCCACCAGCCCCCTCACCTCCGCCGGACCGACCAACCCCCGGACCGCCCTTTTATATACGACCTCGCAGGCGCCCGGTGGACGGCGATCCGGGTACACCACCACCCCGGGCCGCGTCTCCGGGTGCTCACCCACCGTCCCCTCGAGCACCCGCTCCACCACCTCCCGCACGTCCACCTCCCCCTCCACCCGAAACGCCACCGCCGCGTTACCCCGCGTCTTGAACGGCACGTTCGGGTTCAACCGCACCAGGAACGGCCGGCCCACCACCTCCGCCCCGGCCCGCTCCAGCTCCCGCATCAACCGAACCGCCACGTACGTCGTGCACCCACCGTCCGGCGCGTCGGTGTCGTCCAACCCCACCCACGCCAACCGAACCCACCCCCGCCGGGGGAAACGCACGGTGATCGGCCAGAAGATGGCCGCGGCCCTCGTCTCTCACCTCGTCCCGTTCCTCCTGGGAGGCGCCGGGATCGCCCTCCTCATCCTCTCGGCCTTCTGGAACGACGAGCGGACGAGGCGGATCGGGCTCCTGCTGGTGGTCGTCACCGGACCGCTCTCCGTCGCCCTCTCCATGGCGATCGTAGGGGGGTGATCACGCTGGACCTCCGGGAGGAGCTGCTGGCGGACCTCGAGGAGTTCCTGCGGGAGGGCGGCCACCGGGTCGTCCGGCTCGACCGCGCCTGCTTCGACCTCCTCGTGGTCACCCGGGACGGTCGCTCCTTCGTCGTCAAGGTCCTCACGAACGTGGACGGGCTCCGGAAGGAGGTCGCGAAGGACCTCAAGGTGGTCTCGCACTTCCTGGAGGCCGTGCCGATCGTCGTCGCGCTGCGCCGCCGGTCCGGGCCCCTGGAGCGGGGCGTGGTCTACCACCGGTACGAGATCCCCGTGATGGACCCGCTCACGTTCGCGGAGACGGTGGAGGGTGAGCCGCCCCGAACCGTGGCCGACCGCGGCGGGAAGTACGTCGAGGTGCGGGAGGAGGAGATCGACAGCGTGAGCGTGTCGAGCGTCCGGCGCCGCCAGCTGAGGCGGGAGGGCGGCCGGGTCAGCCTGGCCCGGGCCGAGGAGGCGGAGGTCGAGGGCGTTCCGGTGCGCTTCCGGGTGCCGGAGCGGGTGGACACGGGCAAGGACCGGATGACCCGGTTCGAGCGCCGGGTGGCCCGGCACCTCGAGCGCATGGGGGCCGAGCGCACGGGCAAGGTCCGCCGGGCCCCGTTCGAGCTGCTGGCCAAGGACGGGGACACGGTCCTGGTCCGGTCGGAGGACGTGAGCGGGCGGGAGTCGATCGCGCTCCGGGACGTGATCCAGGCCACGGGTTCCCTGGGGTTCGTGGTCACGCGGCGGCGGGGCCGGCGCGCCTCGTGCCTCCCCACCCTCGACCTGGAGACCCTGGAGGACCTCAAGGACATCGAGGAGCTGAAGGAGTACCTGGAGGAGCACGACCCGTCGGAGAAGGTGCGGGAGCTGGTCGAGGAGGCGGGGATCACCTCCCCCAAGGAGATCGCCCGGCGCACGGGGCTCAGCGAGCCCGTGATCCGGGAGCTCCTCCGGCGCATGTCCATAGAGGGAAAGATTTAAATATAAGTGCTCGGCGGTCACCACCGAGAGAACCCGGAACGGGGGTAAGCCGAGATGGCGATGCTGGCGGGTGACGGGCGGCAGGTCCTGATCCTGCCCGAGGGTTACCAGCGCTTCGTGGGTCGAGACGCCCAGCGGATGAACATCATGGCGGCGCGCGTCGTCGCCGAGACCGTGCGGACCACGCTCGGCCCGATGGGCATGGACAAGATGCTCGTGGACGAGATGGGCGACGTGGTCGTCACCAACGACGGCGTGACCATCCTCGAGGAGATGGACATCGAGCACCCGGCCGCCAAGATGGTCGTGGAGGTCGCGAAGACGCAGGAGGACGAGGTGGGTGACGGCACGACCACGGCCGTCGTGCTGGCCGGTGAGCTGCTGCACAAGGCCGAGGACCTGCTGCAGCAGGACATCCACCCGACCGTGATCGCGCGCGGCTTCCGGATGGCGGTGGAGAAGGCCGAGGAGATCCTGGACGAGATCGCGGAGGAGATCGACCCGGACGACGAGGAGATGCTCAAGAAGATCGCGAAGACCGCGATGACCGGTAAGGGTGTGGAGAAGGCCCGAGACCACCTGGCCGAGCTGGTCGTGAAGGCCGTCAAGCAGGTGGCCGAGGAGGAGGACGGTAAGATCGTCATCGACACGGACCACATCAAGCTGGAGAAGAAGGAGGGCGGCGGGCTCGAGGACACCGAGCTGGTCCACGGCATGGTGATCGACAAGGAGCGCGTGCACCCGGGCATGCCGCGGCGGGTGGAGAACGCCAAGATCGCCCTGCTGAACTGCCCGATCGAGGTGAAGGAGACCGAGACGGACGCCGAGATCCGGATCACGGACCCGGAGCAGCTGCAGGCCTTCGTCGAGGAAGAGGAGCGCATGCTGAAGGAGATGGTGGACAAGATCGCCGAGACCGGCGCGAACGTGGTCTTCTGCCAGAAGGGCATCGACGACCTGGCCCAGCACTACCTGGCGAAGAAGGGCATCCTCGCCGTCCGGCGCGTGAAGAAGTCCGACATGCAGAAGCTGGCCCGGGCCACCGGCGGCCGGATCGTGACCAACATCGACGACCTGAGCGAGGAGGACCTGGGTGAGGCCGAGGTCGTCGAGGAGCGGAAGGTCGCCGGCGACAAGATGATCTTCGTCGAGGGCTGCAAGGACCCGAAGGCGGTCACCATCCTGATCCGCGGCGGTACGGAGCACGTCGTGGACGAGGCCGAGCGGGCCATCGAGGACGCGATCGGCGTCGTGGCCGCGGCCCTCGAGGACGGCAAGGTCGTGGCCGGCGGCGGCGCGCCGGAGATCGAGGTCGCCCGGCAGCTGCGCGACTACGCGGACAAGGTGGAGGGCCGCGAGCAGCTGGCCGTCGAGGCGTTCGCCGACGCGCTGGAGATCATCCCGCGCACGCTGGCGGAGAACAGCGGACTCGACCCGATCGACGTGCTGGTGCAGCTGCGCGCCAAGCACGAGGAGGGCGAGGTGACCGCCGGCGTCGACGTGTACGACGGCGAGATCAAGGACATGATGAAGGAGGGCGTCGTCGAGCCGCTGCGCGTGAAGACGCAGGCGCTGGCGAGCGCCACCGAGGCCGCAGAGATGATCCTGCGAATCGACGACGTCATCGCCGCCCGGGAGCTGAGCAAGGAGGAGGAAGAGGAAGAGGAGGAGAGCGGCAGCAGCACCGAGTTCTAAACCCTCATCCCCCTCACGCCCCTCAACTTCTTCCCGCCAATCGTTACGAATCTCATAACGATCGTCGCCCGGGCCTAGGGCCCGCGCACGCTCCACCACCACGCGAGCGCAAGCACCATCAGCACCAGCGCCACCAGGGCCGCCAGCAGCGCCATCTTCGGCGAACTACCCACCACCACCGGCACCGGGCCGATCAGGATCACCCCTCCCCACTCGCCCCGCCCCGAGGCACTCTTAACCACCGCCAGCAGGACCGCCGCCAGGAGCAGCAACACTCCGAGCAGCGTGAGCACCACGCCCACCCGCACGAGATCCTCCGGCCTCACCACGCCCGACCACCCCCCGGGGGATGCGGGTTGAGGGCGATCGACGCGTACGTGAGGAACCTGGACCGCCTCATGATCGTCACGCTCGCGTTCACCGCCGCGTGCGCGGGGGCCCTGCTGACCGTCGGGATCAAGCTCGGGGTGGACCTCAAGGGCGGCACCATGCTGGTGCTGAAGTCCAACCAGGACCCCGACACGCTCGCGCGGCAGGCATCACGGGTCCTCGGCGTCCCCGACGTGCAGGCGGTCCGCTCCTCGCGGGGCGTGATCCTGCTACAGGTGCCTAAGTACCTGTCCGCGGGCGACGCCTCGAGGCTAGAGCGCTCCCTCCACGTCAAGATCGAGTCGATGCAGACCGTCGGACCCGCCCTCGGCCGAGCCTTTTGGCGGAGCGTGAAGATCGCGGTCCCGCTCGCCATCGTCGCCGTCGCGGCGATCGTCTTCGCGATCTTCCGGCGACCGCTGCTGAGCGCGACCGTCCTGGCGGCCCTGGCCCTCGACCTGATCGACGCCCTGGGCCTCATGTCGCTCACGGGCATCCCGCTGACGCTCGCCAGCTTCGCCGGGCTGCTCATGATCATCGGCTACGCGGTGGACAGCAACATCCTCCTCTCCATGTACACGGTCAAGCGCCGCCGGGCCCGCACGGTGGAGGCGTCCATCCGGGAATCCTTCAAGACGGGCATGACCATGACGCTGACCACGTCCGCGGCCGCGGGGGCGCTGTTCCTCCTCTCCGCCTCGGAGGCGATCTTCGAGATCGCGGCCGTGGTCGTGTTCGGCCTGCTCGCCGACGTGCTCAACACGTGGGTGTTCAACGCCTGGGTGATCAAAGAGAAGATCGCGGGGCGGTGAGGTTGAGCCTCGGATGGTTGAGGGAGCGCTGGCGCCTGATCGTCATCGCCCTCGTCTGGGTCGCCTCCATCACCTCGCTCGCCGTGAAGGGACTGAACCTGGGGCTGGAGCTGAAGGGAGGCACGATGGTCATCGCCCGCACGGACCACCCGCTCAGCAAGAAGGAGATGGATCAGACCGTCTCCGTCCTGCAGAACCGACTCTCCACGTTCGGGTTCAAGGGGATCAAGGTCCAGCCGGTGGGCCGGAACCACATCATCGTGATGATGCCCGGGACGCCCCCGAAGGAGGCGGTGGAGCTCATCACCCGGCCCGGCAAGTTCGAGGCCAAGTACAAGGGCAGGACGGTGCTGACGGGCCAGGACATCGAGTCCGTTGAATCCTACCGGATCCAACGGGTCGAGGGCGGGTACGAGTGGGAGGTCCCCTTCCGACTGACCCCGGAGGGCGCGAAGAGGTTCGCCGAGGTGGCCAAGCGGGCGCCCGGGCAGCCGATCGACATGTACCTTGACAACAAGAAGGTCTCCAGCCCGCGGATCTCCCAGGACCTGGCCGAGGCGGCCGCCTCCGGGCGCGTAGAGCGGGAGATCGAGATCCAGGGCAGCGCGCCCACCCGCGAGCAGGCCGAGCGGGAGGCCAGGGAGATCATGGCGGTGCTCCGCTCGGGACAGCTGCCGGCGAAACTCATCCCGGAGGGCGTGTACTCGGTGTCCGCCACCCTGGGCCAGAACTTCCTGAGGATGGCCGTGATCGCCGGGGCGGTCGCGTTCGTCGCGGTGTCCCTCATCATCGCGCTGCGGTACCGGGAGCCCCGCGTCGTGGGCCCGATCCTCTTCACGGGCTCCTCCGAGGTGGCCTTCCTCCTCGGCGTGGCCTCGCTCACCGGGTACACCATCGACCTGCCGGCGCTCGCCGGAATCATCCTCTCGATCGGTAGCGGCGTCGACGACCTGATCGTGATCACCGACGAGGTGGTCCGCGGGGGCGGCAGGGGGAGAAAGGGCGAGGAGGTCCCGCTGAGGCAGCGGATCAAGCGGGCGTTCAGCGTCGTCCTGGCCTCGTTCGCGACGCTGGCGGCGGCCATGGCCGCCCTGTTCTTCGCCGGCATGGGGCTGCTGAAGGGCTTCGCCATCATGACGGTGCTGGGCGCCCTGTACGGCGTCTCGATCACCAGACCCGTGTACGCGGATCTACTCCGATCGCTCCTGCACGGAGAGTGACGGGGGGTGCTACCCCACGGACCCGATCTCGGACCTGGTCACGGTGGGCCGGATCCTGGGGATGGTGACCAAGGTCGCCTCCCTCCTCCCCCTGCTTCCCATCCCGATCGCCCTGATCTACGGCGAGCTGTCCTGCGTGACCCCCTTCCTGCTCACGTTCGTCGCGATGCTCGCCGCCGGCCTCCTCCTGGAGCGCATTCCGGGCGACAGAAACCTGGTGAGGCCCCGGCACGCGATAGTCTCCGTGCCCATCCTGTGGCTCCTGATCCCGCTGTTCACCGCCATCCCCTTCCACCTGTGCGAGGGGATGCCCTGGCTCGACGCCTACTTCGAGAGCATGTCCGGATGGACCACGACCGGGCTCACGGTCCTCCCGGACGTCGACCACGCCCACCGCTCGATCCTCTTCTGGCGTAGCCTGGAGCAGTGGGTGGGCGGCCTGGGCCTCGTCGTCACGGTCATCAGCATCCTCCGATTCGAGACCCCGAGCCTGCTGTACGTGGCGGAGGCCCGGGAGGAGCGGATTCGCCCGAACGTCGTCAACACGGCCAAGGAGATGTGGAAGATCTACGCGGCGTTCACGGCGGTCGGCACCCTGGTCCTCTGGCTCCTGGGCATGAGCCCCTTCGACGCGCTCAACCACGCGATGACGGCGCTGGCCACCGGCGGGTTCTCCACCCGCTCGGACAGCATCGCCGCCTACCGCTCGCCCGCGATCGAGCTCGCCACCTCGATCCTCATGGTGCTCGGCGCCACGAGCTTCGTGACCCACCACCGGGCGTTCAAGACCCTCCGCGTGCACCCGGGGAGCGGACCCCGGCGGCTGCTCAACGCCCTCCGGCACTACTCCCGGGACCTCCAGTTCCTCACGCTGATCGCCCTGGTGCTGCTCACGACCGCGTACATGTGCCTCCACTCGCGGTTACCGCCGCTGGAGTCCCTCCGGTACTACGGATACCAGGCCGTCTCGGCGATCACCTGCTGCGGATTCTCGAACGCGAACGTGCCGGACTTCCCGGACCACGCCAAGGCCGCCCTCATCATGCTGATGATCGTCGGGGGCTCCACCGCCTCGACCGCGGGCGCCGTCAAGATCCTCCGGTTCCTGATCATCGGCGAGGCCATCCGGGTCGCGATCGCCCGACGCACGCGCCCCCTCCGCGGCGTCATCGTCCCCAAGCTACAGAGCCGAACGCTCTCCGAGGACGAGATCATCGACGCGTTCGCGATCGCCGGCTCCTACCTCTTCTTCGTCGTCCTGGGGGCGCTCCTCCTCGCCGGGTGCTACGGGTACCGGCCCGTGGACGCGTTCTTCGAGATCGCCTCCGCCCAGGGCGGGGTCGGACTCTCCGCCGGGATCACGGCCCCCGACGCCCCGGCCGGCGTGAAGGCGCTGCTCATCTTCCACATGTGGCTGGGCCGGCTGGAGGTCCTACCGTGCCTGGCGACCCTGTACTGGTCCCTCACGCTCCTCAGGAGGCTGCCCCCGGGGGTGGGGACGCTTGCACGTCATCATCGTGGGAGGCGGGCGGGTGGGCCGGATCTTGGCTGAGATGTTGATCGCTCACGGTCACGACGTGGTTATAATAGAAAAGGATAAAAAGCGGGCCCAGGAGCTCGCCCAGTCCGAGCTGGACGTGCTGGTCGTGCAGGGCGACGCCACCGACCTCGACGTGCTGCAGGACGCGGAGATCGAGTCGGCCGACGTCGTCGCCGCGGTCACCGACAAGGACGAGGTGAACCTGGCCGTCTCCCTGATCGCGAAGGAGGAGTTCGGCGTCGACCGCGTCGTCTCGCGCGTCACCGACGACCGGTTCGTCGACATTTTCCGCCGGCTGGGTGTCGACGCCGTGGTGAACCCGGACCGGAGCGCCGCCCAGCTGATCGAGAAGGCGATCACCCGCCCCTACCTCGTTGACATGATCACGTTCGGCCGCGGCGAGGCCGAGCTGCTGGAGTTCGAGGTCACCGAAGGGGCCAAGGTCTCGGGCAAGCGGGTCTCCGACCTCCCCAACGACTGCGTGATCGTCGCGCTCTACCGGGATGGGGAGCTCATCCTGCCCCGCGGCGACACGGAAATAAATCCCGGAGACCGGGTCCTCGTGCTCGCGCTCCGGGACAAGCTGAAGAAGGTGGAAAAGCTGTTTAGAAGCGGCGAGTAGGAGGTCGGGCGGGAGGACCCATGACCACGGTGGCGGAGGCGCTGGACCGGATTCGGTCGGCCGAGTCCGAGGCCAAGGAGCGGGTGGAGAAGGCGCGGGAGGAGGCCGAGCGCATCGTCGAGGAGGCGGAGAAGAAGGCGGAGAAGCTGATTCGCGAGGCGGAGGAGGAGGCGCGGAAGGAGGCGGAGAAGATCCGGCGGCAGGCCGAGAAGGAGGCCGAGGACCGGGCCCGGAAGATCCGGGAGGAGGGTGAACGGGAGGCGAAGGAGCTGAGGGAGCGGGCGAAGGAGCGGATGGACGAGGCCGTGGACGCCGTCGTCAGGCTGGTCCTGGGGGAGGAGTAGCGTGGCGATCCGGGAGATGGAGGAGGTCTTCATCTTCTGCCTGAAGGAGGACGTTGCCGACACGCTGAAGCGCGTGCAGGTGGAGGGCTGCCTGCACGTCGAGAACTTCTGGGAGGTGCACGGGGTAGAACGGTTCTACGGCGTTGAGCGCCCGGAGGCCCCGGAGGAGCTGATCAAGGTCACCGACGTGCTGGCCGGGCTCACGCGCCTGCGCGACGCGCTCCGGGAGATTCACGAGGAGCTCTCCGAGGAGGGCATCAAGGAGGCCCTCGCCTCGTTCTTCCGGGCCGAGGAGCCGGAGAAGGTCGAGTTCGAGCTCCGGCCCACCTCGGAGGTGATCGAGTCCGCGGAGCGGTTCCTAAACCGGCTGGAGGAGGAGGCCGGGGAGCGGCTGGAGCGGATCGACGAGCTGGAGGGCGAACTGGAGCGGCTGAAGGAGACCCGGGACTTCCTGGAACACGTCGCGGAGGACTTCGACGTCGGGCACCTGGGCGAGGGCACGCACGTCGTCGCCCGGCTGTACGTGGTCCGGTCCGACGCCTGGGACGACCTGGTCGAGCGGTTGGAGGACGAGCCCGCGTACGCGGGTAAGGTGGGCGAGACCGAGGACGAGGACGTGGTGGCCGTCATCGCCCTGCCCAAGGGCGAGACGGAGCTGGAGGCCGAGATCCGCCGGA
>JAMOPY010000045.1 GCA_027064305.1 Methanobacteriota archaeon
GACCGTGGACGTGTACGGTGAGCTGGTGAGGATCGGGCGCGTGGCCGCCCTGGCCGACGTGCACGTCGGGGTGGAGGTCGAGCTGCGCCGCCGCGGGATCCGGGTCGTCGACCGGACGGACGCCCGGATCGGGAAGCTGCGGGACCGGCTGGAGTCGCTGGACCCCGAGGTGCTCGTGATCGTGGGGGATCTGAAGCACAACGTGCCCCGGTCCAGCGGCCTGGAGCTCCGGGGCGTGCCCCGGCTGGTGGAGGCGGCGCTGGAGGTGGTGGACGAGGTCGTGGTGGTGAAGGGGAACCACGATGGCCGCGTGGAGGACCTGCTGAGGGGGCTGGAGCGCGTTCGCGTGGTCGGAACGCGGGGGACGCTGATCGAGGGCGTCTACTTCTGCCACGGGCACGCGGAGCCGGACCCGGACCTGCTGGAAAGGGCCAGGATGGTCGTGTTCGGGCACGAGCACCCGGTCTCCGAGGCCGTGCCCGGGGTCACGGTGAAGGTGTTCCTGGAGCTCGAGCTCGACCTCGAACGGCTCACCCGGGGAAGGCTGGAGGGTCGGCTGCCCGGCCTGGTCCTGCCGGCGTTCGACGACGTGGTGGGAGGGACGGAGGTCGGGGAGGGCTCGGACGACGATCGGCTCCTGCTGGCGCACCGTCGCGGCGCGGTGCTGGAGGAGTCCGTCCTGCCCGTGCCGGAGCCGGAGGCGGGTCCGTTCTGACGGGCTCGCCCCCGGAAGTTCTCCTCATCGCGGGGCTCGGGAGAGGGCGCGGACGGTCATCGCCCGGGCCCGCTCCCACGGCTTTTTTAACGGCTCTTTCGGTCCCGGGTACCGGGGGCGCCGGGATGCCGAAGGTGCGCGTGGGCGTGCTGGGCGCGACCGGGATCGTGGGTCAGCGGTTCGTGAGTCTGCTCGTCGACCACCCCTGGTTCGAGCTGGAGGCGCTGACCGCCTCCCCCCGGTCCGCGGGTAAGCCCTACGCGGAGGCCTCGAAGTGGTACCTGAGCGAGCCGCTGCCCGAGGACGTCGCGGAGCTGACCGTGCTGGAGACGGACCCGAGGGAGGTGGAGCGCGAGGCGGACGTGGACCTGGTCTTCTCCGCCCTGCCGTCGGACGTGGCCAGGGAGGTGGAGCCCAAGTTCGCCGAGGCCGGTTTCGCCGTGGCGAGCAACGCGAGCGCGTACCGGATGGAGGAGGACGTCCCGCTCGTGATCCCGGAGGTGAACCCGGACCACCTAGGGCTGATCGACGTGCAGCGGGACGAGCGCGGCTGGGACGGGTTCATCGTGACGAACCCGAACTGCTCCACGATCCAGATGGTGCTCACGCTTAAGCCGCTCATGGATGAGTTCGGGGTCGAGGAGGTCATCGTCTCGACGATGCAGGCCGTCTCCGGTGCGGGGTACGCGGGCGTCCCCTCGATGGCCATCCTGGACAACATCATCCCGTACATCGAGGGCGAGGAGGAGAAGATGGAGACCGAGACGCTGAAGATCCTGGGCGAGCTCGACGGGGACCGGATCGAGCCGGCGGATCTCACCGTCTCCGCGTCGTGTCACCGGGTGCCCGTGCTCGACGGTCACACGGAGGCCATCTTCGTGTCCACGACCGAGGAGGCCGACCCGGAGGAGGCGGCCGAGGTGCTCGCGGGGTTCCGGGGGATCCCGCAGGAGAGGGGCCTACCCACCGCGCCCGAGCGGCCCGTCATCGTTCGCGAGGAGGAGGACCGACCGCAGCCCCGGTTCGACCGCGAGGCGGGCGACGGCATGTCCGTGGTCGTGGGGCGGATCCGCCGCGACCCGGTCCTGGACGGGCTGAAGTACGTCTGCGTGGGTCACAACGCGGTGCGCGGCGCGGCCGGCGCATCCGTGCTCAACGCCGAGCTGCTGGTCAGCGAGGGCTACCTCTGAGCCAACCGCTCGGCCAGGTCCACCGCCTCCCCCGGAGTCTCCGCCCCCTCGATCTCCCCACGCTCCGCCAGCCTCCGGGCCCAGCCCCCGGAGGGTTTCAACCCGATCACGGGACGCCCCATCTTCCGCGCCAGCGCGATCTCCGAGAGCGTACCCCAGCCCCCGGCCACCGCGATCACCGCCTCTCCCGCCCGAACCACCAGCGCGTTCCTCGCCTCGCCCAGCCCGGTCGGCAGCTCGACGTCCACGTACGGGTTCGCCTCCCCGTGCACCTCGCCCGGCAGCACGCCCACGGTGAGTCCACCCTCCTCCTTCGCCCCCCGACACGCCGCCTCCATCACGCCGCCGCGCCCACCGCACACCAGCACGTGGCCACGACGCGCGATCTCCCGCCCCAGCTCCTCCGCCAGCTCGAGCACGTCCCGGGACGCGCTGGCGCTCCCGATCACGGCGATCTGCACGGGCGCGGACCCCCTCCAGCTGGCGTAACGGTCCCCATCGCCGCCCGGCTAAGCCAACCGGGTGCTCATCATCGGGTGGGGGCGCGGGTCGGGCCCGGGACTCCCGATCATCCCGGTCGGTCAGCTATCATCCGGCTCCTCACTCCCGCCGGGACGCGCCCAACCCGCCTAAACTAATCGGTACCGCCCGCTCGGTCGGGGCGCAGCTACCTCATCCCATCGGTCCAAGCCGATTTCCTCATCGCGGGGGCGCCGGGCGTGAGCGTGCTCGACGAAATCCTGTCCACCGTCCGGGAGCGCGTGGATGAGCTCAGGGGCCGGGAGTTCGAGCCCCGGGCCGGGGACAGGTCCCTCCGGCGGGCGGTCGAGGGCGACGGCGTCGCCGTGATCGCCGAGATAAAACCCTCCTCCCCCTCGGAGGGACGCCTACGCAGGGAAACCGAGGAGGCCCTACGCGAGCGCGCCCGGGCCTACGAGCGAGGCGGGGCGGCCGGCATCTCGGTGCTGACGGAGCCCCGGTACTTCGACGGGCGGCCCGAGTACGTTCCGCTGGTCCGGGAGGAGGTTGACCTGCCCGTGCTGCGGAAGGACTTCATCATCGACCCGGTGCAGGTGGAGGAGAGCGCGCACTACGAGGCGGACGCGATCCTGCTGATCGCGGAGGCGGTGGGCGACCGCGCCCCCGAGCTCATCGACCTGGCCCACGAGCACGGGATGGAGGTTCTGCTGGAGCTGGACCGGCGGGAACACCTGAGGCTGCTGGACGACGCCCGGCCCGACCTGGTCGGGGTGAACAACCGGGACCTACGCACCCTGGAGGTGGACCTGAACCGCACGCTGGAGTTGGGCCCCGAGGTTAAGGGGAGGACCGACGCCCCCCTGGTCGCGGAGTCCGGCGTCTCGGGCCCGGAGGACGTGCGCCGGCTGGCCCGGGTGGCCGACGCGGTCCTCGTCGGCACGTACCTGATGCGGGCGAGGGACCCGGAGTCGGCCGTGCGAGGCCTGGTCGAGGCCGGGAGGAGCGACCGATGATGTCCCCGGAGAAGCTGGCGTGGGCCGTGTTGCTGGGAGTTTCCCGTGGCCTCTACGTGTTCGCCGGCTCGTTCGTGGCGGCCGTGGTCTACCGGTACGTCTCGGAGGAGCGCATCGTCACGACCACCGCCCTCTTCATCGGCCTGCTCACGGCCGGGTTCGCCTCCGGCCCCCAGCGGCTGACCGAGCTGGCCTTTACCCAGACCAACGTCGAGGTCCTCGCCTGGGCGATCGCCTCCCTCTTCGCGATCCCGGGACGCGCCTACGGGGACGCCGTCGGGCGCAGGCTCCTCGAGGCCCGTCTCGCCAGCGTGAAGCCGACCACCAAGACGTACCGCCTCCCCAGGGACCCGGACAACATCGAGGACGTCCCGGGCGAGCCGCCGGCCCCGCGGGAGGTCAAGGAGCGGATCGCGGGCCGGGAGTACGAGTTCCCGCGGGGCACCTCGAAGAGGGACGTGGAGCGGGTGATTCGGAGGGACCTCGAGCAGGAGGGGGGAATAGGGCGAGCGATCGTCGAGGTGGGCGAGGACGAGGAGGTCCGCGTCAAGGTCGCCGGGGCCAAGCCCCCCGTCTCCCACACCCTGCCCCCGGACAAGGTGGCCGTCTCCGTGGATCCCAAGGGAGGGGCCACCCACGTGGGCGAGGGGGACCGGGTGATCGTCTACGCGGACGGGCGCCGGATCTGCGAGGCGGAGGTGTGGAAGCGCTCCTCCGACGGGGTGGTCCTCGTCGTCGACGCCGACCACGCGGACGAGCTGATGCGGCTCGTCACCAAGGGCAAGGAGGTCTCCCTCGTCGTCAAGCCGACAAAGGCCGACGATGTACCCCGCGGCTAGCCAGGCCGGTCATCCATCGCCCCACGGTCGTCATCCGTCCCGACCCCAGCCTGGGACCGCGGGGCGCATCGGCGGGCCCCTACTCCCCCTCATCGGACCGGACCTCCGGTTTTCGGGGCCCGCCTCTCGACCGGCCACCCGGATCCCCACCACCGACTAAAAATCATCCGATCAGAACGGCTCCCGACCCGGGTAGTACCTCCGGAACCGCCGCAACGCCTCCCTCGTGGGCCCCGGAAACCTCCGCCTCAACGCCCGCACGAACCCGGCCCGCGTCCGCCCCGGGATCAGGCTCAGAATCTCCCGAGCCACCCGAAGCGCCCCGAGCGTCGGCTCCCGCGGCACCTCCACCGTGAGCGTGAGCGCGTCCCATCCCAGCACCCGCCTGTGCCCCCGGGGCACCGAGCCCAGCAGCACCCCGCACCCGAAGTCCACCAGCCCCGGCACCTCGCCCCGATCCTCCCGCGTCAACCGCTCGTAGGCCTCCCGACGGTAGCAGTGCAGCTCCACGTACGCGTCGAACGGGCGCAGCGACTCCACCACCTCCCTCCACCGACGACCCACCTCCGATCCGTGAAACCCCGGATCCACCGTGCTCACGTACGGCCCCTCCCGCATGACCCGACGCACCCGAAACTCCCGAGGCACCACCCGGTCCACCACCGGTTCCAGGCACCGCCCCTCGTCCCCGTGCACCCCGTACACCAGCACCGGACGACGGATGGGGTGATCCCCGCGTGCGCTCATGGTTCCCCCAGGCCCCCGAGGTGGACACCCCCACCATCGACCCCGAGGAGGCGGAGTCGTACCTGGACGCCGTCCGAGAGCGGATCGAAGCGTACGCGTTCGGCGAGCGCGACTGGCGGAGGAAGCTCCGCACCCGACGCGCCTACCTCCGCCGGATCCGCGGGGACGAGGAGGAGGCCCTGAGCGCGTACGCCGCACTCCTCACCATCACCGCCTCCGGCCCCCGACCCGCCCATCACCTCGTCGCCGAGGGCGAGGCCGCCCTGGCGGAGACGGCCCTCTACGAGGCCCGTCGGGAGGGCGACGAGCACGACCACCCGGAGGAACGCGCGCTCCGAGACCTCTACCGGTGGGACGTTAGAGTCCTGGAACCCAGGCTCCGACTGTACGCCGTGCACTTCACCTACCCGCTCCTCCACCGCTCACCCGGCGGCCAGCGGCTCCGCATCGTCGTGACCGACGACCCCACCGAAGCCCTCCGAGAGCTGCACTCCCCCAGCACCCTCGGCGTCCGACTGACGAAACCGGCCGACCGACCCGTCCACACCTGCCCCCGGTGCGGGTACACCCGGCTCGGACGCCCCCGAGAACCCGGCCAGAGCGTCAGTCGCCAGCGCGCCCCGCGCACCTGCCCCGAGTGCCGCACCCCGCTCGTCCGCGTCCCGGACGAGGTCCTGGACGCCCTCCACGAGCCGCAGGGATACCTGGTCATGCACCTCCGCACCCTGGCCCGCACCTTCCGAGAGGACGCCCGACGCCTCACCCTGCGAGACCTCCAGCGCGCCCCCAAGAGCGAGGAGCTACGCGAGACGTGCCTGGACCTGTTCCCACGCCTCAAGCGGAGGATACAGCGCGCCCGCCGAAGGGCCAAGAAGGGCGGCTTCCCACCCTGCATGAGGCGCCTCCTCGAGCGGGCCCAGGAGGGCGAGAACCTGCCCCACGAGGCCCGCTTCGCCCTGGCCGCCTTCCTCGTCAACGTCGGCTGGGACGAGGACCGGATCGTCGAGGTGTTCTCCAACCTGCCCGACTTCGACGAGGAGCGAACCCGCTACCAGGTGCGCCACATCGCCGGGGAGGAGGGCTCGGGCACCCGGTACCT
>JAMOPY010000046.1 GCA_027064305.1 Methanobacteriota archaeon
CCGCTCCGCCCCGAACGCCTCCCCCAGCCTCACCAGCACCTCCAACAACCGCGCCTTCATCTCCCCCTCCTCACCGTCCAGAATCCGCTCCTCCTCCCGCGTCAGGTACACCGACGCCGCACCCCCCCGAACCGACCCGCCGACAAGATTAAATAGACGGGCCCGAACGCCACCTCGACGGCCCCGGCGCGAGGCCGCGGCAGCTCAGCCTGGGAGAGCGCCGGACTGAAGAGGTCCCGCGGGTCATCCGCGGGACCTTGGCCATCCGGTGGGCCCGGGTTCAAATCCCGGCCGCGGCACCAAAAGCCGCAAATCGTTACGAGATTCAAAACGTTGTTTCCGAATCGCGGTCCGAGGGACCCGGCCGGTCCGCATCGTTCTCCGCTTACGCCCGGCCGGCGCGCCCCCGAGAGGTGCTCGCGGTGAACTCGGAAGCCATCGAGACCGTCCTTGCCAGGCTGCTCGGGGTGCTGCTGGGCAGGGGAGCGCTCCGCGGCGGTGGCCGGCCGCGCGTGCGCCTCTCGGTGCCCAACGAGGGGACGCGGGATCTCCTTGAGGACCTGCGCCGGTTCGGCGTGAGCCCGTCGGTGCGGCGGGGCAAGCGGTGGACGAGCGTGGAGTCGCGGGACGCTCGCCTCCTGAGCGCGCTGGCCGTGGCTGGCGCGTCCCCGGGCACGGGTCGAATCCCGGGCTGGGTGTTTGAGGATCCGAGCGCGGCGCGTGAGCTGCTGTCCGGGCTCTACAGCGTGCGCGGGGAGGTGCCAGGGTTCGACGGGGGTCGTCCCCGGCCGGTGCGGCTGGAGCTTCGGACGCGGGCGGATCGGGAGGGTAGCCTGCTCTTCCTGGCGCTCGACGTCCTCAGGTTGCTCAACTCGCTGGGCGTGGGCGCGGAGGTGGTGGGGCTGTCTCCGGTCTCCTCCGGGCGCTACCGGTACGCCCGGATGGGGGTGCTGGTGCGCGGTCGGCGCGACCTGCTCCGGTTCCTCTCGCGGGTCCGGTTCCGCTACAATCCCCGGGAGGAGGAGCGGGCCCGGTTGGTTCTGGGGGAGCTCGCTCGGCGGGAGGCGAGGCTGTCGGCGCGGTGGCCGGCTCGGTGGAACGGGGCGGCCCGTCTCGCCGGGGACCGGGGCGCCGGCGTGGTCGTAGGCACCGGGCTGGGGTTCGAGCTCGCGGGCCCGGAGGGTCAGCGCGTTCCTACTCCAGGGGGCGAGCGGCGGTTGGGTGATCTCGAGCCGGGGGATCGGGTCGTGCTGTACCCGGTGGAGGTGCCGCCGGCGGTGGATCGGCGGGGCGTGCTGCTGTCGGACGTTGGCGCCTCGGGCGGTGCTCGCGGGTTCCTGCGGGATCTGGGACTGCTGCCGCTGCGGTGGGAGGATCCGGCGGTCCCGGCGCTGGCTAGGATCGTGGGCTACGCGGTGGGCGACGGTCACTTGGAGCGGGACGTGGTCAAGTTCTACGGGGAGTCGGCGGGGCTGCGTTGGCTGGAGCGAGATCTCGGGACGTTGGGCCTCTCGCCGGTGAGGTACGAGTACGAGGATAGGGACTCGGTGGAGGTGGCCGTGCACTCGGAGGGGTTCGCGGCGCTGCTGCGGGAGCTCGGGGTGCCGGAGGGCCGGAAGGCGGGTAGGGTGGAGGTGCCGGGGTGGGTTCGTCAGGGCCCGAGGCGGGTGGTGCTGGAGTTCCTGGCCGGGCTCTTCGGTGCCGATGGATGGGTGTCGGTGGCTGACGGAGGGAGGGTGAGGGTGGGCATCGCCCAGGCATCGCCGTTCGAGGACCCTCCTCGCGTTCTGCCGGAGATCAACGCGATGCTGGACGAGGTGGTCGGTGCGCGCTCGGTGGTTCTCAGGAGCCGGTCGTACGAGACCTCCGAGGGTGAGCGTCGGTGGCTCTTCAGGCTGGAGCTCCGCGGCGAGCGCGCGGAGCGGTTCCTGACCCGGGTTCCCTTCGAGTACTCGCTGCGGAGGCGGGCACGCGGGCTGTGGGCGGGCGCGTTCCTGCGGTACCGGTCCCGGGGAGGAGGGGGCTCGTTCGAGCGGTTCGTGCGGGAGCGCTGCCTGCCGGGTGGTCGGGTGGTCGATCGGGTGGTGTCGGTCAGCGCTTTAGCTCGCGGCAGACGCTGAGCTCGTGTCCGTGTTTGGAGACGGGCTTGACCTCTCGGAACAGCTCGAGGAGGTGGCCGCGGATCTCGCGGACGGCTCGGACCCAGCCGGTGAAGCCGTGGGCGATGATGGCGGTGCGGACGTGGGGTCGCTCCTCCTCCAGCTTTTTCAGGAGCTCGAGGGCGGAGGCGTAGGGTGGGTCGGCGGTGAGGAGGTCGATGGGCTCGAGCTCGCGGAGGTTGAGTTCGCGGAAGTCGGCCTCGATGATCTCGATGCCCTCGCTCTCGAGGCGTTCGCGCACGTTGGGGTGGATCTTGGCGTCGATGGCGTAGATCTCGTCGTAGCCGGCGCGGGCGGCGGCGAGTGCGGCGGCTCCGGTGCCGGTGAAGAGGTCGACGGCGCGCTCTCCCTCGGTCTTTTGGACGAGCTTGGGGAGGACGGGGTTGGGGCCGACGATCTCGCGGGCGCCGAGGACGACGTAGGGGATGTCGAGCTCGCGGCAGGTTCGGTAGATGGGGTGGTTCTCGTCGAGGATGTTCTCCCTGAGGGCGCGCTCGAGGGGGAGGTAGCGGAACTCCTCGGTCTCGTCGCGGAGGCCGGCGTTGGTGACGCTGACGTGGACGCGGGCGTCGTGTCCGTGGGCGGCGAGGTAGCCCTCGACGTAGCCTTCTAGGTACTGGCGGTTGCGGCCGCCCTTGCCCTCGACGTTGCGGCGTTGGTTGGTGAGGACGTGGATGTGGAGGGTGTCGTTGGAGACGGTGGTCACGTGGGTCCAGGCGTCGGGGTCGAAGACGGTGCGCTCGAGGGCTTTTTTGACGGCTTGGTGGGCGAGTTTCTCGGGTCGGATGGGGGTGTCCCCCCTTGCTGGAGGTGTACTCGTGCGAGGAGTTCTCGGTGTATCGGGTGGGTGGAAAGGGCGTGACGCCGGCGCCGGACTGCAACTGCTACCTGTTGGCGTCGGGCGGGGAGGGGTTGTTGGTGGACGTGGGTGCGACGGGTGAGGTGGTCCGGAGGGTGGGTGACGTGGAGGTCGTGGGGGTCGTGTTGACGCACGCTCACTACGATCACGCGGCGGCGGGGCCGCGGGCGTTGGGGAGGGGTTGGAAGGTGGGGGTTCATCCGGCGGAGGCGGAGGTGCTGCGGGAGGGGGACGATCGGAGGTCGGCGGCGTACCTGTTCGGGGCGTCGATGCCGGCGTTCGAGCCGTCGTTCACGTTCCGGGATGGGGACGTGATCGAGGTGGGGGAGGTGAGGGTGCGGGTGTTGCACACGCCGGGGCACTCGCCTGGGAGCTGCTGTTTCCTGGTGGGGGACGTGGCGTTCACGGGGGATACGGTGTTCGGGTTCGGGCCGGGTCGGTGGGATCTGCCGGGTGGGGATCGGGAGCGGTTGTGCGAGTCGTTGGAGCGGTTGCTGGCGGTGGGGGTGGAGTCGATCTTCCCGGGGCACGGGTTTGAGGTGGTGGGGGAGGCGGAGTCGGCGATCGAGGCGGCGCTGCGGGAGGCCGAAAAAGATATTTAGCCGCGCCGGGGTGCGCGTGCCTGGGGGTGCGGCCGCAGTCTAGTCTGGTAGGACGCGGGCCTGCCGAGCCCGTGGCCCGGGTTCAAATCCCGGCGGCCGCACCATACCGGGAATCGTTACGAGATTCGTAACGATGGTGCGGTGAGGGGGCTAGGCGGCGGCGCGTCGCCGGATGCGCGTCGCCTCCCGCAGGATCCGCAGCGCCTGCAGGAGTTCCTCGCCCGCTTCGGTGATCTTCCAGCCGCTCATCATCTTCGTTCGCCGGAGCACGGTGACCACCTTCTTGGCCTGGTCCAGCGTGACGTCCGCCTCCTTCAGCAGCGTCTTCGGGAACTTCGACAGCTTCTTCGCCCCGTAGCCCCGGTCCTTCAGCGTGGCCACGGCCTCCAGGAACCGGGCGGAGACCGGGGTGATCGGGTGCTTCAGCTTGAGTATCTCCATCGTCTGCCCCTTGCTCACGGCCCTTCGTAGGTGCAGGCCGGCCCGGGTCAGCGAGACGTAGCCGGTCAGCAGCTCGTCCACGATGCCCCGGGACTCGAGGCGGTCCAGGTGGTCCAGCACCTCGTGCTCCAGGAGCCCGTACCGGTTTTCCAGGTCCTCGATCAGGTCCTCGCGGGCCACGGCCTCCGGGGGGATCCGGTACACGATCTTCGCCTCGTCCCCGGTCAGGAACGGGGCCCGCTCCACGTTCTTGGCCGCCTTGGAGGCCAGCAGTCCCTTGGAGGTGATCGCCGACTTCGACACCAGTCCCTGCCGGTGCGCCTCCTCCAGCCACTCGGGCGCCGGGGCCTCGTGGCCCAGTGAGATGGTGACGGCCTTGACGGCGACGGCGCGGACGGGGGTGCCGAGCTGGTGCAGCATCCGCTCTCCCTCCTCCGTCAGCACCCAGATGGGCTTGCCCTTCTCCTGACCGTAGTCGCAGACGGTCTTCTCGATGAACCCGTGCGCCTCGAGCTCCTTGAGCTCCGTGGACGGGTCGGGGTCGTGCTCCCCGTACTCCTCCACCAGCACGCGCTTGATGCGGGCGAGCGTGGGGGCGACGTTGGGGTTCTCGTCCGGGTTGTGGAGTCGGTCGATGATCTCCAGCAGCCGGAGCTCCTCCGGCCGTAGGCTGATCGGCGGGACGCCGGGGACGTCCTCACCGAGCATCTCGTAGGCGCGCAGCACGTGCTCGCCGGCCCGCGTCAGCGAGCCCTCCCAGGCGTACCCTAGTCGTTCCAGCCGCTCCATGTCCTTGGGCTCCTTCCCCTCGTCCACGGCCTTGACGTCCTCCATGATCTCCGGGGAGAGGACGACGTGCATGGCCGGGACGGCCTTTTCCAGGGCGAACTTGACCTCCCGGCCCAGGGCCGTCAGCGTGTAGGTTCGCCCCCCGTCGATGGGGGGCGAGATCACGAGCAGCCGCATCGCCTCGAGGGCGTGGAGGACGTTGTCCGGGATCCCCAGCGTTTCCCGGTACTTGATGAGCGCCTTGGCGGTGCCGGGACCGGGGGGCAGCCGGGCGATGACGCCGGAGACGTCCTGGGTCACGTAGAGTCGCGGGGTGGCCTTCAGGTAGGCGTTCAGAATCAGCTCGCCGGCCTCCGTGAGCTCCTCTCCCTCGGCCAGGCCGCGCTCCTCCAGCAGTTCGCTCCACTCCTCGGGGACGGCGGACAGAGACGAGTGCTTGAGCGCGAGGATGGTGTCCGAGCCCACCCACCGCTCGTGGGGCCACTCGTGCGGGTCGGCGTCCAGCGTCTCCACGGCTCGCTCCGCCGCCTCGGCGGCGAGCCGGCCCGCCTCCGTGAGCTCCCACTCGTTGGGTCCAACCCGCCGCATCAGGCCCTGCAGTTCGAGCTCGAGGAGCCTTCTGGGGACGATCTCGGTGGTCGTCTCCGCCTCCTCCGCGATCTCCCGGGCCTCCTCCCTACCGGCCCGCTGGACCGTGAGGAGCACGTCCGCGTGATCCCGCAGGAGGAGCAACCGCTCGCCCTGCGGCCCGGTCGACGGCCCTTATAAAAACCTATCGAGGGTGGACTGCCGGTCGCGCCTGAGGGCGCGTAGCGCCGCGCGTGCGGGACCATCCAGGCGCTCGCGGAGGGCCTCCAGCAGCTCTCCGTGGTCGTCCGTCCTCATCACCTCCTCCGCCCTCCGGACGGCCTCCCGGATCACCCAGGCCCCGAGCGGGGCGGAGTACTCCCGGCGGACGACTCGGATGACCGTGATCCCGAACTGTCGACCGAGGTCCCGGCACGCCTCCAGGGCTCCCACCCGGGCGGCGTAGTACGCGCCGCCGGTCTCCTCGGGCTCGCGTTCCCGGCTCACCTCCGCGTCGCGGAGCACCGTGACCCGCTCGCGGTCGGACCAGGGGGCGCCGGGCTCGTACACCTCAATGAGCTCGTACGAGAGGGGTTCGGGTCGTAGGATCACCCACATCTCGTTGCCGAAGAGCTCTCCGTGGAGCAGTCGGTAGTCGTCGCCCGGGGGCAGTTCTCGGACGGTGCGCTTGAGGTGGTCGGAGACGATCGAATCAACGGCCGCGACGCTCCATCGGGTGGGGACGAGGCGGCGGTCGGATGGGCGTCCGAGCAGGCCCAGGGAGAGGGCTCGGGCGATGTACCCCTCGTCGAACCCGCGCTCGTAGAGCTCGATCACCGCCCGCTCGGCCTTCAACTCGTCCTCGTGGACCCGCTCGAGGTGGCTCGGGACGCGCGGGGTCCCGTCCAGCTCGAGTCGCCCGTCGACGAGCGGTCCGAGGAAGGGGGCCGTGCGGGTGGGGTCGCTGAGTCGGCGCTCGACGTGAAGGGTGCTCTCGACGGGGCGGGCGGAGACCGTGGCCTCGATCTCTTCGTGGGAGAGGTCGGGGGTCTCGCGCACGTGCCTCCGCTCGCTGCGCTTGCGGAAGGTGAGGGCGCGGAGCTCGAGGAGCTCGTCGTAGGGGAGACGGGCCAGCGCTCGGCCCTCGTCGGGAATGTCCCGCTCGCCGACGCCGGGGGCCAGGCGGACGCGTGGGTATCCGCGCCACGAGACGTGGACGGTGAGGGTGTATCCGTCCAGGTCCCGGTGCCGGGATAGTCGCTCGCGGACCTCGCGCAGTGCGGCCAGGTACACGCACTCGTCCCGGCCGCACCAGCCGCGGCCCCGGCACCTCGGGCACAGGCCTCCCATGGTTGTTCACTCCCGGTCGCGCGCTGAGCGCGGTTTCGTAATGGTTTAATTCGAGCTACGGTCGTGGTCTCGCGGGGTGTTGGAGTTGTCGGTGGAGAAGGTTTCGACCGGTATTCCCGGGATGGACGACGTGCTGAACGGGGGGATCCCGGAGCGGAACGCGGTGCTGTTGACGGGAGGTCCGGGCACGGGGAAGACTATCTTCTCGCAGCAGTTCATCTGGTCCGGGCTGGAGGAGGGCGAGCCGGGCGTGTTCGTGACGCTGGAGGAGCACCCGGTGCAGGTGCGGAAGAACGCGGAGGGGTTCGGCTGGAACTTCCGGGAGTACGAGCAGGAGGGGATGCTGGCGGTTGTGGACGCGTTTACGGCGGGGATCGGGAAGGCGAGCGAGTACGAGAAGTACGTGGTGAAGGACCCGACGGACATCAGCGAGCTGACGGGGGTGATCCGGAGGGCGGTGGAGGACGTGGACGCGAAGCGGGTGGCTATCGACTCGGTCACCCCGCTGTACATGGACAAGCCGAGCGTGGCGCGGCGGATCATGTTCCGGTTGAAGCGGATGCTGGCGGGGCTGGGGTGCACGACGATCCTGGTGAACCAGATCGCGGCGCACGAGCGGGGGTTCGGCGGGCCCGGCGTGGAGCACGCGGTGGACGGGATCATCCGGCTGGACCTGGACGAGGTGGGCGGGCGGCTCTGGAGGTCGCTGATCGTGTGGAAGATGCGGGGCACGGCGCACAGCATGTACCGGCACCCGTTCGAGATCAGTGACGAGGGGATTCGGGTGGATCCCGACAAGGTCTTCGACAAGAGCAGCGGCCAGGTGCGAGAGATCCCGGAGGAGTGATCACCCGGGCAGGCCGAACCGGAGCAGGGCCGCGACCCCTCCCAGCTCCAGCAGCCGCTCGCCCCACTCGTGCTCGGTGCTCACGATGAGCACGTCGCCGCCCGTGCGCTCCACGTACTCCACGAGCTCGCGCACGTCCTCGTCCCCCTCCACCATCGCCCGCCGGAAGACCTCGTCGGCGATCAGCAGCGTCTCGACGGCGCCGAACTCCGCCGCCCGCTTGCAGTCCTCCAGCCCGTAGGCGACCGTGTCGTCCCCGCGGCCGATCCGCTTGAACACCTCCTCCACGTGCCGGGCCTCCTCGGCGACGCGGGACTCCTCCACCACCCGCTCCACCGCGCCGCGCCGGATCATCTCGACGAGGCCCGACTCGTCGGCCGATCCGGTGTCCTCCACCGCCGGGTTGATCCCGCGCTCCTCCCGGAGGAACTCCGCGAACTCCTCCTTCACGAACCCGGGCCCGCCGACGACCAGGTGCTCAACGCCCTCTTCCTTCATCACCCGCTCGATCTCGTCCGCGAGCCGGTGGAAGAACTCGCGGAGCTCGGCGCGACGGTCCCCGCCCCGCTTACCGGGCACGTTGTGTCGAACGCGGGCCACCACGTCGAGCCCGTAGTCCCGGACGATCCCCAGCGTGCCCTCCCCCGCGTCGACGGCGACCAGCAGCACGGGCGGTCGGGACATCTCCGCCTCCTCGAGCCGCTCCAGGTCCTTCCGGTCCCACTCCTCCTTCACCACCTTGATCCGCTTGCCCGTGGTGACGTTGATCGTGTGGTGGGAACCGGACTCGGGTCCGTGCTCGATGATCCCCTTGATCCGGAGCCGGTTGGAGTACTTGTCGAACTCCGTGTCCTCGACGCGGACGCCCAGGTACACGGGCCGCCGCTCGCCCTTGTCCCGTCGGATCGTCTCGGCGCGCTCGTCCTTCACCCGACGCCGCTCCAGGGCGAACACGAGGTCGCCCTTCCGCACGATGTGGTACAGGTGCCAGAGATCGTCCAGCGTCTCCGGTAGGACCTCCACGTACCCCTTATCCAGGTCCTTCTCCAGGATCTTCACGCTCACCACCCCGCTTCAGGAGCTCCTCGAACACCTCCAGGTACTCGGGGCCCAGCTCCCGGGCCGTCTCCCGGGCCGATCGCACGAACTCCCGGTAGCCCCGGAACCCCACCCGAGCGTACTCCAGGGCCTGCAGGGCCATGTCCAGCACGTCCGCCAGCTTCGCCGCCTTCGCCTCCTCCGACTCCAGCCGCTCGAACTCCCGCCAGAGCCTCAATAACTCGTCGTCCAGCAGCTCCCGGGCGGCCCGCTCCTCGGCCCGGCGCTTCGCCTCCCCGTACACCCGGCTGGCCTCGGCGTCCAGGTCGAGGGCCACCGCCTCCGGTAGGTCGTGGACGAGCGCGAGGAGGACGGCCCGCTCCGGGTCCACGTCCACGCCGCGCTCGCGGAGTCTCCGCGACACCTCCCAGGCGAGCATCGCGGCCCCGAAGGAGTGCTCCGCCACGCTCTCCACGGCGCCGCGCGGGACGCCGCGCACCAGCCAGCCCGTCCTCAGCACCCGCTTCAGCCGGTAGATCGCCCTCAGGTCCAACGTCCGGGCCCCTGGGGGGCTGTTCATGGGTCGTAGTGAGCTGCTCGCCGGGGTCGAGCTGTCCACCTCGGTCGTGTTCGGGGTGGTGGCCGGCTGGGCGCTCTCCCGGCACGTGCACTCCCGGACGTTAAAGGCGCTCCTGCCCGCGCTGGGCGCGGTGATCGGGTTTTTCGCCGGGATACTCCGCCTCGCGCGGGGGCTGTCGGAGGCGTGAAGCGGGCCGAGGTGGAGGAGGTGCCGCGGCTGGAGCGGGGACGGTTCCGCGTCGCCGTGGTGGGGCCGGAGAACGCGGGGAAGTCGACCCTCGTGAACGCGCTCCTGGGCCGGGCCGTCGCCGAGGTCTCCGAGGTACCCGGCACGACGAAATCGGTCTCCGGGTACCGGTGGTCGCGGCGGGATGTGCCCCTGTACGTGTTCGACACGATGGGACTCGCGGACGAGCGAGGGCGTCGGAGCCGCCGGGGCGTTACGGCGGAGGACGTGGTGGAACGGCTGGGTGGCTACGACCTGGCCCTGTTCGTGGTGGACGTCACCAAGCCGCTCGGTCCCGAGGCGCTGCGGGCCCTGCACGTGATCAAGCACGCGGCCGACCTGGAGACGCTCCTCGTCGCGAACAAGATCGACCTGCTGGAGGAGGGGGAGCTGGAGGAGCGGCTGAGGGAGCTCCGCCGGCGGACGGGGCACCGGCCGATTCCCGTCTCGGCGCTGAGGGGGGACGGGCTGGACCGGTTGCTGAGCGAGATCGAGCGGCGGGTGCGGCGGAAGCGTCGGGTGCTCGCGTCGTCGCCCCGGTGAGCGGTAAGGCTATCATCACGGGCGGGCGGCGGCCCCGAGGGGGGAGTGCCCGGTGACCGTGCTCAGGTCGGTGGACGAGCTGCGGGAGCTCAACCCGTTCGCGGTCGTGGGCGCCGGTGGCGGCGGGGAGAAGTTCGCGTCGCTGCCGACCGTGGAGGTCGTGGGGTTCCTGGACGACGATCCCGGCAAGGCGGGGATGAGGATCGCCGGGGTGGAGGTGACGAACGACTTCGAGGAGGCGGTGAGGGACGCCCGCTCCGTGGCGATCATGCTCCCGAAGGGGGCGGAGCACCGGGCGCTCGAGCTGGCGGTGGAGTCGATCCGACGCGGGCTGAACGTGGTGACCTCCTTCCGATCGCTCCCGCTGGACGAGTACCCGGCGCTCGTTCGGCTGGCCCGGGAGCGGGGCGTGCGGATCCTGGAGCTGAGCCCGCGGTTGGACGTGGTTCGGGAGGTGGCGGGGGACGCGCCGGAGCGGTGCACGGAGTGCGTTCCGAAGAAGGACGCGCCCGAGGCGGACGTGCCCACGGTGTTCGTCGGGGGTACCTCGCAGGAGTGCGGGAAGCGGACGACGACGTTGAAGCTGGCGGAGGGGCTGAGGTCGCTGGGTTACGAGGTGGCGACCGTGGGTACGGGCGAGTTCGCGGCGCTGGAGGCGGACGTGGGGTTCCGGGCGGGTTCCCTCTCCGTGATGGACGTGGCCTCCGCCGTCGCGCACGCCGTGGACCACGTGGCGGAGGAGAGGGACCCCGACGTGGTCGTCGTGGAGGGGCAGTCCTCCCTGACCGAGCGTCGTAACCCACACCCACGGCCTCTGTACCTGGGGATCCTGCTGGGGTGCCGTCCCGACGCGGTCGTCGTGTGCCATCGGCCCAACCATCCGTTCCGGTACCCGCGCGGGGTGGTGGACGAGATCCGTGCGATCCTGTCCCTGGTTCCCGACGTTAAGATCGCGGCCGTAAGCTTGAACCCGAAGAACCTCGAGGAGCCCGTGGAGGACTACGCGCGCCGGCTACGGGCCAGGGTCTGGCGGGCGCTGGGGTCGCGGGTCCCCGTCAGGGACCCGGTGAGGGAGTCGGAGGAGCTGGCCCGGGACGTCCTGAGGGCGCTGGGACTGGAGGGTCGGGGGACCTGAGTTGTTCCGCCTCCTCCGGCGCCTCCTGTCCGGGTCGGAGGATCAGGAGGCCGAGCCGCTGCCCCCGGATCTGGAGGAGGAGAGGGAACCGACCCTTAAGATCGTGGTCTCGCGCGTGACCGACGCCTCGGAGTTGGACGAGTTGATCGAGGAGCTGTACGACGGCAACGTGCTGATCCTGGACCTGGGCCCGCTGATGAGGCGCGGCGAGCACGAGCGGGCGGTTCGGGAGCTTAAGCGCACCGCGATCGGGCTGGGTGGGTTTATAGGCGTCATCCGCGACACGGTCGTCCTGGTCACTTCGGACAACGTTGAGATCGAGAAGAGGGGGTAAACGTTGGCCAAGCCCACGATCGTCCTGATCGGCGGCGCGTCCGGCGTGGGCACGTCCACGATCGCCCGCGAGGTCGCGCGCCGGTTGGACATCACCCACCTGATCGAGACGGATCACCTCCGGGAGGTGCTGCGCGGGGCGATCGACGAGGAGTACGCTCCCACCCTTCACATGTCCTCGTACAACGCGTACCGCGCGCTCCGGATCCCGAGTCACATGATCCCCGAGGAGTTCGAGGACCGCGTGATCGCGGGCTTCCTGGACCACGCGTCCATGGTCAAGCCGGCCATCGACATGGTGATCAAGCGGGCCGTGGAGGACGCGAGCGACCTCGTCATCGAGGGCGTGCACATCGTGCCGGGCCTTATCTCGCCGGACGATTACCCGTACGCGGACGTGCACATGGTGATCCTGTACGCGGACGAGGACGAGCACCGGGAGCGGTTCGTCAAGCGGGCCATGGAGAAGGGGCGCGGCGGCCGGCACCTGGAGTACTTCCGACAAATTCGAGTGATCCACGACTTCCTGATCGAGGCCGCGGAGGAGCACGGGATCCCGGTGATCAAGAACGACGAGATCGAGCGGACCGTGCAGGAGGTGATGGCCGTCGTCCGCAAGGTCACCCGGCTGATTCGGTCCGTGCACCCGATCGAGGACTCGATCAAGGAGGCGAGGATCCTGCGAGAGCACAACTGCAGGATGATGGACGTCGGCTTCCCCATCCCCGGCAAGCGGGACGTGCTCAAGGTCACGTTCCACCGGGACCCCGTGGACGAGTGGCGGGAGATCCTGGATCGGGAGGAGAGCCGGGACTACTTCGAGCACCTGCACTCGGCCTCAAACGACGTGCACTATCACCGGGTCACGGCGCCGGACGAGAAGGCGCTGAAGCGGGCGTTGGAGGCGCTGAAGGAGGCGGGGATCGAGGTGGAGGAGATCGAGCCGGGGAGTGACCGGGATTGAGCGAGAAGCCGGATGGCGAGGGCGGCGGGTCCGAGGAGGGTGATGGCGAGTCGTTCCGGTACCAAATGGAGGTGTCCGACCAGGAGTGTCCGGTCTGCGGTCGGAAGGCGCTGCGGGTCTACGGGAGGGTGGACGAGATCCCGCACTTCGGCCGGGTGCTGGAGCAGTTCATCCAGTGCGAGGCGTGCGGGTACCGGATCTCCGACGTGATGTGCCTGGAGGAGCGCGATCCGGCGGAGTACCGGTACCGGGTGAACTCCCCGGACGACGTCAAGGTTCGCGTGATCCGGTCGCCCTCCGGCTTCCTGGAGATCCCGGAGCTGGGGGTCAAGGTTCGGCCGGGACCCGCCGCCGAAGGGTTCGTGTCGAACGTGGAGGGGGTCCTGCGCCGGATCAAGGCGCACGTGCGGATGGCGGCGAAGTGGGCGGACCGGGAGGAGGCCCGGGAGCGGGCCCGGGAGATCCTGGACCGGATCGAGGCCGCGCTGTCCGGGGAGGATGAGATCACCCTCGTGCTGAAGGATCCCTACGGTCACTCGGCCATCGTCCCGGAGGATGAGGAGAAGCTGGAGGTCCGGCGGTTGGAGGAGGATGAGGTAAGGCGGCTGCGGAGCCTGATCCTAAGGGGCTCGCTCCAGGGTCGGGAAACTTTCTAATTCCACTCGCGGAGCCGCCGCGTTCCTCGGGGATCCGCGGCCGGGGGGAGCTCGCGTTGAACCTCAGGCCTCAGCGCAGGATGGCCGCGGAGATCCTGAAGTGCGGCGTGCACCGCGTGTGGATCGACCCGGACCGGCTGGACGAGGTCGCGCAGGCGCAGACCCGGGAGGACATCCGACGCCTCATCAAGGAGGGCGCGATTCGGAAGAAGCCGATCAAGGGACAGTCCCGCGTGCGCGCCCGGAAGCGGCACGAGCAGAAGAAGAAGGGGAGGAGGCGTGGACCGGGTCGCCGGAAGGGCGCGAAGGGTGCCCGGATGCCGAAGAAGCGGCTCTGGATCCAGCGGATCCGACCGATCCGACGCAAGCTGCGGGAGCTGCGAGACTCGGGCAAGATCGACCGGAGCACGTACCGGAAGCTGTACCTGATGGCCAAGGGCGGGTACTTCCGAGACACCTCTCACCTGCTCCAGTACATAGAGGAAAACGATCTGTGGAAGAAGTGACACGGAGGTGATTTTCGATGGCGACCGGGCCGCGCTACCGGGTACCGTTCCGTCGGCGCCGGGAGGGCAAGACCAACTACTACAAGCGGCGGGAGCTGCTGAAGGCCGACGCCCCGCGGCTGGTGGCTCGGAAGACGCTGAACCACAACATCGCCCAGATCATCGACTACGCCCCGCAGGGAGACGTGACGCTGGCCTCGGCCCACTCCATCGAGCTCCGGAACAAGTTCGGGTGGAAGGGCCACTGCGGTAACACGCCGGCCGCATACCTGACGGGATACCTCTGCGGGCTCCGGGCCCTGGACCGGGGGATCGAGCGGGCGGTCCTGGACATCGGGCTGCACCGTCCCGTCCGGGGAGCCCGGGTCTTCGCGATCCTGAAGGGGGCGCTCGACGCGGGCCTGGAGGTGCCGCACGGGGAGGAGGTGCTGCCCCCGGAGGACCGGATCCGGGGTGAGCACATCGCCAACCTGGCCCGGCAGATCCGGGAGGAGGACCCGGAGGAGTACGAGCGCCGGTTCTCCAAGTACCTGGAGCGGGGGCTACGGCCGGAGGAGCTGCCGGAGCACTTCGAGGAGGTGAAGGCTAAAATCGAGGAGGAGGTCGGCTCCGGATCGTAAAGTCGGTCGGGGGTGTGAGCCGTGGGCGCCCCTAGGAGCCTGGAGGAGTGGGAGCCCAAGACGAAGCTGGGTCAGATGGTGAAGGAGGGCGAGATCAAGACGATCGACGAGGTGCTGGCCCAAGGCTGGCGGATCATGGAGCCGGAGATCGTGGACTGGCTGCTGCCGGACCTGGAGGAGGAGGTGCTGGACGTCAACATGGTCCAGAAGATGCACAAGTCCGGTCGGCGGGTCCGGTTCCGCGTGACGGTCGTGGTGGGGAACAAGGACGGGTACGTCGGCGTGGGTCAGGGCAAGGCCCGTGAGGTGGGTCCGGCGATCCGGGCCGCGATCGACCGGGCCAAGCTGAACATCATCAAGGTGCGGCGCGGGTGTGGTAGCTGGGAGTGCGGGTGCGGTCGACCGCACTCCGTGCCGTTTGAGGTCACGGGCAAGTGCGGTAGCGTCCGGATCACGCTGAAGCCTGCCCCACGGGGCACGGGCCTGGTGGCGGGCGAGGCGGCGCAGAAGGTGCTCGAGATGGCGGGCATCGAGGACGTGTGGACGAGGACCACGGGCGGCAAGGGCAAGGGTGAGACGCGGACGACGATCAACTTCGCGAAGGCCACGTTCGACGCGCTGCGGAACCTGATCTACATGCGGATGCGGCCCGAGGAGGCGGAGCGCCTCGGCATCGTGAGCGGCAGCGCCGAGGAGGGGGCGTAAACGGTGGCGGAGGCCGGCAAGGTACCCACCGGTCGGGTGGAGCTGGAGAAGCCGGAGACCGCGAGCGAGGCGGCGAGGAAGCGCGCGGAGACGGGTGAGGGCGTCAAGGTCAGCCCGGACGCGCGGGAGTACGAGCGCGCCACGAGGCGCCTCGCGGTGGTTCGGGTGCGCGGTCGGGTCGGGGTGCGGTACGACATCGAGGATACCATGCGGATGCTCAAGCTGCTGCGGCGGAACTGGTGCGTGCTCATCGACGACCGACCCAGCTACCTGGGCATGCTGCAGAAGATCAAGGACTACGTGACCTGGGGCGAGGTCAGGCCGGAGGTCGTGGCCGAGCTGCTCCGGAAGCGGGGCGAGCTGGAGGGCGGTAAGCCCGTGACGGACGAGTACGTCGCCGAGCACACGGACTACGACGGTATCGACGAGTTTGCGGAGGCGTACTGCAACTTCGAGGCCGAGCTGGACGACATCCCGGGGCTGAAGCCGTTCTTCCGCCTGCACCCGCCGCGCGGCGGTTACGAGCGCGGTGGGATCAAGAAGCCGTTCGTGCTCGGGGGCGCGCTGGGGTACCGGGGTGAGCACATCAACGACCTGCTGATGAGGATGATCTAGGGGGAGTCCGACCATGGTCGTTCGCCGGAGGAAGAAGTCGCCGAAGAAGTACCGCGGGTCGCGCACGCACGGTGGCGGCCACCACCGGAATCGAAGCGGGGCCGGCAACCGAGGAGGCCGAGGAATGGCGGGTTCACACAAGCACAAGTGGTTCCACGTGATCAAGTACATGCCGGATCACTTCGGGAAGCACGGGTTCAACCGGCCCCCGAAGGTCGTGCGGGAGCCCAACACGATCAACGTGGGCGACCTGGACGCCCTGGCGGATCGGCTGCTCGAGGAGGGGATCGCGGAGAAGGAGGACGAGAGGATCGTCATCGACGTCACCGACGAGCGGATGAAGCGGTTCGGCGGCCCGTTTGACAAGGTGCTGGGCGGCGGCCAGGTCAAGCGGCCCCTTGTCGTCAAGGCCCCGGAGTTCACGGACCGGGCCGTGGAGAAGCTGGAGGAGGCCGGTGGTGAGGCGGTAACGCTCGAGTCCGGCGGGTCCGAGGAGGAGGCCGAGGCGTAGCGCCCTCATTTTTTTCTCTAAAAAGCCGCCTCGGGTGGTAGGCGTTGTCCGAGGAGTGGCTGGAGCGGCTCCGGCCGATCCTCGAGCGCATGCCGGAGGTGAAGGTGCCGAAGAGGCACGTCCCGTTCAACGAGAAGCTGTTCAAGTACACCGGACTCCCGCTCCTGGCGTACTTCGTCCTGTGCGAGATCCCCCTGTACGGGATGGCCCCGCAGGCCGTGGACTACTTCGCGAACCTGAGGGCCGTCATGGCGGGCAGCTTCGGGTCCCTGCTCACCCTGGGTATCGGGCCGATCGTGACCGCCTCCATCCTGCTGCAGCTGCTCGTCGGCGGTGACCTCCTCGAGCTGGACCTCACGGACCCGGAGGACCGGCGCCTGTTTCAATCCCTGCAGAAGTTCCTGGCCATCCTGCTCTGCTTCTTCGAGGGCGCCATGATGGTGTTCAGCGGGGCCGTGCCCCCGGCCGAGCCCAGTCCGCTGCTCGAGATCCTGCTCATCCTGCAGCTCGCGCTCGGCGGCATCCTCGTGATCTTCCTGGACGAGGTCGTGAGCAAGTGGGGAATCGGCTCGGGCGTGGGCCTGTTCATCGTCGCGGGCGTGTCCTCCCAGATCGTGATCGGCACGCTCAACCCGCTCCCCAGCCCGCAGCAGCCGGGACGACCGGCGGGCGCCCTGTGGGCGTTCCTGCAGACCGCGCTGCAGGGCTCGCCCGACTGGACCCTGCTGGCCCCCGTGCTGGGCGCGCTGATCACGTTCTTCGTCGTCCTGTACGTGGAGGGCATGCGGGTCGAGATCCCGATCGCGTTCTCCGGGATCCGGGGCGCCCGGGGTCGGTTCCCGGTCCGCCTGCTCTACACGTCCAACATCCCCGTGATCCTGGCGACGGCGCTGTTCATGAACATCCGGCTCTGGGCGCTCGCCTTCCAGCGGATGGGCGTGCCCATCCTCGGCAAGCTGGACCCGCGCGGCCAGCCCGTCTCCGGTCTGGTGTACTACCTCTCGCCGCCCAACAGCATCGTGAAGACGCTCTCCGACCCGCTGCAGGCGCTCGGGTACACGATCGCGATGGTCGTGACCTCCACGTTCTTCGCCGTCCTGTGGGTCGAGCTGACGGGCATGGGCCCGAAGGACATCGCCGAGCACCTGCACCGGGCCGGGCTTCACATCCCGGGCTTCCGTCGGGACGTGCGCGTGCTGGAGAAGCGGCTGCGGCGCTACATCTACCCGGTGACCGTGATGGGTGGCGCCTTCGTCGGGCTGCTGGCGGCGGGCGCGGACCTGCTGGGCGCCCTGGGTGGGGGCACGGGCGTCCTGCTGACCGTGTCCATCCTGTACAACATGTACGAGGAGATCAAGCAGGAGCGGCTGATGGAGGCTCACCCGGTGGTGAGGAAGTTCCTGGAGCGAACCCTGCGGTAGGGGGTGCCCCCAATGGGCAAGGTGGTGATCGCGACGGGCGTGCCGGGCGTGGGCGCGACGACGGTCACGAAGCGGGCGGTCGAGGAGCTGGAGGGCTTCGAGCACGTGAACTACGGGGACGTGATGCTGGAGATCGCCCGGGAGGAGGGACTCGTCGAGCACCGGGACGAGATCCGGAAGCTGCCGGCCGAAAAGCAGCGGGAGATCCAGCGGCTCGCCGCCCGGAGGATCGCGGAGATGGCGGAGGAGCGGGAGGGCGTCGTCGTCGACACCCACTGCACGATCAAGACGCCGGCCGGGTACCTGCCGGGACTGCCGGAGTGGGTGCTGGAGGAGCTGGACCCGGACATGATCGTGCTCATCGAGGCGGACCCGGACGAGATCATGATGAGGCGGATCAAGGACGCGGAGGAGCGGCAGCGAGACTACGACCGGGCGCACGAGATCGAGGAGCACCAGGAGGTGAACCGGATGGCCGCGTTCGCCTACGCGGCCAAGACGGGGGCCACGGTGAAGATCATCGAGAACCACGACGGAGAGCTCGACCGGGCCGTGAGGGAGTTCGTCGAGTCCGTCCGGTCCCTGTAGGGTGGTGCCCGTGGACTGGGGCTCCCTCGCCCGACACTTCTACCCGCTCGTGGACCCCTTCCTCCGGTACTTCGGCCCGGCCCTGGGCATGCTCGTCGCGGCCGCCATAGTCATCTTCTTCATCGACGTGGTGTACGAGCTCGTCATCGGCCGGGAGGAGCTGGAGCGGATCCAATCGAAGGTAAACGAGGTTAAGAAATACCAGCGAGAGCTCGAGAAGGCCAAGATGCTGGGGGACATGGAGCGCGTTCGAGAGCTGGAGGAGCGGATCCGGGACCACGCGCAGGAGACGTTCGAGATCCAGTCCCGGGTCATGATGAAGAACCTCAAGGCCATGTTGATCACGTTCCCGCCCATCATCGTGATCATCTACACGCTCGAGTACCGGCTCGCGCACTGGACGCTCAAGCTCCCCTTCCACGTGCCCTTCGTGGGGCGTGAGATCGGTCCCGTGGGCTGGTACATCCTGTGCGCGACCGTCGTCTCCCTTCCCCTCAAGCCTTTAGCCGAGCTGCTGGTGTCCCGGGTGCGCGGGGGTGGGTAACCGTGCCCGAGCCTCGGTACCGCTCCCGATCCCGCCGGCGGGTGTACAAGCGGACGCCCGGAGGACGCACCGTGATCCACTTCGAGAAGAAGATCCCGAACTGGCCCAAGTGCGGCGCCTGCGGCCGGCGGCTGAACGGCGTGATCCGGGGCCGCAACATCGACTTCCGGAAGACGCCGAAGACCCAGAAGCGCCCCAACCGACCCTACGGCGGCGTGCTCTGCCCGGAGTGCATGCGGAAGCTGATCAAGGACAAGGTCCGGTACAAGTTCTGGCGGCAGAAGCGCGAGCAGCCGTGGCTGCCACCGCTGCCCGGTGAGGAGCCGCCGGAGCCGGCCGAGGAGGAGTCAGAGGAGTAGACGGGGTGCTTCCCGATCGGCGTCGTCATCACCATCGGTGGCCCGCCGGGCTCCGGCACCACCACCATGGCCCGCCGCCTCGCCGAACACTTCGGACTCCGACACGTGTACGCCGGCCAGATCTTCCGGGAGATGGCGAAGGAGCGGGGAATGACCCTGGAGGAGTTCTCCCGGCTCGCCGAGGAGGACCCGGAGATCGACCTGGAGATCGATCGGAGGCAGCGCGAGGCCGCGGAGGAGGGGGACGTGGTGCTGGAGGGACGCCTCGCCGCGTTCGTCGCCGCCGGCGAGCTCGAGCACGTTCAGGGTCCGGACCTGGCCGACGTTAAGATCTGGTTGAAGGCACCCCTGGACGTCCGGGCGGAGCGCATCGCGCGCCGCGAGGGTATCTCGGTGGAGGAGGCGAAGCGCCGGATCCGGGAGCGCGAGCGGAGCGAGCTCAAGCGGTACCGGGAGATCTACGGCGTCGACCCCACGGACCTCACCATCTACGACCTGGTGCTCGACACCGCCGGGTGGAACGAGGACGAGACGTTCGAGATTCTCAAGGCGGCGGTAGAACCGGTGGTGAAGCGGGATCGAGCATGAGGGTGGGCGTGATCGGGGGCACCGGGTTCCGGCCCGGGCACCCCGAGGGCACCCGCACCGTCAACACCCCGTACGGCCGCGTCCGGGTGGAGATCACCCGACTGGGGGACCGCAGGGTCTACTTCATCAACAGGCACGGGCGGGGCCACGAGCGTCCGCCGCACCGGATCGAGTACCGGGCGATCGTCTGGGCGCTCAGGGAGATGGGCGTGGAGCGGATCCTGGCCACCAACTCGGTGGGCGTGATCAACGCGGACGAGTACGAGCCCGGGGACCTGGTCCTGCCGGTCGACTTCCTGGACTTCACGAAGAGCCGCCCCACCACCTTCTACGACGACAAGGTGGTGCACGTGGACGTGACCGAGCCCTACTGCCCGGAGCTTCGGAGGGCGCTCCGGGAGGCGGCCGAGGAGCTCGGGCTCGAGCTCAAGGAGGGGGCGGTGTACGTGGCCACCGAGGGGCCGAGGTTCGAGACGCCGGCCGAGATCCGCGCCTTCGCCCGGCTCGGTGGCGACGTCGTGGGCATGACCGGGTTCCCGGAGGTCGTGCTCGCCCGGGAGCTCGAGCTGTGCTACGCGACCGTGTGCATCTGCACCAACTACGCGGCCGGGGTGGACGAGCGGCGACGGACGGTGGACGAGGTGTTCGAGCTGGTCGAGCGGCTGCGGCCCCAGGTGGTCCGGTTGATCGAAGCCGCGATCGATCGGATCCCGGAGGAGCGGAACTGCCCGTGCGCCCGGGCGCTGGAGGGCGCCGAGGTATGAGCGATCGGCCGGAGGAGCGGCTGAGGTCGCTGCGGCTGATCCCGGACGATTACACGGTCCGTCCGCTGGCGCTCCGGTACCTGAAGAGGCTGGAGGATGATCACCCCGAGCTTCTGGAGGACGTCGTGCGTGAGGCGCTCGAGATCGCCCGGGAGGAGGGCCACTACGAGGTTCGGGCCGAGACGCTGAGGAAGGCGTACGCGAGGGTGAAGGGGATCAGCCTGGAGGAGGCGCGCCGGGAGTTCTTCCCGAAAGCGCTTAAATGAGTCGACCCGACCCCGGAAGCGGCCGGGCGCGGCGGCCCGCCGGAGAACGATGACGGCGGGCGGAACCCGCCCGGTACACGCAGCCGGCGGGGCGGAGGCGGCCGGTCGCGTCGGCCGACCGTGACCGCCCCGTCCTTTGGGCCGGGCACAGCCGCGTCACCCCTCAGAACGTGAGTAGGTCGGCCGCCCCCTCCAGCTCCTTGCGGCACTCATCGCACGCGATCCGCCCCGTCACGCTGACCACGTCGTACCGGGACGGTGCCAGCCGGGCGTAGTACACGTTCGGCTTCTTCCCCAGGATCCCGCGCGCGAGCGACGACAGCAGCTCCCGGAGCTTGGACTCGAACACCTCCACGTCCTCCCGGACCAGGTTCCGAGTCTCCAGCGAGACCCCCACGCAGCCGCACGGCATCGCGAACACCGTCAGCTGCAGCACGCCCACGGGCTTCCCCAGCAAGTTCGACAGGCGCGACTCGGCCCGCCGCCGGGCCTCAGTCAGCCTCGACGGTTGCAGGCCGGCCGGCATCCGTCAACCCGCCCCGGTAACTCACGGCCCGCTCCGCCAGCCGCTCGCAGAACCCGCACTCCGAGCACCTCTGATCGCACCGACCGGCCCGCTCCAGCAGCCCGTCGAGCTCCCGGTTGTCCAGGTGAACCAGGTGCCGCAGCGTAGTGGGACAGTCCAGGATGTCGAGCAGGTTCCCATCGTACCGGCGCTGCAGGTACGCCCTCACCGCGCGCCGGATCCACCGGGTCGAGTTGGCGCGCCCCGCGATCTTGAACGAGTCCACCCCCAGCCTCCGGTACTCATCCACGTCCTCCGGACGCACGAACGGCTGCTGCACCAGCAGCGTCGGGTTGTTCAGCCGCTCCGAGACGCACCGGACGTAGTACGAGTCCTCCACGACCCCCGCCTCGGAGCGGGTTGCGTGGGAGAACAGGCAGAAGTGGTACGGCCGGTACGGGCAGTCGGGCAGGCACCCCTCGTTCACGATGATCCGCAACCGGGCGGAGACCTCGCCCGCGATGGCCTCGACCACGTCCAGGCGCCGGTTCACGTTCGTGTCCAGGGTGATCTCGTCCACGCCCAACTCGTCGTAGTATCGGGCCCGTCGGGGCGTGTTCACCTCCGAGACGCAGGAGACGGACACGTGGAAACCCCGCTCGAGGGCGGCGCGGATCAGGAGTGGGTCCGACAGCACCAGGTGCTCCACCCCGGCGTCGTCAAGCTCGGAGAGCGTACGCTCGAACCCGGAGAACCCGTCCCGGTTCGAGACGACCTCCGCCGTGCAGAGTGGGTTCATCACGATCTCCAGGTCGACGTCGTGCGAGTCGCACGCCTCGGCCACGGACTCGACCGTGTCCACGTCCACGTGGACGACGGTGGCCCGGCCGGTGCCCAGGGCCGGCAGGCCCATGTACACCCGGGTCACCTCGGGCTCGTCGGAGAACCAGTCGAGCAGGCGCTCGGTGGAGTCGGGATCGCCGGGAGAGGGGATGGAGAACAAGGGCCCCGCTCTCTCGGTGGGTGGCGAAACGATCAAGTGAGCTGTTTATTCCTTCGATGAGTCGTCATGATACTTGGTAACATCACGCCGCCCGTGCACCATACCGAGCCGCTCGAGCGCCCGCCGGGTCTCCCGCCTCACGGCCTCGCGAACGGACAGCCCGTGCAGCACGTGCGGAGGGGATAGGGCGGCCGTGAGCACGCGGCACCGGTCGTCCACGAAGACGGTCATCGCCCCGGAGCCGGGGACCCCGAGGCGACCCCGGGCGATCGCGACGTCGGCGTCCGAGGTCTGAACGCCCAGCAGGGCCTTGAAGAGGGCGGGGCACGGGGTCGCGTCCGCCATCTCGGTGGGCACCTCGTGCATCTCCGCCTCCGGGAGCCCGAACGATCGCAGGACCTCGTTGACCGCCTCCAGCTTCTCCCGGTTGGAGGTGACCACCACGATGCGGTCGGCGGTCCGGAGACGCTCGCGGACGGCCCGGACCTCCTCCTCGCGGTCACCCAGACGGCGACCCTCGCTCGACTCCCTGACGGCGCGCAGCAGGAGCCTACCGAGGCTCACAGGCCGGTCGAGCCCCCGTCCGCTCCGCGATCCTCCGGGCCACCCGGGGCAGGACCGCGGTCACCAGGGCCTCGTCCGCCTCCTCCACGGCCCTCCGGTCGTCGCCCCCCATCCCGTGCACGGTCGCGTCCAGCTCCTCGTTGAGCAGCCGCACCGTGACCCGCTCCACCCACGCGTCCGGGTCGCTGATGAGGATCTCCGAGACCCCGACCTCGTCCAGCGCCTTGGCAAGACCCCAGGCCGGGAACCGGCCCCCCAGCAGGGCGATCGTGTCCCCGTTAACCTCGCGGGCGACCTCCAGCGCGCTCCTCACCCGGGGCTCGAGCTCTCGGGCCCGACCGGACCGCAGGGCGGCCACCCAGTGAACGTCCCCTACGGGGATCCCGGAGACGTCGTTCGGGTACACCAGGTCCTCGCCGAGCATCAGGGAGGCTCGCACGATACCGTCGAGCTCGCTCCAACCGGCCGGAACGCTCGTCTGACCGTACCTGTCCCCGAGGACCCGCTTCATGAGCGCGAACACCCGGGGGAGCCCGAACCTACCGCGACGGGCGGTTCCGGGCTCGTAACCCACCATGTACCCGTGGTGGTTCCCGGGGAAGCCGGAGATGGCCCCGTTCAGGCCGGCCCGCAGGCCGGCGGCGAGCTCGTCCCGGTAGGCCCCGTTCGTGATCACCACCTTGCCGGGGGCCAGGATCCGCGCCGCGACCACGGCCCGTCGAAAGGCCGTCAGCCGGTCGTCGGCCCGGTTGAACGGTCCTCCCTCGATCGCCAGGTAATCGACCCCTAGGTCCTCCACCGCCGCCCGAAGTCCGTCCGCCAGATCGTCCTCCCCGTCTCCCACGTGCAGGATGGCGCCGACGCCCGCGCCCACCTCCCGGGCGGCGCGCACCACCCGCCGCATCTCCTCGAGCGGCGCCGCGTGACCCTCGGCCCCCTGACCGCCCTCCCCGGTCACGTTGACGCACACGGAGGAGGCGACCTTGAGCCACTCGAGCGGGTCCTCGTCCTGCCCACGCTCCCGGTCCATCAGCCGCCGGTGGACGCGGCCCCGGGGGCACTCCACGCAGGGGGGACCCTGGAGGTAGCAGGTCCCCTCACACTCGGTGACGTCCCGGGGAAACCTCATCGGCCCGCGGGCCCCGAGGTGATCCACGTCCACGGGAACGCGGACGCGGTCCACGAGCCGGCGGAAGAGCTCGATGGGACGCATCCCGGCGCGCTCGGCGGCGTCGGCCACCGCGTAGGCGCACACGTGCAGGCAGAGGCCCATCCGGTCCGCCAACTCCGCGTTCGCCAGGATGATCTCCGGTGGTTGGTCGGACGCGCACGGTCCCACGGCGAGCTCGATCAGGTCGCAGCCCATGGGGAAGGTGCGGAGGTTGTCCCCCAGAGCCTCCAGCTCGCGGTCCGAGAGCTCCAGTAGGTCCGACACCAGTCCGTCCACGTCTAGCCCGCCTCCGTACGCCCGGCGCTTCAGCTCGAGGGCTGCGTCGAGGGACTCGCACGCTTCCCGGAGCAGGTCAAGCAAGCCCGCCTACCCTCGTTCACGCTCAGTGCGGGCTTGAGCCCGAAGTTCTCGATGAGCTCGATCACGCGGTCGAGGTTGCCCGTGCGCGGGCTCCCCACTCCCTTGACCTCGTGCGGATGGTCGTCCGGGATGACCGTCGCCAGGTTGTCCGCCCCGGCCATCAGGGCCACCTGAACCTCCTCGGGACCGATCGTCGGGGTCGGGGCCGTGATCATCAGGTCCGGGTACATCAGCCGGGCCACCGCCATCACCCGAGCCTGCTCCAGGAGCGGGCACCGGGGGTGGTTCTCCATCGGGGTCCCGGGGTACGGGTGGAACCCCATAATCGGGATCTCCATGAGCGTCTCGAACCGGGCCAGGAACCGCAGGTGCCGGGCCCGATCCCTCCGCGACTCACCAACGCCGACCAGGAGGCCGCTGGAGAGGCCGATCCCGTGCTCGCACACGAGCTCGCAGGTCCGGATCCGGGCGTCGAGGTCGTCCCCGGGCTTCAATCGCTCGAAGAGCCCGCGGTTGATGGTTTCCAGGTTGCAACAGACGGTTTCCACACCGAGCTCCCGGAGCCCCCGGAGCGCCTCGCGGGACAGGTCGTGACCGAAGTTGACCAGGACGAGCAGGTCGGTGTGCTCCTTCACCGCCCTCGCGGCCATGACGGCGAGCCGGCCGCCGTCGCCCCGGTACGCGCCCGAGCAGCTCACCCTCGGGATCCCGGATCGCTCGATCGCGCGCGCCGCCTCGGCCACCTCCTCGTAGGACCTGGTGAACGGGCGGTGGTACCCTCTCGGGGACGCGCCGGCCGCGAACCCGCAGAACGCGCACCTGGGTCGGATCCGGCACTCGTTCGTCACGTGGATCGTGGACGTCAGCAGGACCCGCTCCCCGCGGTACCGCAACCGCTCCTCGAAGGCGGCCCGGAACAGGTCGTGAACGCGCGGGCCCTTCGCGGAGAGCAGTCGCACTATCGCCCCCTCATCGGCTCGATGACGGTCGATTCGTACCTCCCGGAGGGCCCGCTTGAACCTCAACCTCGACCCCCCAGGGGCAGCGCGGGTCGACCAGCTCAACCTTGACCGGGAGCCGCTCGTCCAGCTCCCTTCGCAGCTCCCGGAGCCCGGGCAGCTCGGTGGCGGCGTGGGTGGCGTCCACGCAGCTGACGTTCAGAAGCCGAGCCCGGAGCGCGACGTGGTGGGTCAGGTCCCCGGACACGACCACGCGGGCCCCGACCTCGGCCGCCAGCTCCACGAAGTCGGGCCGGGACAGACCGAAGCCCGGGACGGCTAGGACCCGGGACGCGTCGACCGTGGCCTCAACCACGCGCAGCTCGGGCGGGTCGAGCCTCGAGACCCGGTCCAACAACTCGGGTAGGGTACCGTCGAACGAGCCCAGGGCGGCGAGGTCGTGGGGACGCTCGACGTCCTCCAGGCCGAGGAACTCGGCCAGCGCGAGGGCCCCTCGGGCGGCGTCCCAGTTGGAGTGTGCGACGATGATCGGAAACCCGACGTCCCGGAGCGGCTCCGGAACCGGATGGTGGGAGACGACCAGGGTGCCCTCGGGCACCTTTGAGGCGAGGTCGGGGGTGAGGTCGAGGCAGACGAGGACGCGGCTCACCTCCTGCGACTCGGACCCACCGACGAGGCCCACCTCGTCCCCCTTCACGGCCCGGTCGAAGGGGGCGAGCTCGTCGAGCGTCTCCAGCACCTCGCCCACGCTAACGCTCTCGGACCTCGAAGAGGAGCTCATCCAGGACCTCCCCGAGCACCTCGTCCGGGTCCACGGCGCCCCGGAGCTGCGAGACGGTCACCGCGGGCCGCTCCTTGGCCCGTTCCACGCCCTCCCTGGGTCGCTTGAGCGCGAAGGTCCAACGCTCGAGGTTGACGATCCCGGGGATCGCGTAGAGGACGCCGTAGTGCCGCTCCAGCCGGTTGGCCGCCTCCCGGACGACGCGGATGGAGAGGGTGAACGTGCCGGAGGTCTTGACCTCGAACGGGGCGTCCATCAGTCGGAGCTCGTACGACTCCTCCCCGGCCTTCAGCCTCTCCTCAGTCTCGTTATGCTCCTCCACGCGGGGATCGTTGAGGTTCCCCTCCGGGTTCTCCACGACCAGGATCTCCGGGCCGAGTCGCCGCAGCGAGCGCGGATCCACCCCACCCAGGCCGGTGAAGTCGAGGACCGCGTCGTAGCGGCCCGGCGGGGGGACCCGCGCGGCCCGAAATCGGACCCCGTCGGGCAGCAGGTCGCCCACGGCGGGCTCCGGGTCCAGGACGGTCACGTCGTACCCCTCCTCCACCAGCAGCTCGGACGCGAAGACGCCGGTGAGGTAGCCACCTAGGATGAGCACCCGGGCGTCCTCCGGGAGTACCTCCAGCACCTCCTCCGCCTTGAGGTACCCCACCTCCCGAACGACGTCCCAAAACGGGCGCGAGGTCACGGTCTCGGTGAGGTCGGTGATGCCGCGCTCGCCCCGCAACCGGGACCCCGCGCCGGTGGAGCCGTCGGGGTCGTTAAAATGGGTCGCCTCGGCCCGCCGGAGGGGCACCCGTGCTTCGCGTGGCCACGGCCGAGTGCTTCACGCACGGGCGCGTGGGGAGGGAGATCCACGCCTCCGCGAGCGGTTACACCGGGGAGCTGGGCTCCGACATCCTGGGCGACAGCCTGGAGGGGCGCGTCTCGGTCGTGGCCGCCTGCTTCATCCCCACGATCTCCGGGCTCCGCGGGCTGCTCGGGGTTGACCCGCCCGAGCCCGATTACACCACGAAATCCGGTGCAAAGGCCTACTCGGAGGAGAAGGATCGGGAAGTGGCCAAGCTCATGGCTCGGGCCGTACGAGAGAGGACCGGCGCCGACGTGGGCATCGGCACGACCGCGGGGATCGGCCGGGGCGCGATCTGCCTGGACGACGGCAGGGTGACCGTGGTGGCCCGGACCGACGTGCACGCGAACCTGCTGAGGCCGGACGAGAGGATCGCGAGGCGGCAGCGGCAGGGCGTTCGTCGGGCCCTGCTCCTCTTTCGGGCGTACGTGGAGGGGGAATTAGCGGAAGTGGTGGAGAAGGAGTGGGTGGTGGAGGCCCGGGGCGTTACTTCGGGTCCTCCATGAGCTCCCGCTTGGAGAGCACCGTGCCGTCCGGCGCGTGCGGGGTCCGGAGGACGGTGTCGTTGGACTTCTCGATCTCGCGCGCCTCGTCGGCGAGCTTGGCGGCCTGTCGCATCATCTCGTGGGCGGAGGCGACGATGGGCACGTACCGCTCCTTGTCCTGCTCCATGAAGCAGCCCTCGACGGTCACGTCCGCCACGTCCTCGGCGATCTCGAGCGCGGCCATCGCCTTCGCGCGCGCGTACGGGTTCTCGAACTCGTCCTTCAGCTCGTCCAGCAGCGTGTTCCGGTCGATGACCAGCCGCGGCAGGTCGTCCTCGGTGATCTCGCCCTCCTTGGCCTTCTCGATGAGCTCATCGAAGGTCCGCTGGACCAGCCTCAGGACGCCCGTGGCCGCGAGCGTCTTCACCAGGTCGGCGTTGTACACGGCCATCTCGACCGGGTCCAGGAACTCGCGGCGGGCGCCGATCATGGCGTCCGGCTTGACGAGGATGTAGCCCAGGCCCTGCTCCTCCATCTCGTCCTTCACCTTCAGCCCGGGGGAGTCCCCGATGATCACGGCCGGGTAGTCCGACTCGGCGAGCATCTCCCGGGCCTTGGAGGGACCGGGGGCGCTCGGGTTGGGGCCGCCGTACACGATGAAGTCCGGCTCGAAGTCCTCCGCCAGGTCCAGGGCGGTCTGAACGACGTCCTCCACGTACTCCGGGTCCATCTTGACGGAGCTGCTCAGGATGCGGAACTCGACGTCCTCACGGTCGGCGCGCTCGTCCAGGAGCATGTCCACCATCATGGTCGTTCCCAGGTTGCCGCACTTGATGAAGATGGCCTTAACCTCCGCCATGGCGCGCACCCCTGGGCCCGCCGGGCCGCCTCGGGATATCACGAGATCGTCCTCCCAACTATCGAAACGATTATTTAAGGAGGGATGGGCGTTGCCCGGTTTGGCCCGGCTGGAGCGCCGCAAGCGGCCTCGGGGCACCGTGCTACTGTGCGGAGTGGGACGGCTCGGGTTCCGGGTTTTCATCCAACTGGTTGAAACCCACCGCGGAGGACCGGAAACCGTAGTGTGCGTGGACGGTCAGGAGGTCGAGCCGAACGACGTGATCCACCTCCGGCACGGGGCCCGGGTGGGCGAGAACAAGGCCGAGTTTTGCGCCCGGCTGGGCCGCGCTCACCCGGATCGGGACGTGATCGCCGTTCCGGAGTATGTGCGGGAGGAGAAGGCAGAGTCCCTGGTGGAAAAGTGGAGACCGGACGTCGTGGTGATCACAATCGCGGGCGGCCGGACCACGCCCGTCACGGCCAGGCTGGCGCGGGCGGGGCGTGAGGCGGGGGCGACCACCGTCAGCACCGGGGGCGTGTTCGGTTACGGGAGCGAGGACGTCCGGGTGCTGAGTCTGAGGGAGGCCTCGGGGCCCGTGGCCCGGGAGCTTCGGTCGCTGGGCGCCCCCGGGGATCACCTACTGGTCACCACCGGCCGCTACATTCGGGACCCGGATCCGCTGGCGCCGGCCGTGCTGGACCGAGTGGCCCGTCGGCTGGTGGAGGTGACGCTGCGATCGCTGCAGGGCCCGGAGGAGCGCCGCCAGCGCGAGCAGGATCGGGAGTCCGGCCGCCGGTGACGGTTGCCGCTCCCGCCGGCCGGCCACGATCTCGACCGTGGCGGACGCGTCCACCGCCCGGAACCGGACCCGGTACTCCCCCTCCCGGGTCACGGGCACGGTCACGCTCACCATCCCCTGCTCGTTCGTCGTCAGCTGCAGGCTCCGGTCCCTCGTGGGCCCCTCGATCGTTACCTCCACCGGGAACTCGGAGATCGGCTCGTTCACCCAGTTCGTCAGCGTGGCCGTGAGCGTCACCCGGCGGTCCTTCCCGGGCTTCGGCACGATCACGGTGGGACCCGGGGACACCGTCAGTATCCAATCCGCGGGCAGCCGTTTCGCGGCCCACAGGAGCGCGTACACGAACATCTTGACCATGTCGGGGTCGCGGTTCCGTCGTCCCATGATCTCCGGGTGCACGCTCATGATGGCGAACCGGCCCTTCTCCACCCCGTCGACGATCCAGCGGCCGACGACGTAGGCCCAGCCCTTGACCTTCTCGAGGTACTTGGCCACCCCTCGGACGTCGCAGTAGGCGCGCACGGTGTGCCACCGACGGTCGATGTAGTACTTGATGGTGTACCAGCCCCGCCGGAAGGACATCCCGGGCCCGTTCGCGTAGTACATCCGCATCTCGTAGGTGCTGCCCGGCTCGTTGGCGAGCGGGTTGGCCGGGTGCGGGAGCAGCAGCACGCGCGGCTCGGCGTGTCCCTTGAGCCCGTCGACCGCCTTGACGCACGGGAAGGCGCGGATGTACGTGGTCGCGCCCGCGCAGATGCCCACGTACCCGATCCCCAGGTGCAGCTGCGCCCACCGCAGCAGGTCGACCCAGTCGGACCCCCAGTGATCCTCGGGCCGCCACCCTCCCGGCACGTAGACGACGTCCACGTGGATCCCCGTCTTCGGATCCACGCCGGTGTACAGGACGTGCCGCCAGCGGTGCACGTCCTTGATCGGGATCAGGACCACGCGCTCCCGGATCGGGAGCTCCTGCAGGTGCTCGTTCCACCAGCGCACGTCCCAGGCGGAGGTCGTCCAGCAGTTGGTCTCCGGGTTGGGGTCGGTGTCGAGCCCCGGCCCGGTCCAGGTGGCCACGTAGACCGTGGCGTGGGCGGGCACCGGAGCGAGGAGGATCGTGAGGATCGCGATCCAGCGCACGTTCGCCCTCCACGCGCCCGGAGTTCAGAAGAAGATAACGTTGTCGGACTCCCGAACCCAGCTCACCAGGTCGTGCATCGTGGCGAGCTCGGCGCCGTCGATCAGGTCGTCCTCGGTGATCCCGCGGGCCTTGGAGCACGGTCCGCAGACCTTGACCTCCGCCCCCTGCTCGATGCACTGCCGCAGCAGCTCCAGGTAGTTGGGCACCTCGTCCGGGTCCTGCCCCTCCTTGGCCACGTACACGCCGTCCTCGATCAGGAAGATCCGGACGTCCTCGCCCTCGAGGAGGGCCGTCAGCGCGAACCTCAGGGCGGAGTAGGCGCGCTCCCGCCCGTACGGGGCCTCGGAGATGATCACGGTGATCACGGTCCTCACCCCGGCGGCGCCGGCCGCCGCGCGCTCGATTATGGGTTGCCCGAAGCGGCGTTGTTCTCCATCGGGTGATCGGAACCCCTCGGACCGTTCCAGAAAATTTTAAATATAAGTGCATGACGGTCAACGAGGGATGCGGATTATGGTTGAGATCGAGGAGATCACCGAGTCCTCGACCCGGGAGGAGGCGGTCGGGGCGCACTCGCACATCTCCGGACTGGGCCTCGACGAGAACCTGCGGGCCAAGCCCGTCGGTGACGGTCTGGTCGGTCAGGAGGAGGCCCGGGAGGCGGCCGGTATCATCGTGGAGATGGTGCGGGAGGGGCGCCGGTCCGGGCACGGGCTGCTGCTGGTGGGCCCGCCGGGGACCGGTAAGACGGCGATCGCGTACGGGATGGCGCGGGAGCTGGGTGAGGACGTTCCCTTCGTCTCGATCTCCGGCTCGGAGATCTACGGAACGAACCTGAGCAAGGCGGAGTTCCTGCAGCAGGCGATTCGGCGGGCGATCGGGGTCGAGATCACGGAGACGCGGGAGGTGATCGAGGGCAAGGTGGAGAGCCTGGAGATCGAGCGGGCGAAGCACCCGCTCTCGCCGTACATGGAGGTGCCCAGCGGGGCGATCCTGGAGGTCAGCACGCGGGACGATCGGCGGAAGTTCAAGGTGCCCGAGGAGATCGCGGTGCAGCTGGTGCAGGCGGGCGTGCGGGAGGGTGACGTGATCCAGATCGACCTGGAGAGCGGTCGGGTGGCGAAGCTGGGTCGGGCGAAGGAGGCGCTGGAGAAGGAGGAGGAAGAGATCCTGGGCGTGCGCGCGGTGGAGGTGCCGGAGGGCCCGGTGCAGAAGAAGAAGGAGATCAAGCGGGTGGTCACGCTGCACGACCTGGACATGGCGAACGTGAGGGCGGGTCGGCTGCTAGGGTTCCGGGAGGAGGAGATCACGGACGAGATCCGGGAGAAGGTGGACGAGCAGGTGCAGAAGATGGTGGACGAGGGCGAGGCCCGGCTGGTTCCGGGCGTCCTGTTCATCGACGAGGCACACATGCTGGACATCGAGGCGTTCGCGTTCCTGAACCGGTCTCTGGAGGAGGAGATCGCGCCCATCCTGGTGATGGCCACCAACCGGGCGATGGCGAAGGTGCGGGGCACGGACGAGGAGGCCCCGCACGGGATCCCGGGGGACCTGCTGGACCGGCTGTTGATCGCGCGGACGCGGCCGTTCAAGCGGGAGGAGATCCGGGAGATCATCGGCATCCGGGCCCGGGTGCAGGACATCGAGCTGACGGACGAGGCGCACGAGTACCTGACCGACCTGGGCGAGGAGAAGTCCCTCCGGTACGCGACCCGGCTGCTCGAGCCGGCCCGGATCGTGGCGGAGAAGGAGGGATCGGACGTCGTGGAGAAGGAGCACGTGGAGCGGGTTGAGGAGGTGTTCACGGACGTGGCGGACAGCGTGGAGTACATGGAGCGGATGCGCCGCGAGCTGCCGACGATGAAGTACTTAACCGGGTAGCCCCCGCCACACGCCTCTTCTTCGGGGAGGTGCGGCGTTGTCCGAGCACGACGAGGTCGAGGTGCTGGAGGTACCCTGGGTGGAAAAGTACCGGCCCAAGCGGCTCGAGGACATCGTGGACCAGGAGCACGTGGTCAAGCGGCTCCAGGAGTACGTCAAGCGGGGCGACATGCCCAACCTGCTCTTCGCCGGACCGCCCGGCACGGGCAAGACCACGGCCGCGCTGTGCCTGGCCCGCGAGCTGTACGGGGAGCACTGGCGGGATAACTTCCTGGAGCTGAACGCCTCCGTGTCCCCGGACACGCCGCTGGTGGTCCGGGCGAACGGGAGGACGTTCCTCACCACGTTCCGGGAGCTGGACGAGGCGCTGCTGGAGCCCGAGGGGGACGCTCGGGTTCGGGTGCGCGGCCTGGAGGTGCTCACGGTCGCGAACGGGCGCGTCGCCTGGGCCCCCGTGCGCTACCTGATCCGGCACCGGGCCCCGGGCTACCTGCGCGTGCACCTGGAGTCGGGGCACGTGCTCGAGCTCACCGGCGACCACGCCGTCATGGTGCTCCGCGGGGACGGGCTCGAGGCCGTGCCGGCCTCCGCGCTGCGGGAGGGCGACGTGCTCCTGACCTTCCAGGCCCCGCTGGACCTGATGACGACCGAGCGGCTCGAGGACCTGGCCGGGCTCGTCGGGGACGTCGAGCTCAACTGGATGGCCCGGTTGTGCGGCGTGGAGGGCTTCGTCCGCGACGGCTCGTTCGAGGAGCCGAGGCCGAGGCGCGCGATCCCGGCCGATCCCGTGGTGGAGCTGGCGCGCCGGGTGAGCGAGGGGCTGTCCGAGGAGCTGGAGAACCTCTCCGAGGACGGCCTGATCGACGCCGGCCTCGCGCTGGAGCTGCTGCCCGAGCGCCGGGACGTGCGGCCGGGGGCCAGGTCGGCGTACGACCGGCTGGTCGGGCTCCTGACCTCGGACCTGCGCGGCGTTCGGATCCGGAGGATCGAGGTCGTGCGGAGCGAGGGGTACGTGTACGACGTCAGCGTGCCGGGCACGGAGATGTTCTTCGCGGGTGAGGTGCCCGTTCTGCTGCACAACTCGGACGAGCGCGGCATCGACGTCATCCGGACCAAGGTCAAGAACTTCGCCCGGACGCGGCCGATGGGTGGAGCGAAGTTCAAGATCATCTTCCTGGACGAGGCGGACAACCTCACGAGGGACTCGCAGCAGGCCCTGCGACGGATCATGGAGATGTACTCGGACGCGTGCCGGTTCATCCTGGCGGCCAACTACTCGTCCGCGATCATCGACCCGATCCAGAGCCGCTGCGTGGTCTTCAAGTTCACCAAGCTGCCGGAGGACGCGATCAAGCGGCGGCTGCGGGAGATTGCCGAGAACGAGGGCGTGGAGGTCACGGACGAGGCCCTGGACGCGATCGTGTACGTGTCCGAGGGTGACATGCGGCGGGCCATTAACATCCTGCAGGCGGCGGCCGCCCTGGGCGCGAGGGTCGACGAGGACACGGTGTACCAGATCGCGGCCACGGCCCGGCCCGAGGAGGTCCGTCAGATGATCCACCACGCGTGGAACGGGGAGTTCGAGCGGGCGAGGGACCTGCTGCACGAGCTGCTCTCGCGGTACGGGATGTCCGGGGAAGACGTGGTCCGGCAGGTGCACCGCGAGGTGCTGGAGATGGACGAGATCCCGGAGGAGGCGGTGCCGGAGCTGGTGGAGGCCGTGGGTGACTTCGAGTACCGGCTCGTGCGAGGCTCGGACGAGCGCATCCAGCTGGAGGCGCTCCTGGCCCGCATCCACGCGCTGGGCAGCAAGTACTCCGGCGGGTAGCCCCCTTGGTCCCCTGGACGGAGAAGTACCGGCCCCGGCGCCTGAGGGACCTGGCGAACCAGGAGGAGGCGAAGAAGGAGCTGGTCGCGTGGGCGAACCAGTGGGCCCGGGGCGAGCCGCCCGAGCCCCGCGCCGTCCTCCTGCACGGGCCGCCCGGCACGGGCAAGACCAGCGCGGCCTACGCCCTCGCGAACGAGTTCGGCTGGGACGTGGTCGAGCTGAACGCCTCGGACAAGCGCACCCGGGACGTCATCGAGAAGGTCGTGGGAGGCGCCTCCACGGGACGGTCCCTACTCCGCCTGGTTCAACGCGCCGGAGGCCGCCACGAGCGCGTGGAGGGTTCGGACCGGGTCCTGGTGCTCGTGGACGAGGTGGACGGGATCGACCCGCGCGAGGACCGGGGCGGCGTGACCGCGCTGATTCGGGCCGTGAAGCGCGCCCGCAACCCGCTCATCCTCGTCGCCAACGATCCGTGGAGCCTGCCCAAGTCGCTGCGTGACGAGGTCCGGATGATCGAGTTCCGGAGGCTGCGGCAGCGGGACATCGTGGAGGTGCTGCGCCGGATCTGCGAGTCGGAGGGCGTCGAGTACGACGAGCGCGCCCTACAGATGATCGCCCGTCGGGCCCGGGGCGACCTGCGGGCCGCCATCAACGACCTCGAGGCGATCGCCAGGTCCACGGGTCGGGTCACGGTCGAGGACGTGCGGGACCTGGGGTGGCGGGACAAGGAGATCACCATCTTCGAGGCGCTGGGTCGGATCTTCAACAAGCCGCCCCGGGAGGCGCGCCGGGCCCTGTGGAACCTGGACGAGGACCCGGACGACGTCCTCCTTTGGATCGCGCAGAACGTGCCCCGGGCGTACAGCGAGCCGGAGGAGATCGAGCGGGCGTACGATTACCTGTCCAAGGCGGACGTCTTCTCGTCCCGGGCGATCGAGACCGGGAACTGGCGGTTCAAGTACGTGTACGCGACCGACCTGATGACGACCGGGGTGGCGGCGGCCCGGCGCGGGAAGCCCCCGGGATTCGTGCGGTTCCAGCCGCCCAGGATCCTGCGCAAGTTGAGCCTGACGAGGCGGGAGCGGGAAATCCTCAACTCCATCGCCGAGAAGGTCGCGGAGCGCATGCACGTGTCGACCCGGGTGGCGAAGAACGACATCATTCCGATCCTGCAGGTCGCCTTCCGCCGGTTCGTGGAGGAGGAGTCGGAGCGCGGTCTGGAGATCCTGAGCGGGATCGCCGGGTACCTGCGGCTGACGAAGCGGGAGATCGCGTACCTGTGCGAGGATCCCCGGGTGGCGCAGCGGATCTACAACCGGTCGCTGCAGGTGAGGAAGAGGCTGAAGGAGGCGCGGCGCGAGGAGCTGCGTGAGCGTGTGGAGGAGATGATGAGGGAGGTTGAGGAGGCCCCGGCTGAAGGGGAGAAGGCCGTCGAGACGCTCGCCGTGGAGGAGGAAGAGGAAGAAGAGGAAGGGGAGACCGGGGAAGAGGCCTCCGAGGAGGAAGAGGAGAGGGAAGAGGAGAAAAAGGAGAAACGGGAGGAGCAGAAGACGCTGGACGCGTTCTTCTGAGGCTTACCCGAACAGGGCTCCGAGGCCGGCCGCCGCCTCCTCCTCGGCCTCCTCTTCCTCTTCTTCCTCCTCTTCTTCCTCTTCCTCCTCCTCTTCCTCGGCTTCCTCCTCGGCCTCCTCCTCGGCGGCACCGGCGGCCGGCGCCGCGGCCGGCACGGCGGCCTCCTCGATCGCCTCGTCGATGTCTACTTCCTCCAGCGCGGCGACCGTGGCCTTCAGGCGCGCCTCGTCCACCTCGACGCCGGCGGCCTCCAGGACCTTCCGCAGGTTCTCCTCGTTGATTTCTTGACCGGCGGCGTGCAGCAGGAGGCACGCGTAGATGTACTCCAAGGATCGGGCACCCCCGTTCGCGCGCCTTCGCCCACGGCGCCCTCAAAGTTCCAAAAAGGTTTACGGGAGGGAGCCCCGTGCCCGGGAACCCGTTCCGCAAGATGCCCGAGGTGCCGGACCCCGAGGAGCTCATCGACACCGCGTTCCGGAGGGCCGAGCGGGCGGCCGAGGGCACGCGTCGGTCGTTTCGGGGCACCCGAACCCCGCCCGAGGTGAGGGCCCGGTCGATCGAGATCGCCCGCGTGAACACCGCCTCGCAGCTGATCCAGGATCGGCTTTGGGAGATCGTGCGTAGGACGCCGAACCTGGACGAGATTCACCCGTTTTACCGGGAGCTGGCGGACGCGGTGGCGGGCGTGAAGAGGCTCAAGCGGAGCCTGGCCGACGTGCACACGGTGGCCAAGCTGGCGCGGCTGATCCGGGAGGAGTACACCAGGAAGCTCAAGCGGGCGGACGATCCGGCCGAGGCCGCCCGGCTGCGCCGCGAGGCGTACGGGCGGCTGGCCTCGACGGTGCGGCGGAAGGCGGGGGACGCGCTGCGGTTCCTGCGTCGGGTGCAGCCGAAGCTGGTGGACCTGCCCTCCATCGACCCGGAGATGTTCACGGTGGCGCTGGCGGGCCATCCGAACGTGGGCAAGACGACCCTGATGACGGCGCTCACGGGTTCGGAGCCGGAGATCGCGCCCTACCCGTTCACGACGAAGGGGATCCAGGTGGGTTACATGGAGGACCCGTACCCGGTGCAGATCCTGGACACGCCGGGGCTGCTGGATCGGCCGGAGGAGGAGCGGAATCCGATCGAGCGTCAGGCGATCGCGGCGCTGAAGCACGCGACGGACGCCGTCTTCTTCCTGCTGGATCCCACGGGGACGTGCGGGTTCGACGTGGAGGAGCAGCTGGACCTGCTGCGCCGGGTTCAGCGGGAGTTCGACGTGCCCTTCCACGTGGTCCTCACGAAGGCGGACCTGGAGGAGCTGTGGGAGCGTCCGGAAAGGCTGGAGGAGGTGCTGGACGAGGGGGTGCGGGTGTACGAGGTCTCGGCCGAGGACGGGCGGGGGCTCGACAAGTTAAAACGTAGGCTGAACGAGCTGGCCCGGGGGTATTACGGTGGGCGTGATCGAGCGATTGCTGGAGGAGACGCTTCGGACCGGGTCGAAGGGTGCCGAGGAGACGCTGCGGCTCGTGGGTCGGCTGCTCGAGGAGGTCCTTCATGAGGGGCGGAGGGTCGCCCAGGAGGCGGAACCCCGGGAGCTGCTCGAGGAGGTGTCCGGTCAGCTGGTGCGGACGCTGCGCTGGGCCACCACCCCGGCCGTGGACGTGTACGAGCGGCCGGGTGAGCTCGTGATCGTGGCCGAGGTGCCCGGTGCCGGGCCGGACGACGTGAGCGTGCGCGCGGGCGAGGACTACGTGGAGGTGACGGTCAAGCTGCCCCGGATTCGGGAGGGTGAGCCGAGGTACCGGGAGCGCGTGTCGGGTGAGGTCTCCCGGCGGATCGACCTGGACGTGAAAATCGACCCGAACGGCGTGAAGGCGAGGTGCGGGAACGGGTTGCTGACGATCCGGGCCCCCAAGGTGGAGGAGACGGAGGTGGAGGTGGAGCCGGAGGAGGAGTAGCGGCTCGGTCCCGGGTTCTCTCGTCACCCGGGGCCCGTCCGCCCTTCCGGGCCCTCGTCATCGCCGCCCTCGGCGGAGGGTGCGCCATGATCGAGATCGACGGCTCCTACGGTGAGGGAGGCGGACAGATCCTACGCACCGCCGTCGGCATGTCGGCCCTCACGGGGAAGCCCGTGCGGGTGTTCAACATCCGGGCCAACCGGCCCAACCCCGGGATGTCCCACCAGCACTACCACGCGGTCAAGGCCGTGGCGGAGATGTGCGACGCCGAGTGCGAGGGGTTGGAGGTGGGCTCCACCGAGCTGGTGTTTCGGCCCGGTCGGGTGCGCGGCGGCGAGTACGAGATCGACATCGGGACCGCGGGCAGCGTGACCCTGCTCCTGCAGGCGGTCAAGCTCGCCGCCCTCGCCGCCGACTCCCCGGTGGAGGTGGAGGTGAGGGGCGGCACGGACGTTAAGTGGTCGCCGCCCGTGGACTACGAGCGGTACGTGCACGCGCACTACCTCCGGCGGATCGGGTGTCGGTACGAGCTGGAGGTGGAGCGGCGGGGCCACTACCCGCGCGGTGGCGGGATCGTCCGGGCCCGGATCGAGCCGGTGGACGCGCTCAAGCCCCTTAACGCCGTCGAGTTCGGGGAGCTCGAGGAGGTTCGGGGCGTCTCTCACTGCGTCCGGTTGCCGCCGCACGTCGCCGAGCGCCAGGCCAGGGCCGCGTCCGAGGTGATCGAGCGGGAGCTGGGCGTGAGCCCGGAAATCGAGGTGGAGACGTACCCGAAGCATCGGGACCCGCACCTGGGCCCGGGCAGCGGGATCGTGCTCTGGGCGGAGGACGATCGGGGGAACCGGCTCGGCGCCGACGCGCTCGGTGAGAAGGGCAAGCCGGCCGAGCGCGTGGGCCGGGAGGCGGCGGAGGAGCTGGTCCGGCACGTGAGGACGGGGATGGCGCTGGACGAGCACATGGGGGATCAGATACTACCGTTCCTCTCCATCGCCGACGGGGAGTCCAAGTACGGGGTGTCGAGGGTCGACCCGCACCTGACCACGAACGCGTGGGTGGTGCGGAAGTTCGTGGACGTGGACATCGAGGTGGACGGCGAGGAGGGCGAGCCCGCGGTGGTCAGGGTTCGACCTGGGAGCTGAGCGCCCGCTCCGCCCGGCGCACGTCGTTCACGCGGTTGACGTTCAGGAGCTCCCCCTCCTCCCGGGGCGGCACGACCCGGAACTCCAGCCCGGACGCCCGCAGTACCGGGTTCAAGTTCATCGCGTTGGGGCCGCGCTCGGGCGCCAGCCGCTCGACGGTCTCCAGGAGCCGCTCGACCGCGTCCCTGTCCAGCGCCAGCGGGGGCCCGTGCCCCTTCAGCTCGTCCCCGCTGATCGGGTCGCTCGGGGCCCCTCGGTCCAGGATCGCGGCCCCGTGCTCCTCCGCCGCCCGGACGAGCTCGCGCATCGTCGCCTCGGTCACGGTCGGTTGGTCGCCGGCGAGGACCAGCGCGACGTCCGCCCTGGTGCGCTCCAGGAGGCGGGCCGCGGTGCGGGCCATCGGCACGTCCACGGGGTCGTTAAGCACCGGCTTGACGGGAGCCCTCGCGTGCTCCGTCACCGCCTCCCACACCAGGCCCGCGTCGTACCCCAGGCCCACCAGGATCACGTCCGCGACCCGGGAGGCGCGATCCACCACCCACCCCACCATCGGACGGCCCGCGACCGGGTAGACGAGCTTGTTCACCGGCTCCTCCCCACGCTCCCTCAGATCCCGCCGGAACCTGGTGGACCGGCCCGCTGCCAACACGCACGCGGCGACCTCGGGCATCGGGTGTCCTCCCTCAGTCCGCGTGTAGCTCGACGATGTCCCCATCCTCCAGGACGTGGTCACGCCCCACCATCATCCCGTCCTTTTTCACGGACCGGCCCCAGACCCGCGCGTACCGCAGGTTCTTCGCCAGCTCCGAGTGGATCTCCCGGGCCAGGTCCTCCACCGTCGATCCCCGGGGCAGGACGACCGGGGGCTTCTGCGGCTTCCCACCCGGCTTCTTCGTGTACACGCGGATGATGTTCAGCGCGTCGTACAGCCGCTCCTTGAACGCGTCCAGGTTCGCCCCCTTCTTCGCCGAGATCGGCACGACCGGCAGCTCGAACTCCAGCTCCCGCTCGATCCACTCGCGGAGCTCCTCGTAGGACTCGCGCGTTCCGGGCGCGTCCCCCTTGTTCGCCACGACCAGGCCCCGCTTGTACTCGATCCTCCGGTCCAACGCCTCCGCCACGTCCTCCAGCGTCACCCCGTCCTCCTCGATCACGACGATCGCGCTGTGGAGCCCGGACTCCCGCAGGAACTCCTTCACCTCCTCCGGGTCGCAGGCCAGCCGCTCCTCGCCCCGGATCTCGATCCCGCCCGTGGCCCGCTCCTCGATGCTAACCCCGGGCGGGGATTGGTTCAGCCGGATCGCCGCCGAGTCCAGCTCCCCCAGCACCGTCTCCAGCTGACTCACGGGATCCTCCGAGAGGTCCACCACGATGCAGATCGCGTCCGCGCTGCGCATCACGCCCACGAACCGGCTGCCCTCCCCGTGCACGAACCCCTCGTGCACCGGGGGCACCTCCACCAGCTGGATCTGCACGTCCCGGTACTCCATCATGCCCGGGACCGGCTTCCGCGTCGTGTACGGGTACGGGGCCACCTCCGGCTCCGCGTTCGTCAGCCTCCGCAGAAGCGTCGACTTGCCCGCGTTCGGCGGCCCCACCAGCGCGACCTGCGCCGCCCCCTCCTTCTTCACGTGGTAGTCCGGCCCGCCCCCGGACTTCTGCTTCCGCCGTTTCTCCACCTCCTCCCGCAGCTTCGCCAGCCGGCGCTTGAGCAGCGCCCGCAGGTTCTCCGTGCCCTTGTGCTTCGGGACGACCGAGAGCATCTCCTCCGTGATCTTCAGCCGCTCCTCCGGCGAGCGGGCCCGCCGGTACCGCTCCTCCAGCTTGTGGTACTCCGGGGGCAGGTTCGCCGGCACGCGCTCACCCCCGGAGGAACCGCGTCACGCCGTCCAAAACCATCTGCACCCCGATGCCCGCCAGCACGACCCCCATCACCCGGGTCAGCACGCGGATCCCGGACCGCCCCAGCGCGCGGGCCAGCGGCTCCGCCGCCAGGAACGTCGCGAGCGTGGCCAGCATCACGAGCCCGCAGGCCAGGATCGTCTCCAGCCGCCCGTACCGGTGCAGCATGACGATGACCGTGACGATGGCGCCCGGCCCCGCCAGCAGCGGGGTGCCCAGGGGTACGTACGCCACGTCCAGCCGCTCCTCCGGCTCGATTCGAAACCCGGTGGGGTCACCCTCCACCATCCCCAGGGCCGCCCGCAGCAGCAGGAGCCCGCCCGCGATCATCAGCGCCTCGATCGAGACCCCCAGGTACTCCAGCACGAGCTTGCCTGAGACCGCGAACGCCAGGATCAGCACGCCCGCGAACGACACCGCCCGGTACGCGACCCGCACCCGCTCCCGGGGTCGCAGGTCCGAGGTGAGCGAGAGGAGGACCGGCACGTTCCCGATCGGATCCACGATCACGAACAGCTCGATGAACCCCTTCAGGACGCCGCAGGGATCCAACGGTCCTCGGGTCCCCCTAGCGTTTAAGAGCGATCGCGCCCGCCCCCACCCTGGGGGTTCCGACGTGGCCCGCCACGTGTACAAGTACAAGAAGGTCGTAGTGTACCACGGCCACCCCGGTTACTACCACGGGTATCGGTACTACCCGTACCACCCGACGTACGGGCACCATGTGGTCGCGTACAAGAAGACGGGGCTGCTCGGGAGCCTGCTGAAGCTCGGGCTGGCGGCCGCGATCCTGATCATCGTGGTGATCGGGCTGGTCCTCCTCGTCGGGCTGTACCTGCTGTACCGGTTCCTGGCCCGGCGGAGGCGGGTCGCCTAGCCCGGCCGGCCGATCGTTATCGTTATCGTAACGATTGCGGGCCGGCTCGGCACGCTGTGGAAAACGTATTTCGGGCCGGGGTGGACCGCCTCGAGGGCGCTTTGGGGGACGCCGGTTGAGTGACCGGGTTCTCGAGGCGCTGGACGCCGTGGAGGAGCGCTGGGCCGATGACCTCCGCGAGGCGCAGGTTCGGATGCTGTCGGACCTCCGGGGGCAGTTGGAGGAGGATCGGGTGGCCATCCTCCGGGAGCGGCCCGGCTCCGGAAAGACGTGGCTGCTGCGTCGGATCGCCCGCGTGTACGGGGAGGGAGGCCGGGTTCACGTGCTGTTCTCGACCCCGTCCCCGGACCTGGCGGAGCGGGAGGTGAAGCGGTTCCGGGATGACTGGGGGCTGCGGGCGGAGCGGTGGCGGGACGTGAGCGAGTACGAGTGCCGGGTGAGCCTGGACGTGCTCCTCGGGGATCGGCTGAGCGAGCGGGAGTTGCTTCGGGTGTACCGGGACGCCTCCCGGGCGAACGATCTCCCGAAGTGTCACCCGGAGTTCTACCGGAAGGACGGGCCGCTGCTGGGTCGGATCGGGGACGAAGGGCTGCGGGAGCAGGTTCGGGAGGCGCTGTACCGGGACAATCCGTACGTGCACGGGTTCGCCCCGTGGGACGAGTGCGAGGGGTGCGAGGCGGTGCGGCAGCTGCGGTCCCCGGCCCGGATCGTCTGCCTGTCCTTCGACAAGCTGCTGTCGGTTCCGTCCCTGTACGCTTCCCACGAGCGGACCCGGGATGCCCAGGGTAAGGAGCCGCTGATGACGCTGGAGGACTGGAGGGAGGTGCTGGAGGGCGCCCTCGTGGTGCTGGACGACGCGCACATGCTGCCCGGGGCGCTCGTGGTGGAGGTGCCCGGGTACGTGCCGGTCGGTGGGTCCACGCTGGAGGGTCGGTTGGATGGCCTGGCGATGGGGCAGGAGTACCTGTGGAGGGTGGTGGACTGGGGTCAGGACGTTCGGAACGTGAAGGAGGCGCTGCGGGGCGAGGTGCTCCGGGAGGTGCGGGACGTGCTGGTGCGGGAGCTGGAGGACTGGCTGGAGGAGCTGCGCGACCGGATCGTCCGGGACCGGAACGCGGGGTACCTGCACGCGAGGAAGCAGCTGTCGCTGCTGAACGAGCTGGTGAACCGGGCGGAGGAGCTGGGCGTGCGGGAGTGGGTGGCGGTGCGGAGCCCCCGGCGCGGTGGGAGCCGGATGCTCACGTTCGCCCCGGTGATCGAGAGCTTGGATCAACTGTTGGGGCTGCTCATGGGGCCGGACCTGATGGACCTGCCGGAGGCGTACCTGGCGGCCGAGAACCGCCCGACGCTGTCGGAGCTGCGGTGCGGGTGAGCGGAATTGGGTCGGGCCGTCTTCCACCTGCTGCCGGTGCGCCTGAAGGTGAAGGATGCGTGGAGGCTGGGCCGGCTGATCGGGCGGCTGGACGTCCGGAATCACCGGGTGCTGGTGCTCGATCGGGCCCGCGGGTTCGCCGACAAGGTGCACGAGGCCCTGGGGGACGCGGAGCGGGTTCGGAGCGTGGAGGATCTGGAGCGGTTCGCGGGCCGCGGGGGCGGGTTCGCGGTCGCGGAGATCATGCGCGGGCTCATGGGGGCGGACGTGCGCGGGATCGAGGGCATGATCGTGTGCCGCACGTACCTGTCCAACTACGCCGCCCAGCGCTCCATCGTCATCCCGATCATGCTCCGTCGGATTCGGTTGGAGCCGAAGCCGGTGATGCGGGAGAACCCGCTGGACGCGCTGCGGTTGGAGGCGTTCGAGAGCGTGCTGCACGATCTCGCCACGGTGTCCGGCCGGGCGGTGCGGGCGGAGGACCTGGACGAGCACCCGTTCACGGTGCTGGTGGGCGCCGGCACGGTCGTGGAGGTGATCCAGCGGTACCCGGAGGAGGCCGGGGAAATCTACCGGACGTTCCGGGACCGGTTCAGCTCGGTCGATCCCCGGGTGAGGGTGCTAGACCTGGACTCCGGTGAGGAGCTGCCGGTGGAGAAGGTGATCGACGGGTCCACCCGCGTGAGCGTTCGCGACTTTGAGGAGCTGGAGAGGGAGGAGCGAGAGCGGCTGATTAGGTGGATGGAGCGAAAGCTGTTCATGGTCAGATGAGGCGGGTTGGGGGGTCTCCCGTGAGGTTACACATCGCCACCGAGGAGGAGATCCGGAGGGGCGAGACCGCGGACGTCTACTTCCGGCGGATTCGGCGGGTGCTGGAGGAGGAGGGGTTGGACGACGTAGAGGTCGTGGCGGAGGTCTCCGCGCACTCGCTCCCGGAGGGCTGGCCCTGGGGCGTTCTGTGCGGCGTGGAGGAGGCGCTGTCGCTGCTCGAGGGTCGGGACGTGACGGTCTACGCGATGGACGAGGGCGAGGTCTTCCGGCCGGGTCAACCCGTGATGCGGATCGAGGGCCCATACGTCGAGTTCTGCGAGCTGGAGACGGCGCTGATCGGGTGCCTGGCCAAGGCGACGGGGATCGCGACGAAGGCGGCCCGGTGCAAGCTGGCGGCGGGTGACCGGCCCGTGTACAGCTTCGGGATCCGGCGGCAGCACCCGGCGATCGCCCCGATGGTGGACCGGGCCGCGTACGTCGGCGGCTGCGACGGGGTGTCGGGGATCAAGGGGGCGGAGCTGATAGGGGAGCGACCGGTCGGCACCATGCCGCACGCGTTCATCCTGGTATTCGGGGACCAGCGCGAGGCCTGGCGTGCCTTCGACGAGCACGTGCCGGAGGACGTCCCCAGGGTCGCGCTCGTGGACACGTTCTACGATGAGGTGGAGGAGGCCCTCATGGCGGCGGAGGAGCTGGGCGACCGGCTGTTCGGCGTGCGCCTGGACACGCCGTCCTCGCGGCGGGGCGATATGGCGGAGATCGTGCGCGAGGTCCGGTGGGAGCTGGACGCCCGCGGGTACGAGGACGTGAAGATCATGGTCTCCGGCGGGCTGGACGAGGAGGAGATCCGCGAGCTCGCGGAGGCCGGGGCGGACGCGTTCGGCGTCGGCACGGCGATCTCGGACGCGCCGGCCGTGGACTTCGCCATGGACGTGGTGGAGGTGGAGGGCGAGCCCCGGGCGAAGCGTGGCAAGCTGTCGGGAGCGAAGCAGGTGTGGAGATGCCCGGAGTGCCTGGAGGACGTGGTGACGCTCGCCGACCGGAGGCCGGGAGCGTGCCGGAGGTGCGACGCGGAGCGGCGCCCGCTGCTGCGTAAGTTCATCGAGGACGGCGAGCCCGTTCGGGAGCCGAGGGGGCCGAAGGAGGCCAGGAAGCACGCGCTGGAGACCGTGAGGAGGTTGGAGGGGACGCACCGTGAGCGAGGTGAGTGAGAGGCTCGGTAGGGCGCTATTGGAGACCGTGAAGCGGGACGATCCCTCGCCCTTCGTGGAGGCCGTCCGGGAGGTGAATCCTGACCCGGAGGAGGTGAGGAGGTTCCTGGAGGCGCTGCGGATCCAGCGCGAGAAGGGCAGGGTGTCCGAGGACACCGTGAGGGCCGCGGAGCGGGCCGTCAGGGAGCTGGTCGGTGGGGAGGAGCGGGAGCGCGAGGTCGGCGTCCGGGAGGTGGACCCGCTGGCGGAGTACGCGGGAGTCGATCGGGTGCTGGGTACCATCATGACGGGGAAGGAGGCCGACGTCCTGCTGGCGGAGCGGGAGGGCAGGAAGGTGGCGCTGAAGGTGTACCGGGCGTTCACCGGGCGGGAGGAGCGTCGGGAGGAGCGGGCCTACCGGACGGAGGACGGCGAGGTCGTGCGTCGCGTGAGTCGGGGCGACGCGGCCCTTCGGGAGTACTCGCTGCTGCGCCGGGCGTACGAGGCCGGGGTTCGGGTTCCGAAGCCCTACGACGCGAGGCCCGGGGTCATCGTCATGCAGTACGTGCCCGGCGAGCCCCTGTACCGGGCTCCGGACCTTCGGGACCCGGGGGCGGTGCTCGACGACCTGCTGGAGCAGGTGGAGCGGTTGGCGGTCCGGGCGGGCCTGGTGCACGGTGACCTGAGCGCGTTCAACGTGCTCGTGAGCGAGGACGAGATCCCCTTCCTCATCGACCTGTCCGAGGCCAAGAAGGTCCATGAGCCCGGGGCGCTGCGGCTCCTGAGGAGGGACGTGGAGAACCTGGTCGACTTCTTCGAGCGGAAGTACGGGGTCACCCGGGACGTCGACGGGTTCGTGTCGAGGGTGAAGGCGCGTGTACGAGGTGATCGGTGAGTACGTGCGCGGGCTGGGGGAGGGCCGGAAGTACGTGAGCATGCCTTATTACCGGGAGGAGATGCGGAGGATCACCGGGGAGTACCCGTACCCGGGCACGTTCAACGTCAGGGTGGAAGAGGAGGAGAGGCAAGCACTGCTGCGCATCGCCGAGTCCCACGGTCACAGGATCGAGCCCCGGGGTGAGCTGGGAGGGGCCTGGCTCTACCCGTGCACCGCCAACGGGGTCCGCGCCTGGCTGGTGTTCCCCGACCTGGCCGAACACCGCGACCATCTGGAGCTAATCTCCGGGTTGGAGCTGCGCCGGGCGCTGGGCGTGCTGCCCGGTGATCCCGTCAAAATCAGGCTGTGGGGACCGAAATCTTGGCGGATCTGGCGGAGCGGTTGCGCGAGGTCCGGAGAACGCTGAAGCGCGGCGACCCGGTGCTCGTGTTCGACTTCGAGGATCGGGAGGGAGAGACCGACCTGATGTTCTGGGCCGCTAAGGTGAGGCCGGAGCACGTCGCGACGCTGAGGGAGCGCGCCGGCGGGCTCATCTGCGTCGTCCTGCACCCCGAGCACGCCCGGGAGATCGGGCTGCCGCACCTGGTCGAGGTGTACCGGGCCGCGGGGGACGAGTTCCCGCTCCTGCGGGCCACCAGACCGGACGACATCCCGTACGACGAGCGCTCCACGTTCTCGATCACGGTCAACCACCGGGAGACGTTCACCGGGGTCACGGACGAGGATCGATCCCTCACCATCCGAAAGCTCGCGGAGTTCTTCGAGCGGGAGCACGAGGACCCGATCCGCGAGTTCGGTAGGGAGTTCCGGTCACCCGGCCACGTCCACCTGTTGCGACCGTTCGACGGACTCCTGGACGAGCGTCAGGGCCACACGGAGCTCACCGCGGCCCTGCTGGAGATGGTCGGACTCGAGCCCAAGGTGGCCGTGATCTGCGAGATGCTGGAGCCCGGAGGTGGCTCAATGCCACCGGACCGCGCCCGAGAGGTGGCCGAGGAGATGGGGGCCCCGTTCGTGACCGGGGACGAGATACTCGACGCGTGGGAGCGCGGCCTCCGGGTGCGGGAAAACGGAAAAGGAACCGTGGGGTGAGGGTCGTCCGGGGGAGCCCCGGGTGAGGAAGCTCGCCATCCTGACGGCCGCGATGCTCCTCTCGGCCGTCGTCCCGTCGCTCGCGCAGACGGTCGGTGGGACGGCTCAGACGGTCCAAACCACCCAATCGGTGCAGACCGCGCCGGCAGGGACCGGAGGGGGAGGGACGGCGGTTCAGGGGACGACGCAGGCGGCGCCCTCCGGTGGCGGCGCCGGCGGGTCGGCCGCCTCCCAGCCCACGCAGGGTAGTCAGAAGGGCGGAGGCCAGCACAACCAGAAGAAGGGAGGGAGTCACCAGCGGGAGGCCCAGCCAGTGAAGCGCGAGACGGGTGGATCCCAAGAGGCGGGGCTCGGCCGGCTGATGGGTGAGTACAGGTACTACACGATGGCGGCGGCGGTCGGCCTCATGGTGCTCGCTGGGCTGGTGGGTCACGGAATGCTGAAGTTCGAGCGCGAGACCGCCCGAGGCTTGTCCGGGTCGGGGTCGGAAAGACGAGCGGGGACGGGTAGATCGGGCGGCGGGAGGGAACGGCGCACCGGGTCGGGGAGGTCCAGGAGGCGCACATCGTCCCTAATCGAGGGCCACGAGGAGGACGTGGAGAAGGTTAAGCGACTGTGGGAGCAGCTGAGGGAGGAGTGAGGGGAGTTCGGGCATGGCGTTGAGGTGCCCCAAGTGCGGTGGTCCGGTGCGCCCACACCCGGAGTCGCTGGAGTGCGAGGAGTGCGGCTGGTCCAAGGAGCTGAGCGGCCGGCCACGGCGCTCCACCCGACTCAAGTGGGCCAAAGAGTACGCGACGCGGGTGCTGCGAGAGGAGTTCGATGACTGCGGCGTGGTGAAGGTCTTCGTGCGCGGCCCCCGGGGACCTCGGGGCGATGAATACCTGGCCGCCACGGTCTACGTGGAGGACCATCACAAGGCGATCGGCAAGGAAGGGAAGCGGGTGAAGGAGGTGGAGGAGCGGCTTCGGGAGATCTGCGAGGAGCTGGACGTGCCGCCGGTCCGCATCACCATCCAGCCCGCCTCGCAGGCTCCGGACTAGCCGTTTCCGTTTTTCCTTTCTGGTTCTGGTCCCGACCCGGGCCCCCGGTGGGTCGCGGTCCGCCATTCATCCGCCGGGGTGGTCCGACTTTGCCGTCGGCGGTGGTCGTGGAGGACCTGAGGAAGGTCTACGAGACCGAGACGAGGGGTGAGGTGGTCGCGCTGGACGGGTTGAACCTGGAGGTGGAGGAGGGGGAGATTCACGGAATCCTGGGTCGGAGTGGGGCGGGCAAGAGCACGCTGATTCGGATCCTGCGCGGGGTCGAGCGGTTCGACGAGGGTAGGGTGGAGGTGTGCGGGATCGAGCTGACGCCGGACGCGCCGGAGTCCCGGTTCACCGAGGTGAAGAAGGTCACCGCGATCCATCCGCAGCGGGAGTTCGGGCTGTGGCCGGAGACGGCGGCGGAGAACGTGATGCGGAAGCTGTACTGGAAGCGGTCGGGCGTGGAGGAGCTGCCCCCGGAGGACACGTCCGACTACGAGGAGCTGTACGAGGAGGCGTTGGAGTACCTGAGGATCGTGGGGCTGGAGCACAAGGCCGATCACTACGCCCCGGTGCTCTCGGGCGGCGAGAAGCAGCGGTTGCTGCTGGCGAGGCAGCTGGCCAAGGACCCGGAGGTCCTGCTCCTGGACGAGCCGGCGGCCATGTCCTGCCCGGGCACGAAGCAGCAGCTGCTGGACGCGATCCGACGGGCTAACGAGGAGAAGGGGCTGACCGTGATCGTCGTCTCGCACCTGACGGAGGTCATCGAGTACCTGTGCGACACGGCGACGCTGATCGAGGAGGGCAGGGACGTGCTGCACGGCTCTCCGAGGGAAGCGGTGGAGAGGTTGACCCGTGGGATGCCCGAGCCGGCCCCGAAGCCGGAGCCGGGGGAGGAGGTCGTTCTACGGGTCTCCGACCTCGAGAAGCGGTACCAGTTGCTGCGCTGCGGTGAGACGCTGCACATGCGGGACGTGAACCTGGAGGTGCGGCGGGGTGAGGTGCTGGCGGTGGTCGGTCCGAGCGGGGCGGGTAAGACGGTGCTGCTCCGGATGATCGCGGGGGTGGAGCTGCCGGACGGTGGGGAAATCGAGCTCAAGGTCGACGGTGAGTGGGTGAGCCTGACGGACCTGGGCTACGGTCGGATGGAGGCCCGTAGGCGGATCGGGATCGTGCACCAGGAGTTCGGGTACGTGCACCACGCCACGGTGCGGGACCTGCTCGCGGGCCGGCTGGGGGTGAAGAGCGCGAGCGTGCTGGAACGAGCGCGGGAGCGGGCCGAGGAGCTCGGGATCAGCGAAAAGGTGCTGGACGTACTCTACGCGCTGACGGACCTGCCGCGGGAGGAGGCGGAGGAGCGGTTGAAGGAGCTGGACCTCAGCCCGGAGATCCTGGATGAGCTGTTTCCGAGGCTGCCGGCGGAGGAGGTCGAGCGGTTCGCCAGGCCCGTGTTCCAGGCCTTCGACCTGCCCATGGAGGTGCTGGACATGAAGTTCGGCGAGCTGTCCGGGGGTCAGAAGGTCCGGGTGGCCATCGCGCTGGAGCTGGCCACCGAACCCGAGTTGCTCCTCCTGGATGAGCCGTTCGGGGACCTGGACCCCGTCACGCTGCGCAGCGTGACGAACTCGCTGAAGCGGTTCGTTGAGAGGCGCGGGATCACGACGATCCTGGTGAGTCACGACGTGCGCTTCGTGGAGGAGACGGCCACCCGGGCGGTCCTGCTGGACGACGGTAGGATCGTGATGGAGGGAGGGCCGGAGGAGGTGTGTCGCGAGTTCGTGGAGAGGAGCGAGGCGCGGTTCCTGCAGTCGTAGCGGGTCGGTCGGGCCCCTCCCCTCATCGGGCTCGGCTCTGCGGGACCTCCTCATCCCCGATCCGAGGATCCGTCCCGGGTTCTATCCTCATCCGGGCCTCGGCTTGGCCGAGCCTCTTCATCCCTCGTAGAAGTACTCCCCGCGCCGCTTCTGCTCCCGATCCCGGTGGCTGCCCGGCTTGTTGGCCCGGGGGCGCCGCGTCTCCGGGTCGCGCCGGTACGTGACCCCCAGCTCGGACAGGAACCGGTTCATGGCCTCCCGCTTGCCCTCGGGAGGGTTCGCCCGTCCCTCCCGGCCCGGCTCGCCCTCGAAGACCATCATTCGATCGCTGATGTAGTCCAGCAGGAGCAGGTCGTGGTCCACCACGATCGCCGCCGCCTCCCGGGCCTCGATCACCCGCCGGATCACCCGGGCCACGTTGATCCGCTCCTCCACGTCCAGGTAGGCGCTGGGCTCGTCCAGCAGGTACAGGTCCGCGTCCCGGGACAGCGCCGCCGCCACGGCCACCCGCTGCAGCTCGCCACCGCTGAGCTCGTTGAGCGGTCGGTCCAGCAGGTACTCCAGGTCGAGCGGCTCCAGGATGTGGGATCGGTACCAGCTGGAGCCCCACTCGTCCCCGGCCGCCCGCTTCAGCGCGAGCTGCACGGGCTCCTCGGAGTCCACCTCCAGGTACTGGGGCTTGTACGACACCGTCACGTCCACGTCCAGCTCGCCCTCCGTCGGCTCCAGCACCCCGGCCAGCAGCTTGACGAAGGTGGTCTTACCGATCGCGTTGGGCCCCAAGGCCCCCACGATCTCGCCCTCCCGGATCTCGCCCGGCTCCACGACCAGCCGGAACCCGCCGTCGTACTCCTTCACCAGCCGCCCGTACTCCACCAGCGTCTCCCGCTCACCGGCCTCCGCGTCGGCCGGCTTCTCCGGCAGCACCACCTCCTCGTCGCGGAATCGCACGTTCTCCGCCTCCAGGTACCCCTTCAGGTACGCGTTGATGCCCTTGCCCACCCCCATCGGCTTGGAGACGATCCCGTAGGCCCCGCGCTTACCGTAGAGCACGTGCACCACGTCCGCGATGTAGTCCAGCGTGGCCAGGTCGTGCTCGATCACGAGCATGGGGATCTCTCGCTCCTCCACGATCTCCCGCAGGAGCCGCGCCAGCGTGAGCCGCTCCCGCACGTCCAGGTAGCTGCACGGCTCGTCCAGCACGATGAAGTCCGCCTCCCGGGACAGCGCGGCGACGATCGCCACCCGCTGCAGCTCGCCCCCGCTCAGCTCCGAAACGTCCCGGTCCAGCGCCCCGTCCAACCCCAGCCGCCGCGCGAGCTCGTCCGCGATCCCGAGCTCGTCCACGTCCTCCAGAACCTCCCGGACCCGACCCTTCACCACCTTGGGCAGGGCCTCAACGTACTGGGGCTTGAGCACGGCGCGGAGCTCGCCGTCCGCGAGCCGGCGGAAGTGCTCCTGCAGCTCGGTGCCCGCGAACGCCCGGATGATCTCGTCCCAGTCCGGGTCGGCCTCCGGGTCGCCGAGGTTGGGCTTCAGCTCGCCCGTGAGGATCCTGGCGGAGGTCGTCTTGCCGATCGCGTTCCGACCGACGAGGCCCGTCACCCGGCCCGGCTTCGGGACCGGTAACCGGTACAGGCGGAAGCCTCCCTCCCCGTACCGGTGCACGCACTCCCCCCCGAGCTCCTCGGGGAGCCGGACGACCTTGATCGCGTCGAACGGGCACTTCTGCGCGCAGATGCCGCACCCGGTGCAGAGCTCCTCGGAGATCACCGGCTTACCCGAGTCCTCGTCGATCTGGATCGTCTCCTTCCCCGTCTTGACGCCCGGGCAGAACCGCTGGCACACGTAGTCGCACTTCGAACCGCCCTTGCACCGCTCGCGGTCGATGATCGCGACCCGGTCGATAGTCGTCACCCCCTACGCCGGGTAGTTGTAGAAGTACGTCCAGGAAAGGAGCCAGGAGGCGAGGTACGCGCCCAGCCCGTAGGCCAGCCATCCCTTGGCCCCGCCGATCCGCTCCGCCTCCACCAGCCTCTCCAGGACCCTCCCCAGCAGGAACGGGACCGCCAGGAGGAGCGCGCCCAGGAGCGGTCCGCCGCGGATCGCCATCAGGTACCCGGCCAGGACCCCTAAACCCTCGTGGAGTAGGGCCAGGAGCAGCTTGTACAGTGGGTCTCCACCGTTCAACCTCCCGCCTCCCCACGGGTCGCTCTCGGCGGGCGCGCCGCCGGTACCGATTTCTTTTTTGCCGTGATCCGGTTCATGGGGCGAGGAGCGCAGGGGGGCTGCGGTTGAAGGTTTTCGAGCAGCCCGTGGAGGAGATCATGACCCCGGCGGAGAAGGTCATCACGGCGGATCCGGACGAGCCCATCTCGAAGATCTTCGCGAAGATGGAGCGGTACGGGGTCAAGGAGATCCCGCTCGTCCGGGACGGTGAGGTGGTAGGCATCGTCTCGTACTACGACGTGGTGGACGCGCACGTTGTCTCGGATCCCTCCTCGGTTAAATCGGAAACGCTGAAGATCAAGCCGGAAACCATCACCCCGGACACGCTCATCGTGGAGGCGATCACGGAGATGCTGGACTCGGGCCTCCGGGCGCTGCCCGTGGTCGAGGACGGGGAGTTCGCGGGCCTCGTCACGGAGTACGACATCATCGACGTGGCGCGCGAGTCGGAGCGGCTGGAGGAGATCGACGCGCGCGAGATCATGAACTCGCCGCCGATCACGATCCACGAGGACGAGACGATCGCGAAGGCCCGGGCCCTGATGCGCGATCACGGGATCAGCCGGCTCCCCGTGGTGAACGACGAGAACAAGCTCCGGGGCATCGTGACGACCACGGACATCATCCGCGAGGTGATCAAGCCGATCACGCGCCTGGGCAAGACGGACCGGAAGGGGGAGAAGGTGCCCGCCTTCGGCCACCCGGTGAAGAGCATCATGAGCTCCCCGTGCATTCGGTCGGAGCCGGACGAGACCGTCGTCGACCTGTGCGAGAAGATCGTCGAACATCGGATCCGAGGCATGCCGATCGTCAACCAGCTGGAGGAACCCATCGGCGTCGTGACGCGGCGCGACATCCTGCGGAAGATCCCGGAGCTGATGCGCCAGCGGGGCGTGTTCGTCTCGCTCAAGGGCGTCGAGGACGTGGACGACTTCACCCTCGTCATCCTGCGCAAGTCGATCGCGGCCGCGATTCAGAAGCTCGCCTCCATGCGACCCACCATCGAGGCGGCGGAGGTGCACGTCAAGCGGTACCACGAGGAGGGTAACCGCCACAAGTACTCGGTCCGCATCCACGTGAAGGACGCGCGCAACGTGATCTCCGTGAAGGCGCACGACTGGGACCTCATCACCGCCCTGAAAAAGGCCATCCGGCACCTGCTTCGGGAGACGCTGGGCGAGGAGGAGAAGGAGGAGACCGTGCAGCGGAGGGAGGCGCTGAAGGCCAAGCTGCAGCGGGGCGAGTAGCCCCCACCGTCCCGGGCGGGGCCCTCAGGTGCGAGCCTGGTCCAAGGACGCGATGACCTCCTTCGACGCCCGCGCCGCCGCCCGCGAGCTTCACTCCTTCCTGGAAGGGGCCCTGATCGACAAGGTCTACCAGGTGGACGAGGGCGAGCTGAAGGTCAAGCTCCACGTGCCCGGGCTGGGCTCGCACTACCTGGCCATCGAGCCCGGCCGGCGCGTCCACTTAACGTGGCGCCCCAAACCCAGCCCGGACAGCCCCACCCCCGCCGCCCAGGCCCTGCGCAAGGTGCTCAGCGGGGACCGGATCGAGTCCGTCTCCCAGGTCGAGTTCGATCGGATCCTCAGGTTCGACCTGCGCTCCGGGCGCCGCGTGTACGTGGAGCTCTTGCCCAAGGGAACCCTGGCCGTCGTCGATGAGGACGGCGTGATCGAGCAGGCCTTCCCGGCCCGACGCTTCCGGGATCGCGCGGTGGTCCCCGGCGAGGAGTACCGGACGCCCGAGCCCCCTCCCAACCCCTACGAGCTGGACGAGGACGAGTTCCTGAGGCTGCTGCTGGAGTCCGAGCGCGACGTGGTCCGGACCCTCGCCGTCGAGGTGGGGCTGGGTGGCCTCTACGCCGAGGAGGTGCTCCTGCGGGCCGGCCTGTTCGGGGAGCGGGAGCGGCACGCTTCCGAGCTCGGGCGGGAGGATCTGAGGGAGCTGTACGAGACGCTCCGGGACCTGCTGGGCCAGGTCTCCTCGGGCGACCTACGCCCGACCCTGTACGAGGTGGAGGAGGGGTACGTTGACGCGACGCCCGTTCCGCTGGAGCGGTACCGGGAGGAGGGCGTCGAGCTGGTGGAGAAGGACACGTTCCAGCGGGCCCTGGACGAGTACTACGTGGGCGAGTTCCTGGCCCGGGAGGAGGAGAAGGCGCGGGAGGAGTGGGAGCGGGAGAGGAGGAGGCTGGAGCGTACGATCGAGCGGCAGCGGGAGAGCGTGGAACGGTTGGAGGCGAAGGCCCGGCGGCTCCGGGAGCGCGCGAACGCGCTCTACATGAACTATCAGTTGGTCGATGGGATCCTGCGGGAGCTGCGGCGGGCGGAGGAGAAGGGGTACTCCCTGGAGGAGATCAAGCGGAGGATCCTGGAGGCCAAGGGGTCCGGGATCGAGGAGGTCGAGCGGATTGTGGACGTGGACGTTGACAACCGGCGCGTGATCCTGAGGCTGGAGGGGGAGGACGGCGAGGTCACCGTCCCCGTGCCGCTGGACGAGGACGTGCACTCCGTCGCCTCCAGGCTGTTCGACAGGGCCAAGGAGCTGGAGCGGAAGGCCGAGCGGGCCCGGGAGGTGCTCGAGGAGAAGGAGCGCGAGCTGGAGCGGCTGCTGGAGGAGGGGCCGCCGGAGGTTCGGCTGGAGGAGCTGACCGTTCGGCTGACGAAGCGGCGGAAGAAGGCGTGGTACGAGCGGTTCCGGTGGTTCATCTCCTCGGACGGATTCATCGTCATCGGGGGCTCGGACGCGCACACGAACGAGCTGATCCTGCGGCGCTACCTCGAGGATCACGACATCCTGGTGCACGCGCACGTGCACGGCGCGCCGCACGTCGTGATCAAGACGGAGGGTAAGGAGGTGCCGGAGCGCACGCTGCGGGAGGCGGCCGTGTTCGCGGCCTCGTACTCGAGGGCGTGGCGGTGGGGGCTGCGGGCCGCGGACGTTTACTGGGTGCCGGCCGAGCAGGTGGACAAGTCGGCCGAGGCGCCGCACGGTGGAGCGATCATCCGGGGACGGCGGAACTGGTTCCGGCGCGTGGAGCTGGAGGTGGCCGTGGGCATCCAGGAGGTCGAGGGGGGTTACCGGGTGATGGGCGGGCCGGTGTCCGCGGTGAAGCGGCACTGCCTGACGTACGGGGTGATGGTGCCGGGCGAGGAGAAGAAGTCGGCCGTGGCCAAGCGGCTGTTCGAGACGTTCAAGGAGGAGGTGGAGGACCTGCGACGCTACGTGACCGTGGACGACATCATGCGCGCCATGCCGCCGGGCAAGGCCCGGTTGGTGGAGTCCTAGCCCCGGTTTCGCCCCTCGAGCCGCCACTCGTCCCCGGCTCGCCTCGCCACGACCGCGCAGACGAAGTGGTCGAACGACGCGACCGGATCGATCTCGAGCGGGTCGTCGTCGGTGAGCCTCACGTTGGGTTCCCTGGGCACGGTCGAGTACTCGCCGTAGACCGAGAGTAGGTACCCCTCCCCGTCCCCCGGTTCGACTCGAACGAAGGCGATCTCGTCGGGCGCCGCCTTCCCGAGCCACGCGCTCCTCCCGTCGGTCACCAGGCCGATGCGTGGGGTTCCGTACTCGTCGTGCTCGTAATCCATGGCGAGGGTCACGGAGGCCAGGGCCTCACGGGGCGGCACCCCGTCCTCCAGCTTGTCCGCGATGGGGACGGTCTGCGCCCCGTTGGTTAGCACCAGGTGCCGATTCACGACCCGGGCGCACGGGTAGACGACGTACGGGTTCTCGACCGCGTACTCCGGATCCTCCGGCACGATGTGCGCCTCGTCGTCGGACACCCGGGCCCGCCGGTCGGGGAAGCTGCGGCTGCACACCCCGTAGACGGCGATCGGCGTTCCCGACTCCGTCCGACCGAACAGCAGGAACCGGCCCACGTACATCGAGGCTCACCCGGTCTCCTTCCAGGAGAGCTCGTTCCCGTGGGCGTCGACCGTGACGATGAGGGGACCGAACTCGCGGACCTCCAGGATCCACATGGCCTCCGGCACGCCCAGGTCCCGCCAGCACACGTCCCGGATCCGCTCCACGCGCTCGGAGAGCAGCGCCGCGCACCCGCCCGGGGCCGTCAGGTACACGGCCCGCCCCTTCATGAGCTTCGGGGCCTCGGGGCCCATGCCGCCCTTCCCCACGATGACTCGGACGCCCGCCTCCAGCACGTCCTCCAGGTACTTGGCCATCCTCGTGCTCGTGGTGGGTCCCACGACGACGAGCTCGTAGTCGCCGTCCCGCTTGCGGACGACGGGGCCGGCGTGGAAGATGGCGGCGCGGTCCAGGTCGACGGGCGGCTCGCGCCCCTCGTCGAACATGCGCTGGTGGGCCTTGTCTCGGGCGGTGATCAGCGTCCCGTTCAGGTAGACCACGTCGCCAACCTTGAGCTCGAGCAGCCTGTCCGGGTCCCGCACGGGCACGGTCAGCCGGTGCTCGCTCGGGCTCACTCCACCTCGCCCCTCGGGTAGTCGTCCTGAACGATCTCGTAAAACCCGTCAGGGTAGATGATGGCCGTGGCCCTGCGGTTCGCCCAGCACTGGATGTTGACCGCCACGGGCAGGCCGGCCGTGTGGGTGTAGGCCATCTCGATGTTCACGGCGAGGGCGGTCGTGTCCCCGCCGAGCCCCATGGGTCCGATTCCGAGCTCGTTCACGGCGTCCAGCAGCCGCTCCTCGAGGTCGGCGAGGGCGGGATCGGGATTGCGGACGTTGAGGGGCCGGAAGAGGGCGAGCTTGGCCAGGAACGCCGCCTCCTCGATGGTGCCGCCCACGCCCACCCCGAGCACGATGGGCGGGCACGGCATCCCGCCGGCCCGCTTCACGGTGTCCAGCACGAAGTCCCAGATCCCGCTGAGCCCCTCCGTGGGGAGCAGTCGGGTCACGGCGCTGGAGTTCTCGGAGCCGAACCCCTTGGGCATGAAGTGGAGGCGCAGCTCCTCCCCCTTGGTCGGGACGAACCGGATCACGGGCGCCCGGCGCCCGGTGTTGTCGCCGGTGTTCTCCCGGGTGATGGGGTGAACCACGTTGGGTCGGAGGGGGATCTCCTCGGTCGCGCGCTGCACGCCCCTCTTGATGCCCTTCTGAATGGTCTCGGCGAGCCGGACGGGGAAGCGGCGTCCCACCTCCGCGATCACCGTGATCAGTCCCGTGTCCTGGCACATGGGTACCTCCTTTTCCCTCGCGATCCGGACGTTCTCGAGGATGGCGTCCAGGATCATCCGGGCCCTCTCGTTGCTCTCCTCCTCGCGGGCGCGCTCCAGGGACTCCATCACGTCTTCGGGCAGGCGGGTCTCGGCCACCCTGAGCGCCTCAACGGTGGCCTCGGCGATGCTCTCCACGAGCTCCTCCTCCGACTCCGACACCTCGACCACCCCGGATCCGGGCGAGGGTGCGGGCGGTTCGGTAGCGGGCCCAGAGCGCGCGTTCCGGGAGCCGCGCGGTCGTGGCGGCGCCGGGGATCGGGCAGGCCTCGACGCAGGGTGGGTACTCCCGGTCCGGGCATCCGTCGCACTTGACGGCGCCATCGTCGCGGATCACGATACCGTTGACCGGGCAGGCCTCGACGCACCGACCGCAGGCCGTGCACCGGTCGGTGTCGACGCGGAGCGTGTCCCCGACGGGCACGATGGCTTGCACGGGGCAGGCCTCGGCGCAGGGGGCGCGCTCAGGGTGGCAGTGAACGCACTTGACGGGGCGGCCGTGCTCGATGCGGACGGCGCCCTTCGGGCAGGCCTCGACGCACCGACCGCACCCTACGCACTCGGGCAGGCCGGTCCAGACCTTCACCGCTCTCGCTCCAGTCTCTCCAGCTCCTCCCACTGTTCATCCACCATCCTCTGGATCTCTTCGATCTCCTCCTCCGTCAGGTGCTGGAAGCGCTTCTGCCGCTTGAGGTACTCCTCCACGGGCTTCCGCTCCCTGGGCCGGTAGGTTAGCCGGAACTCCCCGTCCTCGACCTCGTACAGGACCCACATCCCGGTGTCCACGGCCAGCTCTCCGATCTCCACGGTCTCGGAGGAGTCGTAGCCCCAGCCGGGCGGGCACGGGCAGAGGACGTGGATGTAGGCGGGCCCATCCGTCTCCTTGGCCTTCTCCACCTTCTTGATGAGATCCTGGGGGTGCGAGATGCAGGCGGTGGCGACGTAGGGGACGCCGTGGTCGACCATGATCCGGGGCATGTCCTTCTTGGGACGCATCTCGCCGCGCCAGACCTTGCCCGCGGGGGTGGTGGTCGTGGCCGCGTAGGGCGGGGTGGCGCCGCTGCGCTGCACGCCGGTGTTCATGTAGGCCTCGTTGTCGTAGCAGATGTACACGACGTTGTGCCCGCGTTCCGCCATCCCGGACAGGGCCTGGAAGCCGATGTCGACGGTGCCCCCGTCGCCCGAGAAGACGGCGACGGTCACGTCCTCCCTGTCGAGCGCCTTCAGGGCGCGCTCCACGCCGGAGGCGACCGCGGCGGCGTTCTCGAAGGCCACGTGGATCCAGGGGACCTCCCACGCGGTCTCGGGGTACGGGGTGGTGGTCACCTCGATGCAGCCGGTGGAGGTGACGACGATGGTGTTCCGCCCGAGCGCCTTGAGGCACAGTCGGACGCACAGGGCGGATCCGCAACCGGCGCAGGCGCGGTGTCCGGGGGCGAGCAGCTCCTCCTTGGGAATGGGCAGCCTGGGCTTCCGCCCGCTCAACCCGGGCCCCCCTACACGTTCACGTTGATCCACACGGGCTCGTCCGTGCCCTTACCCTCCTCCGCGACCTTGATCGCCCGGAGCACGTCCTCGGGTCGGACGTCCCGGCCCCCGAGCCCGGCGATCGTGGAGGAGACCTCCACGTCCGGGGCGTGCGCCTTCACGTCGGTCCATAGGGGCGGCATGGCCCCGTACGAGTGCGTGCGGTCGATGGTGACGACGCCCTCCCGGTCCTGGATGATCTCGGCGATCCGGTCGCCGGGGAAGGGTCGGTAGGCCTTGACGCGGACGAGCCCGACGTCGGGGCGCTCCTCGTCGATCACGTGCTTGACGGTGCCGCAGACGGAGCCCATCGCGATCACGATGTAGTCCGCGTCCTCGGTGTTGTACTCCTCCACCAGCCCGTCCCCGTACGAGCGGCCGAACGCGTCCGAGAATTCCCGGTTGACCTCCCCGATAACCTCGCGGGCGCGCTCCATCGCCTCGTGCTGCATCTTCTTGAACTCCATGTAGCAGTCCGGGCCGCCGACGGGGCCGATCGTCATGGGCTCCTCCGGGTCGAGCCGGCAGTGCACGGGCTCGAACTCGCCGACGAACTCGCGCACCCGCTCCTCGTCGGGGATAGCGACGGGTTCGAGCGTGTGTGAGAGGGTGAACCCGTCGAAGCAGACCATCACGGGGAGGAGCACGTCCTCGTGCTCGGCGATGCGGTAGGCCTGGATGATCGTGTCGAGGATCTCCTGGTTGGACTCGCAGTATAGCTGGATCCAGCAGGTGTCTCGCTGGGCCACGGTGTCGGAGTGGTCGCACCAGATGTTGATAGGGGCGGAGAGGGCGCGGTTGGCCACGGCCATGACGATGGGGAGCCTCAGCCCGGAGGCGATGAAGAGCACCTCGTGCATCAGCGCCAGCCCCTGGGAGGCGGTGGCCGTGAATACGCGTACGCCGGTCGCGGAGGCGCCGACGACGGCGCTGATGGCGCTGTGCTCGGACTCGACGTGGATGAACTCCGCGTCCAGCTCGCCGTTGGCGATGAACTCGGAGAGGTACTCGACGATGGGGGTCTGCGGGGTGATGGGGTACGCGGCGATGACGTCGACGTCGACCAGGCGCACCGCCTCCGCCGCCGCGTAGTTCCCGTTGATCACGCGCACGTCGGGCCCGAGCTCGGTCAATTTGGGGTCCCCTCTACTCCATCTCCTCCTCCAACACCATCTCGATGGCGTCGACGGGGCAGACTTTCGCGCAGATCCCGCAGCCCTTGCAGTACTCGTAGTCGATCTTGAACGCGTCCTCCGCGGGCCGGACGCAGCCGTCCGGGCAGAACATGAAGCACCGGGCGCACCCGACGCACTTGTCCTCATCCAGAACGGGGCGGAAGACCCTCCACCGTCCCGTCTTGTTCCGGCGCGTGCTGCCGGGCTCCTTGATGACGGCCCCGATCGTGTACTCCATCTCACTCAATCCGCTCCACCTCCTCGTACGCCCGCTCCACGGCCCGGACGTTCTTCTCGGCGATCTCACCGGAGAATCGAACGCGGATGGCCTCCCTCACGGCGTCCAGGGACAGCACCTTCGAGGCGCGGAGGTAGGCGCCCACCATGGCGGTGTTCACGATGGGCACGCCGAGCTCGTCCAGCGCGATCTCGGTGGCGTCGACCGCGTAGACCCGGTACCCGGACAGCCGCTCGAGCACGTCGTTCCAGTTGTCCTCCGGGGCGTTAATAACGACCAGCCCGTCCTCCCGGAGCCCCTCGGTCACGTCCACCACGCTCATCAGGCTCGGGTCCAGGACGATGATGTGGTCCGGCCGGTAGATCTGGGAGCGCACCCGGATGAACTCGTCCGAGATCCGGGCGAACGCCGTCACGGGCGCGCCCCGTCGTTCCACGCCGAAGAACGGAAACGCCTGGGAGTACTTCCCGTCCTCCTTCGCGGCGATCGCCAGGATCTCGGCCGCGGTCACGGCCCCCTGGCCGCCCCGGCCGTGGATGCGGATCTCGATCACGCGGCCTCCCCCTCACGGGAACTCCTTCGGGTACGAGCCCAACACCTTCGAGAAGGGGGTACGCTCCCGGAGCTCGGCGAGGGCCTCGCTCCCGGGGTACAGCATGCGGTGACCCTCGAAGTCCAGGAAGAACACGTAATCCCCCAGGCCGCTCTTCGCGGGCCGGGACTCGATCTTGGTCAGGTTGATCCCCCGGTCCGCGAAGATCCCGAGCACCTCGCGCAGCGCGCCGGGCCGATCCGTGACGGAGAACACCACGGAGGTCTTGTCCTCGCGCGTGGGGGCCCGGTCCCGGGTGGAGAGGATCGCGAACCGAGTCTCGTTGTTCTCCAGCCGGATCTCCCGCACCACGTCGAGGTCGAACCGCTCGGCCAGCCGGGGCGGACCCAGGGCGTAGCCTCCCTCCTCCGCGGCCCGCCTCGCCGCCTCGGCCGTGCTGGAGGTGGGGACGAACTCGTGCTCCCCCAGCTCGTCCCGGAGGACGTCCCGCGCCTGCTCGTACGCGTGAGGGTGAGAGTAAACCACGTTCTCCTCCTTCTTCCCGACCATGAGCGCGTGCACGATCGGCAGCACGATCTCCCCGAACACCCGCACGTCCCTTCGCAGGAAGTTGTCCAGGGTCTCGCCCACGGATCCCTCCAGCGAGTTCTCCCACGGCACGACGCCGAACTCCGCGTCCCCACGCTCGACCCGCGAGAAGACCTCGGTGATCGTGTCGGAGGGACGGAGCTCCGCGTCGTCCCACCCCATCCCGCCCAGGAACTCACGGGCGGCCTCCTCCGTGAACGTGCCCGGTGGCCCCAGGTAGGCGATCACCGGCGAGAAATTCGCACCCCCAGGACCTCCCGGGCTCCGGACGCGATCTCCGCCGCGATCAGCGCCAATCCCCTCGAAGCCGGCTCGGGCGGCAGCACTCCGACGACGTTAAAAGTCTTACTCAGAAGACCGCGGAGCGCGCTCACGAAGTCCTCATCCTCCGCCAACCCGCCACCGATCCAGGCCTCGTCGCACCCGTAGACCGCGCCCAGCCCCGCCACCTCCCACGCCACCAGCCTCGCCAGCGCCTCCTTCCACTCCCGACCGCACCGCTCCCGAAACGCGTCCACGGCGTCCGACACGCTCTCGTCGACGCAGTCCGCCACCTTCACCACGCCGCCCCGGGAGAAGGCCTCGTTGGCCGAGCACTCCCCCGCGTCCACGGCCCGGATCGCCTCCAGGTCCAGCGGGCCCTGCAGCACCCCGGGGGCTCCGAGGCACGCGTCGATCCCGCCGATCACCCGGCCCCCCTTGACGACCACGGAGACCGTGTTCGAGCTCGCGTCGCAGACGACCAGGTCCTCCCCCTCCGAGAGCTCCAGCGCCATCCTCGCGGTTCCGAGCTTCTCCCCGCTGCCCACGTGAGAGAAGACGCGGAAGGCCCGGTCCAGGCCCGGGGTGTCCCGGTGCAGGCCCGGTGCCAGGTACGCCTCCACGTCCAACCGCAGCAGGTCCTCGATCATCCGGCGGCCCGCCCCGAACTCCGGGCCCGCGCCCCCGGTATCCCTCAGCCCGAAGCCCACGCCGATCTCCTCCGCCTCCTCCAGCGGGGTGAACTCGGTCAGCGCGTCCCCCATCCCGTAGTTCAGGCACACGCACTCCGCCTCGCGCAGCGCCTCCGCCGCGGGCTCGGGGAGGGCCCTCAGCAGCCCCTTGCGCGCCACCTCCGGTCGCGGTGCCTTGCCCAGGAACCTCGGCCTACCCTCGCCGTCGTACGCGGCGACCTTCATCCCCGACGTCCCGTGGTCGATCCCCACGTACATGCTAGAGCCGCACCCGCAGGAGCTCGTGCTCGCCCGTCTCCGGGTCCACCCTCAGCGAGCCGAACTGGACGACCCGCACCGAGCGCTCGTGGATCAGACGGCCCTCGACGATCAGGCGTCCCTCCTCGAGGTCCAGCTCCCGGAGCACGCCGATGCCCAGCAAGTCGCCCACCCCGTCGCACAGGCCGACGAGGATGTCCCGGAGCTCGCGCTCGTTGATCACGATCAGCTCCGAGATCCCGAGCAGGCGCCGGAGCTCGCGGGCGTGGCGGCCGCCCCGACCGATGATGCGGCCCGCCTCGTCCTTGACGACGAGCACGACCGCGTCGGGCGAGCGCTCGAAGTAGACGACGTCGGGCTCCACCTTGGAGACGGCCTTGATCAGCGCGATCAGCTCGT
>JAMOPY010000047.1 GCA_027064305.1 Methanobacteriota archaeon
CCGCCCCGACCGATGATGCGGCCCGCCTCGTCCTTGACGACGAGCACGACCGCGTCGGGCGAGCGCTCGAAGTAGACGACGTCGGGCTCCACCTTGGAGACGGCCTTGATCAGCGCGATCAGCTCGTCGTCGGGCTCGCCCGGCTCGCCGGTGCCCAGGAACGAGCGCTGAAGGGAGACCTCGTCCAGGTCCAGCTCCAGCTCCTCTCGATCCTCGAAGAACTCCCTCAGCACGCGCTCCCGGCGGCGGATGCGGTCCTTTCGCTCCACCTCCTTCACGGCCTCCGGCACGGTCAGGTCACGCACCTTGGCGTAGTCCAGGGAGCTCACCATCCGCTTGAGGTGGCTCACCTGCCCCTCCTTGTCCAGGAACGCGACGTGCGTGGGCCGGATCACGTCGACCTTGTGCAGCTTCAGGGCGCGGGCCGGGCCACCGTGGACCATGCCGGAGGTGTCGATGAGGACCGCATCCACGCCCTCGGCCAGCGCGAGGTCGACCATCCGTCGGGTGCCGACGGTGGTCTGGAGCAGGTGCCGGGACGGGGTGATCGAGCCGACGAAGTACCCGTGCCGCATCTCGACCTCAGAGAGCTCGTTCACGGGCTCCTCGACGATGCCCAGCGAGACGACCGCCGGCGGCCCCACGTCGGACTGGCCGACGTCGGCGTCCACGACCCCCACCTTCAGGCCCCGATCCACGAGCTCGTTGGCCAGGAAGGTGGCCAGGGTGGTCTTGCCCGAGTCCTGCGGTCCGATGATCATGCAGACCGGGGTGCCCGGGTGCTCCGCCAGCTCCTCCGCCAGGTCGGCCCAGTCGGACGGGGTCTCCATCCCGCCCTCCTCCTCGACCGTGGAGTACCGGGCGCCGGTGCCCAGCACCAGCTCCAGCTCCGCCCCCTCCTCGCCCGGCGTGATCGTGATCCGGTCGCCCCGCTGCACGACGACCTCGTCGCCCGTCTCCAGCTCGCTGCCCCGGTTGGTCCGCACCTGACCGTCCACGACGCGCACCCGGGCCGGACCGTCCACGCGGACCGAGCCCGAGTCCAGGCTGACGCGCTCCTTCCTCACGATCGGCCACCCCGCATGACCATCAGGGAGACGAGCTTACCCCGGGTGAGCTCCTCGAGCAGCTTCTCCGCCTCGTCCTCGTCCAGGACGAGCACGACGCGGTCGTCCACCCTTCTCCACACCTCCGCCTCCCCGAGCTCGCGCCCGTCCACGAAGACCCTCACTCGATCCCCCTCCCCGATATGAATAGCCCCGCCCATCGGCTCGACGGAGACGGCCACCTTGCCGGGCGGCAGCGTGTGGGAGACCGGGGGCTTGGCGCCGGCGAGCAGGACCTCCACCTGGCCGTTCTCCGACACCCTCACGATCGCCCGACCCACTCCCTCCTCGCGCTCCAGGTCGCGCTTGATCACTCGCTCCACCTCCTCCCGGGAGACGCCCCGCGGGAACTCGTACTCCCGGCCCGCGATCCGCTCCTTGACCTCCCGCGGGGCCGGCGGCTCGCCCGGGATGTCCTTGATCTCGTCCGGGTTCTCCGGAAGCCGGTACACCTTCGTCCTCGGGTTCACGGCGGAGCGTAGCCGGGTTTGGAGGATCTTCTCACCCACCACGTCCCCGTACGTGCGCCCGGGGATCGAGAACAGGGCGGCGATCGCCCACGCCAGCATCTCCACGTTGGGGTGCTGGTACGTCATCGCCGTGAGCTCCCGGGGCCCGGCCGCGAACCCGGCCGCGAGCAGTCCCATGAACGCGCAGGCGGTCATCCGGATCCGCTCCTCCGCCACGTACCGGTACAGGGCCGCCGCCAGGAACGAGCCCGCGAACACGTAGAACCCGCGCACGATCCCGAGCACTATGGCCCACGAGAGGCTCGACAGGTCTATCAACGCTCGATCACCTCCGACCCGACCCTAATTACCCCCTCCCGGACCACCCGCCACCGTCGCGCGTCCTCCCGCACCAGGCGGACCTCGTCCACCTCGAGCTCCTCCGACTCCGGCAGCTCGCTGAGGCAGACCTCATCGGACGGATCGGTACCCACCCGCAGCCGGTCCCCCTCCCGCACCCGCACCGCGCCGCGCATCCTCCACCCACGGTTCAGCGAGCAGACGCGGCACCCCGGACGGGAGGCGGTGGCCAGGTACACGTCGGCCGGGTGCACCGACGTGGTGAGGTCGGGCCGCTCTAGGGACACCAGGGCCGGGCACGTGCCGGCGAGCATGACCACGTCGGCCGCCACGTCCAGCGCGGCGTGCTCCGGGGTCTTGTTGCTCACGTTGCCCCGCAGCACGGTGCGCTCGTCCAGCGGGACCGGTTCCCCGTCCAGCTCCACCGTGAACTCCTCCGAGGGCTCGATCGTCCCGCCCACGTTTCGAACCCTCGAGGGGGCCTCACCCTCCCGAATGAAAACCCTCTTAGCCGCCCGGACGGCGCCCACGTCCGGCGGGTCGGAGGGTCCCCCCAGGGCCTCGACCAGCTCGCGCACGTAGCAGTCCACCCGCCACACGTGCCTCGCGTACCCCGGTCGCCCACGCACCTCCACGCGGGCGCCCGGGCACCCGGCCGCGAACAGGGCCGCGAGCACGTGCTCCGGGACGACGACGGAGGGGTTGTCCGGACCGGGCTCGCGGGTCGGGTCGGCGTGCAGGGTGATCGTGTCCTCCACCATCCGCAGGTGCCCCAGGTCCGCGGGCACCTCGCCCTCCGGGGTGACGAACACCACGCCGGGTCTCTCCCTCGGGTGGACCCTTAGGACGTCGTCCTCCGACATCGGCGCGTGGCCCTGGTCGCGCCCGTGCTTCCTCCTCACCTCCACGTACAACTTAACTCCCCCGCCGGCGATGAGGAGGGCCACCACTCGAGAGACGCGTGATGATCGACCGGGATGACGCTGAGCCGGGGGCGATCCACGTGCAGGCCGCCACGGACGTGCACCTGCACTTTAATCCGGTGCGCGGGGACGGGTACCGAGTCTTCGAGCGGTTCCACCGGGCCGGCGGGACCGGGTTCGTTTCGCCGGTCCTCACGCTCAAGAGCTACCGGATCCGAGGGTTCGATCGACGGTCGTTCGAGCGGGCCTTCCGCCTGCACCTGGAGGGCGTGAGGTTCGGTCGACTCGAGTACCCGCTGCGAGGGTACGCGAGCCTGGGCTGGCACCCGGCCGAGGTGGCCCGGCTGGCGGAGCGTGAGCCCGACCGGGTGATGGAGGTGGCGGAGACCGTCTGCGACCTGATCGAGCGCTATCACGCCGAGTACGACGAGGTCGTCGCGATCGGGGAGGTGGGTCACCCTCACTTCCCCGTCCGGGAGGAGGTCAGGCGCGCCTGTCACCGGGTGTTCCTGAGGTTTCTGGAGCTCGCGAAGGATCTGGACCTTCCGGTCATCTACCACGGTCCCCGGGCCTCCAAGAAGCACTACATGCGGCTGAAAGAGTGGCTGGAGGGGGCCGGATTCGATCCGGAGCGGTTCGTGCGTCATCGAGCCTCGCCCGACGTCGGGCTGGCCAGGGGCGTGGGCGTTTGGCCGTCCGTCCCGGCCTCGCGGCGCGGGGTTCGGGAGGCGGCCGAGTCCGGGGACGAGTTCCTGCTGGAGAGCGACTACCTGGACGATCCCACGAGGCCCAACGCGGCGCTGCCCGTCCGGGCCGTGCCCAAGGCCGCAAGGCTGCTAAGGCTGGTGGATGAGGACCTGGTGGGCCGGGTGATGGTGGAGAACCCGGAGCGGGTGTTCGGGGTGGAGTTCGAGCCGCTGTAGGGGGACGGTCGATGCCCGAAACGGTGGTGCTGGTGCACAACTACCAGCGGCCCGAGGTGCAGCTGCTCGCCGACCACCTGGGGGACTCGTTGGAGCTGGCGATGAGGGCGCGGGAGGTGGAGGCGGACCGGATCGTGATGTGCGGCGTGGACTTCATGGCGGAGGTGGTGAAGATCCTGAACCCGGACCGGGAGGTGGTGGTTCCCGACCCCCGGGCGATGTGCGGGATGGCCCTGAGGCTCCGGGCCGAGGACCTGCGGGAGTTCCGGCGGGAGCACCCGGACGCCGCCGTGGTCGCGTACGTGAACACGACCGCGGAGGTGAAGGCCGAGGCCGACGTGATGTGCACTAGCGCCAACGCCGTGGAGGTCGTGTCCAGGCTGCCCGAGGACGAGGTCATCTTCGTCCCGGACAACAACCTGGCCGCGTGGGTGGCGGCCAACGTGGAGGACAAGGAGATCATCCCGTTTCCCGAGCGCGGGTGCTGCCCGGTCCACCACGCCATCACCCTGTCCGACCTCCGGGGCCTGGCGTCCCGGTACCCGGACGCGGACGTGCTGGTGCACCCGGAGTGCCCGCCGGAGGTGTGCCGGGCGGCGGACTACGTGGGCTCGACCTCACAGATCTACGAGTACTGCCGGGAGCGGGGCCCGGACCGGATCATCATGGGGACGGAGGAGGGGCTGGGGTTCCGCATCGAGCGGGAGCTGGGCGTGGAGGTGATCGTCCCGGGGCACGCCGTGTGCCCGGACATGAAGGTGACGACGGGCGAGAAGGTGGAGCGGGTGCTGGAGGGAAGGGTACCGCGAGCGCTCCTGGTCGAGCTGGATCGGGACGTGATGAGGGACGCGGAGGAGACGGTGGAGGAGATGTTCAGAATCACCGGGTAGCGGGAGGAGCGCGATGCTCCGGCGGCTGTTTCGCCGTCCTCGTAAAACCGTAAAAAGTCGACTGTACAGCATCAAGAGTCGGGTTGGGCCCGTGGACCCGGATTCCGTGGTCGAGGCCATCGGAGGGCCGATGGAGGAGCAGCCTCGCCCCGCGACGACCGCCGAGGGGGAGCAGGAGGAGCCGGAGGAGGAGGTGAAGGAGCTGGACTCGTTCATCCGGAGCTACTCGGGCCGCTCCGAGACGGAGCTGGTCACCGCCTACCCGCTGTACGAGACCATCCGCGTACTGGCCTCGATGGGAGGTGGGAGGAGGCTAAGGAGGGCGATCGTGGACGTCTCCGCGGTCCGCATCCCGCTGCTTCTCGCCTCCCACAACGCGGTCGGTCCCACCTCCGACCTGACGGAGGGTCTCCCACCGGACTCCGACGAGTACGTGGTGGTGGCACCGTACCACAAGGTGAGCCTGAAGCCGCTGCATCCGGGTCCCCTGAAGGTGGACCGGCCGGACGGCGAGGTGGTCAAGCGGCGCTGGAAGCGGCTGCCGGACGTGTGCTCGTGGGGCGTCGAGGCGGTCGTCGTCCAGAGGCTGTGGGAGGTCGCGCCCGTGCTCGTGCTCGTGACGGACGCGGTCGCCTCGCTGTACGGGGTGTACCTGTCCTCCATGCTGGACGCGCCCATCATGGACGTTTCCTACCTGTGGATGTACACCAAAGGGAAGCCCATCTGGGAGGACGAGAGGGGTCGGAAGCGGGCGCTGCACTGGTCCCAGGCGGAGACGCTGCGCTCCCTGAAGCCGGATTACATCGTGATCCTGGGCAGCGTGAAGCGCCGGCAGTTTAAACGCGTGGTTCGCGCCGTCCGCTCCGAGGTGAGGAGCTCCACCCTGATCCCCGTGACCTCCCGGGATCACCGGGAGCTGGGCGAGAGGCTGCTCGAGAGCATAGAGGATGAAATACCCATGGTGGGCGACCACACCCACAAGGTCTTCCAGCTCGAGCCGTTCGTGGCCCGGCTGATTAAGGACGTCACCATGGCCCCGCTCCCTATCTCGGCGTACAACGAGGTGAAGTCACTCCGGTTCAGGCCCCTGACCCTCGAGGTTAAGGTCGAGGAGTCCTAGTTCAGACCACCCAGCACCGGCGGAAGCATTCGGCCACGGCCTCCGTCACCGGACCCTTCCGCACGACCAACTGGGTCTCCTCACCGTCCCTCACGCACTCGAACCGTTCTCCCCGAACCTCGGGCAGCGGCGCGTGCACCCGGATTTCGAGGCAGCTTGAGAGGCTCCACCCACCATCGGATCCCCCGCGGGCCCTCCGAGCCCGGGCGTTGGCCTCCCCGGGGTCCACTTCGCCTATCTCGGGCCACTCGGGCAGTCCGGTCAGCGAGCAGGAGCCGGGGCGCGATCGCAGCCCGAACCTGGCCGCCAGCCACGCGGTCGTCTGGTCGCCCAACCCGCACTTCAGCAGCGGGACGTCCACCTCGAGCTCGTACAGGGCCCGGAGCCCGGGTCTGCCGCGCGCCAGCTCCGATACGTTCGTCCCGTCCAGGACCGCGTCGACGTCGTCCACGGCCTCCGTGATGGCCGCGTAGATCGCCCGCTTGCACGCGTAGCACGGGTGGTCGTCCGGGCCCGAGAGGACCTCGCTCACGTCGGGCCGCACGAGCAGCTGGTCGACGTTCAGCGGGGGCGCCGGGGCCGGGTCGGGCTTATAGGGTAGGGCGGCCGTGCACGCGACGACGTTACCTCTCCCCAAAGCTTTAACCGCGGCCCGCAGCAGGACGGAGCTGTCGTGGCCGCCGGAGTAGGCCACGGCCACGCGCTCGTAGGTGGACTCCACGTACGCCTTCAGCCGTCTGAACAGCCGGATCGGGAACGACGGCATCGTCCGGCCCCCGTGCGGCTGGTGTACACTGGGGGTTGAAGGTTGGAGGAGGTGTTAATCGAGGGATTCGGTCCCGGGGACACGCCCGAGGACGTGCTGAAGCGGCTGCGCGATCATCGGGTCAAGCCCTCGGAGGTGGGCAAGATCTGGCTGGCCAACGGGGCCGCCCTGTGCGAGGTTCAACGCGACGCGGCCCGGCGGCTGCTGCGCAGCGACGAGGCCCGACGCCCGAGTGAGGAGGAGTCTCGGGAGATCAAGCGGGTGGACGAGTACGTTCGCCGGTTCCAGCGGTTGGTCCAGCTGGAGCGGGAGGCGGAGATGCGGGCGATGGAGGAGGAGATCAAGCGGCTCTCGGGTCGCGAGCGGGAGGAGAAGGGACGCGCGGTGCTCAACCTGCGAGGCACCCGGGCGGGCCGCGAGGTCGGTGGATACTACCTGGTCAAGTACGGGCGCCGCGAGGAGATTGACACTCAGATCTCCGTGGGAGACCTGGTCCTGGTGAGCCGAGGGGACCCGCTGAAGAGCGATCTGACCGGCACCGTCGTGGAGAAGACGCGGCGCTCGATCACCGTGGCGTTCGACAACCCGCCGCCCCGGTGGGCCGTCGGGAAGGGGATCCGGCTCGACCTGTACGCCAACGACGTCACGTTTCAGCGCATGCTCGAGGCGCTGGAGCGCATTCGGCACGCCCGGGGCCGGCTGCGGGAGCTGAGGAACGCGATCATCGGGCTGCGGGAGCCGGAGGAGGCGGAGCCGGAGGACGTGGAGTTCGTGGATCGGGACCTGAACCCGTCCCAGCGGGAGGCGGTCCGGTACGCGCTGGGCGCCCCGGACTTCTTCCTGGTGCACGGGCCGCCCGGCACGGGCAAGACCCGGACGTTGACGGAGGTGATCGTGCAGGAGGTGAAGCGAGGGAACAAGGTGCTCGCCACGGCCGAGTCGAACGTGGCCGCGGACAACCTGCTGGAGAACCTGCTGGAGCGCGGCGTGAACGCGGTTCGGGTCGGGCACCCGGCCCGCGTCTCGAAGAAGCTGAAGCGGCGCACGCTCAGCGCGCTCGTGGAGAAGCACCCGCTGTACGAGGAGGCGGAGCGGCTGCGGGAGCGAGCGCGGCGGCTGATGAAGGAGCGGGACCGGTACCAGCGCCCGACCCCCCGGTGGCGCCGGGGCATGTCGGACGAGACGATCCTCCGGCTGGCCCGCAAGGGGAAGGGCGCGCGCGGGGTCCCACCGAACGTCATCCGGAGCATGGCGAAGTGGATCGAGCTGAACCGGGAGGTGGAGAAGCTCTTCGAGGGCGCGGACGACCTGGAGGAGCGCGCCGTGAAGGAGATTCTGGAGGAGGCCGAGGTGGTGGTCACGACGAACGCGAGCGCGGGCCTCGAGTTCCTGGACGAGGTCGAGTTCGACGTGGCCGTGATCGACGAGGGGTCGCAGGCGACCGAGCCCTCCGCCCTGATCCCGATCACCCGAGCCCGGCGGTTCGTCATCGCCGGTGACCACAAGCAGCTGCCCCCGACGATCCTGAGCGAGGAGGCGGAGCCGGAGCTCTCCCGCACCCTGTTCGAGCGGCTGATCGAGGAGCACCCGGAGCTCTCCCGCATGCTCCGGATCCAGTACCGGATGCACGAGGACATCATGGAGTTCCCGAACCGGGAGTTCTACGACGGCAAGCTGGAGGCGCACGAGAGCGTGCGCCACCACACGTTGGCCGACCTGGGCGTCCGCGAGCCCGACGTGGAGGAGCCCTGGGCGAGCGTGCTGGACCCCAAGCGACCGCTGGGTTTCGTCGA
>JAMOPY010000048.1 GCA_027064305.1 Methanobacteriota archaeon
TCGTTGAGACCATCGACGACGGGGAGCTGTTCCTGGGCATGGGGGAGTACTCGCAGCGCATCTACCTGGATGAGCTGATCCTGTGGTTCGGGGTGCTGCTCGACGACGAGCACGTGATCGACGAGGACCGGCGGGTGGAGGAGAAGGTGGACAAGCTGCTGAAGACGCTGTACTACGGTACCGTCGGCTACGTGGTGGAGAAGCACACGGATGAGGATGACAACGCCTGGGTCTATGCGCGTGCGCACACTTAAAACCATAAGTGATATTACGACTGAGCGACGGCGCGCTGGGACGGCGGGGGAGGGGACGGTGCGGTGGCGGCTCGCGGCGGCGCTGGTGGTGGCGGTAACGCTCTCGCCGATCGCCTGCCTGGGGTCGTTTCACGCTAAGTACCACCGGTACCTACACTTCACTCGGCTCCAGGCCGCGGTCTCGGACCTGGACCGGGCCTCCCGGGACGTGGGCAGCGTGCTCGCCTCGTTCGACTACTTGTCCTACAAGGCGACGCTGTACGATAACACCGTCAGGATCGGAGGGAACCCGGGCCGCGATCGGGTGGAGCTGCTGAGGGCACTGGTCGGGGCGGAGCGGCGGCTCAGGGACGCCCGGGCTCACCTGGACAGCGCGGAGAGGAAGGGCGTGAACGTGTCCGACGTCGCCCGGACCGTCTCCGAGGTCGCCGCGGAGCTGGAGGAGGCTCGGTGGCTGGTCGAGCAGGGGAAGGTTGGGGTCACCGACCGGGTGAGGGTCGTGGCCAAGCTCGCCCGGGTTGAGGGTCGGTTGGAGGTTAAGAAGCGGCGTCTGATGGGTGAGCTGATGAATCGCATGCCCAGGATTAAGTACTACGAGCTGGTGGAGAATGTGCTCTTCCTGCCCCCGTTCAACGCGCTGTTCGCGCTGGCCACCGCCCTCGGCCCATAGGGGGGACGCGGGCTGAGGTGGCTCGGCCCGGTCCTGGCCTTCGCCTCGTACGCGGCCTCCAGCACCCTGATCATGCTCCGATACCACCCGATGACGGTGTCGGACGCTCTCGCCTACGGTCTGGTGTACGGGCTCGCGGCCCCCGCCCTGGCCGCGGGCACCGGCGCCCTCCTGGACCGGATGTTCCGCGTGGGCAGGCCCGCCGAGCTCGCGCGGAGCGTGTCGGAGGGGTTCGCGCTCTCGGGGGCGATCCTGCCGTCCGGGCTGGTTCACCCGGTGATGGGGGCCGTCGCGGCCTCGCTGACCGCGCTCCTGGCCTCCGGGTACCTGATCTCCCGACGCGTCGGGCTGCCGCTCTCCCGAGGGATCGTTGGCGTCGCGGCCGCCGCGGCGGTGGTCTTCGCGGCGCTCACCTCCTGGATGGCCGTCCCGTTCTTCGCCGACAACCCCATTTACGCGCTCGCGGTCGCGTTCTTCGTCTTCATCGTTGGGCTGAAGACGGGGCTCGGGATCGGGTTCGCGGGCTTCGGCCTGCGCCGCTCCGTGTTGATCGCCCTGCTCCTGTCCGCGATCCTGGTGCCCGCCATCCTGGGGCTCGGGTGGCTAACCACCCGGTTCCTGTCGGCGGCCCTGGAGACCCAGCGGTACGCCCTACTGGGGCACGCCGTCCTCGGGCTCGTCCTGATGGCGATCGGCGCGTTCATCGCCCGGAAGTGGCACGTGGAGCGGTCCTCCGAGGAGGTCTCTCGGCTGGGCGTCTTCGTCGTGGCCGTGCCGTGTCCGATCTGCCTGATCGGCGTGGCCCTGTCCGTGGCCCTCTACGCCAGGATCGGGTCGCTGAGCCTATCGCAGTCCGCCCTCGTGCTCTGGGCCTGTTACACCTCGACCACGCTCGCCAGCCTGGTCTCGGCCGAGGCCCTGATCCGGGCCTTCCGGGTCCCTCCCGCGGTGGCCCTTAGCGGGTTGGAGAACGCCGTGGGACTGCTGTTCGTGCTCACCGGGCTCATCGCCTGGCTGTACCCCCTGTGGAAGAAGGCGCCCAAGGTCCGCATACCGGCGCCCCCCGCGCACGAACTGTGCCCGGTCCTGGCCGCGCTCCTGGGCCTGGCGGTCCTGGGGTACGGGTGGGCCATGCGTCGGGAGCGGATGGGCGAGTACCCGCCCTCCAACCCCGTGGACGACGCGCTACGGGTGGTGATACGATGGCTAGCGTCGCGACGGTGATCAACCAGGCCCTGTACGTGGTGATGCAGGCCCTGCTTTACCCGACGGTAATCCTGTTGCTGCTCTTCCTTGGGTACTCCATCATCGAGTTCGGGATGTTCCTGCGGGAGGTGGTCCTCCGACCGCACTTCACCCGGCGGGACCTGGAGGAGGTGCTGGAGCGGTTCCCCAAGCTCGAGGACGTGCGCCTCCCGCCGCACTTCCGAGAGTACCTGAACCGACTGCGGAAGATCCTCCGCGACTCGAACGACCCGGAGGAGGCGGGACTCCGGGCCGAAAAGGAGCTGGAGAACCTGGAGAACTACCTGGCCCGTCGAATCTCCAGGACCCGGATCGTGGTCCGGCTGGGCCCGATGCTGGGCCTGATGGGCACGCTGATCCCCCTGGGCCCGGGCCTCGAGCAGCTGGCGAAGGGCAACATGGCCGGGCTCGCCACGGCCCTGATCACGGCCTTCGCCACCACGGTCGTGGGCCTGGCCTCCGCCGGCCTCTGCTACGTGATCACCCTCTTCCGCTCGCGATGGTACGAGAAGGACGTCTCCGACCTGGAGTTCCTGGCCGAGATGATCCTCAACCGGGAGTTCGGGGGGTGAGGCGTGCCCCGATACCTACGCCGCCGACGTCGGCGGCGCTTCCTGGGCGGGGACGACGGGGACGACGATCCGCTCACGGGGGTAGCCAACCTCTTCGACGCCGCGATGGTCTTCGCGCTGGCCTTCATCCTCACCATGTCGGCCAGCTACGGGCTGACGAAGGTGCTGAACCCCAAGGTCTCGCAGGCCACCATCATCACCAAGACGACCTCGGGCAAGGTCGTCGTGACCAAGGTCTACCGCACGCCGTCCGGGATCAAGGTGGAGAAGTTCAAGGAGGTGACTCGGGCCAAGCGAGGCGGCGCTCAGCTGGGTCAGATGAAGAAGATGGGTGGCACGGTGTACAAGGTGGGTAAGAAGTACATCTGGGTGCCCGGCTAGCGGCGGCGGAGCGGTGGGATCACCGGGATCAGCGGCAGCGGCGAGCCGCCGGAGCCCGTCCCGGTCGATCCCTCACCCTCCTCCCCCTGACCGCCCTCACCACCGGGCTCGCCCGGTTCAACGATCATCACCTGAGGGTCGAACTGCGCCATCCACGCGAGGAGTTCCTCCGGGTCCGCCGTGATCGTGACGCCCTGGATGGTGAGGTCCACCGGCGGGTTCTCCTCGTACCCGTACCGGTCCCAGAACCACCGGATCCAGTCCACCAGGTGCAGGTTCGGGTCGCCGAAGTACTTCTCGGAGAGGTTCCTCAGGTACGCCCCGCGCACGTAGTCCCCCATCAGCAGCTCGGCCACCTCGCAGGCCCGCTCCACGTACC
>JAMOPY010000049.1 GCA_027064305.1 Methanobacteriota archaeon
TGCCCGTCATCGCCTCGGGGGGCTGCGGTCACCCGAGGCACATGCTGGAGGTGTTCGAGGAGGCCGGGGCGGACGCGGCGCTGGCCGCCTCGATCTTCCACTACGGGGAGTACTCGATCCGTGAGGTGAAGGAGTTCCTGGCGCGGCGGGGCGTGCGCGTACGCCCGTGCTGAAGGTGATGCTGCTGTACCCGGAGCGCGAGCGGTGCAAGGTGCTGACGGCGTTCCGGGAGCTGCCGGAGGGACTGAAGCCCGAGGCCCGGGTCACGCTGGTCAGCTGCCGGAGGCGGCTGGAAGGGCCGAGGACGATCGTCTCCGGCGGTACGGTGGTGATCACGCTACCGGCCGGGGGCGACCTGACCTCCGTAAAGCTGTCGTTGGCCCACGAGCTGGCGCACGCGCTTCAGGCCGAGCGGGGCGTGCTGCCGGGCCGCGTGCCGCCCCTCCGCGCCCTGTCGCTGCCGCTCGAGTGCGGGGCGGAGGAGCTGGTGCTGAAGTTCATCCCGGGCTCAGTCGGTCGTAGGGTGGAGATGGGACTGCGGCTGGTTCGGAGGATGGTGCCCCGGGACTTCCTGACGGATCTGGAGCGGTCGCTGGTGCTGGAGCCCGTGCGTATGGCCGTGGAGCGGCTGGGTGAGCGGGTGTCGGTGCCCCGGGTGGAGCCCGTGAGCCGCCGGGCGCGTGAGGTGCGGGAGGAGCTGGTGCGGGCGGCGCGCGAGGTGGACCCGTGGGACCCGCTGTCCGTGCGCCGGTACGTGGAGGACGCGCGGGCGATCGTCAGCGCGGCCCTTCGGCGAGGCGCTTGAGCCGCTCGATGCGCTTCTCCGTGGGCGGGTGCGTGCTGAACAGTCGCGCCAGCATCCCGCCGCGGAACGGGTTGCGGATCCAGAGGTGGGCGGTGGCCGCCTCCGCCGTCGTCTCCGCCCGGATCGGGGCGCCTCTCACGGCCTCCTCGATCTTGGCCAGGGCCCGCGCGAGCCCGAGCGGATCCCCGGTCAGGCGCGCGCTCCCCTCGTCCGCGAGGTACTCGCGCGTGCGGCTGATAGCGGCCACGATCACGGTGACGATGATGGAGGTGACGAAGCCGAGCAGGATCAGCGTCAGCCAGTCCTCGTCGGAGTCCAGGGCCGCGTTGATGAACGGGTCCAGCGCGTAGGAGAGCGTCGTGCCGATCGCGGCCGCGATCGTCATGATCAACGTATCCCGGTTCCGCACGTGCGAGACCTCGTGCCCGAGCACGCCTCGGATCTCGCGGTCGTCCAGCAGCCTCAGCAGTCCCTCCGTGACCCCGATCACCGGGCGGGACCGGCGGCCCACGGCGAAGGCGTTGGGTAGGGCACCCAGGTCGGTCTCCTCGGGCACGACCACGAGCCTGGGTCGTTCGATCCCGGCCCGGGCCGCCAGCTCGTCGACGAGCTCCCGAACCCGGAGTAGCCGGTCGGACAGTTCGGGCCTCAGCGCCCGGAACTCCTCCTCGCTCACCGCCCCCATGCTCAGCAGCACGAGCTTGTCGCTTGTCAGGTACGAGATGGCCGCCCAGGTCAGCCCCACCGCGGCCCCGACGAGCACGCTCTTGGTCAGGAAAGCGGTGACTCCCGCCAGGACGGAGAAGAGCAGTCCCATCAGGCCGAGGGTTCGGAGCACGATGAAGTGGCTTCGATCGCCCAGCCTGCCGATCGCCAGGAGGGCCAGTGAGGCGCCCGCGAGCGGGATCAGGGCCTTCAGCGCCGTGGGCCACGCGCTCATCATGGGTCCCTCCTAGAACCCCCTCTCGTGGACGATCCGTCCCGGGAACGTCCCGGCCCTCGTCACGTAGACCACGTCGTACCTCTCATAGCTTTTCCGTAGTCGGATCACGTCCCTTCTCCCCAACCGCACCCCGATGGACCGCACGATCGGGGGTCCCTCGCCCTCCTCCCCCACCTTGACCACGCGGATCACGTGGTCGGGCGGATCCTCCGGGGGCGCCCCGGTGGTGGCCAGCAGGGACTCCCGTCCCGGGGTGAGGGTCGGGTACGCGTCCAGCTCCTCCGCGAGCAGCGTCGATAGGCGGGCCTTGCGCACGGCCGGGTCCTGCTCGATGATGTAGGCGACGCGGCCCGGTTTCGGGGATCTCCGGGGAGTCTCCGGGTCTCCCTCGAGGACCGCGCGCGTCTCGGACACGATCGCGGCGGTTCCGTCGATCAGGTTCGTCCAGCACACCGCGCGCACCTCCCGGGCCCGGCTGAACACCGCGGTGCCGGGTCGGGCCGGGGTCGCCGGGGGCACCTCGATCAGGTGCGGCAGACCGTCGAGGAGTTCGCGGAGCTCGGTGGCCGGGGGACTCGTCTCCCCGGGCCGTCGGGCGCCGCGCCGGCTCGGGTCCGCGTGGGCGACGTCCGCATCGGGTGATATCCGGGTCGCGTCGTCCTCAACGACCCGGACGTCCTTGGGCGCGTGAAGGCGGGCGTTCGTGCGCAGGGCGCGGGCTCGGGACCCCTCGAGCTCGACGGAGGTGACGTGGTAGTGCCGAGAGAGAGCGAGGGTGTCGCCACCGATGCCAGCGCAGAGGTCGAGGCACTCCCGGCCGCCCGCTCGATCCGACAGGAATCGGGCCTTGGCGCGCGCCACGTGCTCGCCGGTGAGCTCCTCGGCGGCCCGCACGTCGGGGCACGCTAGCGGGGCCCACTCCTCCACCTTGGCGGCCACCTTGGTGTGGATGGTCAGCAGCGCGGTGATGAGCGGGTCGGTGCCGACGTTGGGGTCTCGCCGGAGGAGCTCGCCCGGGTTCCGGCAGCCGGTGTAGGCGAGGGCGACGGCGGCCTCGCGCGGCGGGAGGCGTCGGGGGAGCTCGCTCGAGTCCTCCGACCGTTCCAGCTCGAGCTTGATCCGTTCCCAGTCCAGGTCGAGGGTCTTCACAGGATGCCCAGCTCCCTCGGGTCCGTCTCGTGGGGCTCGACGCCGAGCTTTCTGGCGATCCGGATCAGCGGCTTGAACCGTCCCACCTCCTCGGGCGCGTGGGCGTCGGAGCCGAAGGTGATGGGGGCGCCCACCCGGACGGCGATCTGGTACAGGGTGAAGTCCCGCGGGAGGTGGCGGGCGTTCAGCTCCAGGCCGACGTTGTGGTCGGCCGCGGCGTGGGCGAGTTCCTCGGCCTCCCGGGCGGTGATGCGGTGGCCGAGTTCCTCCAGTATCCAGACCGGGTGGGCGATGATGTGCACCTCACCGCGCTCGATGCAGCGGAGGGTGGATTGGATGATGACCCGACGCACCTCCTCCGTCCCGACCGGGTTAGGGGCGAGGAGGTGCGGGTGGTGCACGGCGCCCAGGACGAGGTCGGCCTGCTCGAGCATCGCCGGGGTGGCGTCGATCTCGCCGGTGGGGGAGACGATGTTGGACTCGATCCCGACGTAGACCTTCACCGAGAGCTGTCGTTCCGCCTCCTTCGCCTCGGAGCGGAGGCGTCGGAAGGAGCGGTCGGTGAGCCCCTCCGGTGAGGCGGGCCCGTGGTCGGTGAGCGCCACCGCCTCGAGGCCTCTTTCCTCGGCGGCGGCCGCGTTCTCGAACGGGGTGCCGTGGCCGTCGGAGTAGACGGTGTGCGTGTGCAGGTCGTACCGGAGCCTCAACGCCGGGGGTCCCGTTACTTCAGCGCTCTCAGCCGGACCTCCGGCTCCAGCGTCCTCGGCTCGGCCGCGACGATCGCCGCGCCCTTGGCGACCACCGTCATCGGGTCGTCCGCCAGCTCGGCCGGGATGTCCGTCTCCTCCTCGATGCGCGCCTGCATGCCCGGCATCAGGGACGTGCCGCCCACCATGACCGTGTTGTCGTACACGCCCGGGATCAGCTCCGCGGGCAGCCGGTCCAGGATCCTTCGGATGGCGCGGATGATCTCCTGCACGACGGGCTCGGCGGCCTTGGCCACCAGCTCCGAGTCGATCGTGATCTCCTTGGGCTTGTTCGTCTCGACGTCCTTGCCCACGACCTCGATCTCCTTGTCCTCGAAGTCCTCGGTCTCGGAGAACACGCGACCCACCTCGATCTTGGCCCGCTCGGCCTCGTGGATGCCGATCCGGACCCCGTACTCCTCCTCGACGAGCTCGACGATGTTCTGGTCGATGTCGTCGCCACCCACGCGCATGGTCTCCTGGTCCGTGATGCCGCCCAGCGAGATGACCGCGATGTCGGTGGATCCGGCGCCGATGTCGATCACCATCGTGCCCGTGGGCTCGGCGATGGGTAGGCCGGCGCCGATGGCCGCCGCGAGGGCCTCCTGGATGATGATCACGTTGTCCTCCTCGATCCCGACCTCGACGGTCGCCTCCTTGATCGCGCGGCGCTCCACCTCGGAGGCGTCACCCGGGACGCCCACGGCGACCCGCTCGATCTCCTCCGGGTTGTTGTTCGAACCGACCTCGATCGCGTACTGGACGATGAACTTGGCGTACTCCATGGACTCGATGACTCCGTGCCGGAGGGGTCGGACGGCCACGATGTCCTCCGGGGTGCGGCCGAGCATCTTGCGGGCTTCCTCACCGATGGCCAGCACCTTGTTCGTGCCCTTCTTGACGGCCACCACGGAGGGGAACTGTTTGACCTGGAACTCCTCCTCCGAGGGGCGCGCCACCACCGTGTTCATGGTGCCCAGGTCGATGCCGAGGGCCGCGTAATCGCCGTAGATCTCGACCTCTTCCTCCCTCTCCAACTCCTCGGAGATGGACTCCTCCTCGCGCTCCTCGGTCTCCTCGCCGCGCTCCTCCTCTTCCTCCTCACCCTCCTCGCGCTTCTTCCTCCTCCAGAACGGCAAGGTCGAGCTCCCCTACCCCTCCTCCTCGGTGCCCGGGATCTCGTGGACGTAAACGCCACGATCGTTCGCGATCTTTCGAAACTCCTCGGGATCCTCCACCTGCAGGACCATAATGCTGAACGTCTCCTCCTCGACCCCCAAAAACACGCTTATAATGTTCCTAATGGGGCGAGGCATCACGTCGAAGAGGATCATCGAGGTCTCGATGAACGCGGGCCCTCTCCTCCTCCTGTTAACCTTAATCTTCATCCGGCTCCTGGCCCGCGACATCACGCTCTTGAGGACGGAGTCCGGCCCGGCAACGACGTAATTCCCATCACCTTCCTCGAAAACCAGGGACAGCAGCTCGGACTTGGTCGCCACGCGGCTGATTAACGAGGTGATCTCGGAGGTGGACCGTATTAGGGTGACGCCGTACCTCCACACGGTAACCCCGTACTTGGTCTTAACCTCACGATTATCCACGATTTCAAATTTTGAAAATCTCATCGTCTCATAGAGGGCCTCTTCGATATCCTCAGGATCCCCTAGTATGGCGCAGTACGAGTTCATTTCCTCGTCCATTTTCTCATATGATACGGCGGCGGACCTTAGCAGTTTAACTCTGGTTTCCGGGTCCTCCGTAGCCTTCAACCCCTCCGTCCCCGCCCGTCCGCGGGTGGTAATAGGATAAAGTATCTACCAGATTTGTACACGGTGATGACGTCGTCTATGTTATCAATGTTAATCTTGTACACCCCATCCCGCTCCACCACTATGGCGGCAGGGTCATGATTATCGTCCTCAGGAATGCGCTGAAACAACCTACATCCGCAGTTCGGGCACCCTCTTTTAATCAATTCATCGCTCAGCTTATCGAACGTTCTACCGCATTTAAAGCACCGGTGTGGCATGCCTCCGTCACCCAAGTTTTAGCGTGATGAAATCCTCTCCCTTCTCCAGATCCTTGAGCACGTTCGCCGGCGAGATGACGGTCATTCCCTCCTCGGATCGCTTCCCCAGGAGCCTTTTCATCAGTCCTCTACCGGATCGTCGGGCCGCCCGCTTCGGCGGGACCACGTAGATGTCGATCCCCGTGAACTCCTCCAGGTCCACCTCCTCCATTGTGCGCTGAATGATCTCGGTGAGTAGATCCGGGTTGAGTTGGCCCTCGAAAACGATCACCGCACCGTCCTTCGCCCGGCGTATCACGTACTCGATGAGCTCCGACCTGGACATGCCCTTTAGCGCCGATCGGGCCATGACCTCGACCTTGATCTCTCCCTCCGTCAACCCGTGAACTCCCTGATCATCGCCTTGTAGAGGTCTTCCATGTTCTCTCCGGTCTTGGCGGAAACCTTAACGACGGGGTAGTCCGAGAAGGCGTCCTCCACGGCGCCCGGGTCGGCCTCTTTTAAGTCTATTTTGTTCGCCACCACGATGAACGGTACCTCGTTCGCCTCCAGGTTTCCAATCAGCGTCACGTTCACCTGGGTGAGCGGCTCCCGGGTGGAGTCGATCACCACGAGCGCGCCGTCGATGGTCTTGAGCAGTCGGATGGCCTCCACCACGCCCTTGGTGGCCTCCTTGGCCCGCTGCTTGGCCTCCTTCACGTCCAACCCGTACCTGAGGAACTTCCGGTAGTCCACCTTCGTGGTGACGCCCGGCGTGTCCACGATTTCGAAGTCGACTCGGGACGATCCCAGCTCGATGCGCACCCGGCGCCGGACGGAGCGGCGCGTCTCGTGCGGGATCTCGGAGACCTCGCCGAACCGCTCCGCGCCCCAGTCCTCCGCGATCCGGTTGGCCAGGGTCGTCTTGCCGACGTTGGGGGCCCCGTAGATTCCTATTTTAACCTCCCTCCTCGCGGACCTCAGGTAGTCCAGGAGTCGGCTGATGAGGCTCCTGGGCCTCACGTAACCACCCCGTGGGGGTCGGGGACGTGGGCGTGGTCAGGTTCGTGAGCCGGGCGATCAGGAGGCCGCTGCGAGTGGGGGCTCCGGCGCCCACGCTGCGTGGAACTGCCAGGTTCATGGTGGAGGTCACGGGCGTGGGTAGGGGAGACCTGGTGGTGGACGCGGGCACGGGAACGGGCGTGGTGGCGTTGGAGGCGGCCCGGCTCGGGTGCGAGGTGGTCGCCGTGGATCTGGACGAGGAGCTGCTGAAGGTGGCTCGGGAGCGGGCCCGGGAGGAGGGACTGGACGATCGGATCGAGTTCGTGCGGGCGGACGTTAGGGAGCTGCCGGACCTGGTGGATCGGGCCGACGCGGTGATCTCCACGGTGCCCATCAAAACGCTTCCCGACCCGGGGCGGGTCTTTGAGGCCTACGCCGAGTCGGTGCGGCCCGGCGGTCGGGTGGTCCAGCTCACCCACTGGCCGGGGCGCTTTCTGCGGGCGGTCAAGGGCGTACCGCTCCGGGTGGAGCGGAGGTACCTGCGGTGGGTTCACCTGGTGCCGGGATTCATCTTCGTTTGTCGTCGGGAGTGACGGGGTATGCTGGCGCCCGGCTGGCACCGGTTCGTGCTGCCGCCCGCGGTGCTCGGTGCGATCACCGCCCCCGTGTGCAAGCCCGCCTCCGCGCTGTTCCTGGCCGCGGCCGGCTTCCTGGCCTTCTTCTTCCGGAACCCCGATCGGGAGCCGCCGAGCGACCCCAGGTTGATGGTCTCCGCCGCCGACGGTCGGCTCCTGGGTAGGGTCATGCACGTGGGTCCCGGGGACGAGGAGGTGGAGTCCTACCTGGACGAGCCGGTGATGGTCTCCGTGTTCATGTCCCCGCTGGACGTGCACGTGAACCGGGCGCCGTTCGACGGCGTCGTGCGGGAGGTGAGCCGGGTCCGGGGGCGCACCGTGCCCGCGTTCAGGTCCTCCTCGGCGACGGAGAATCACCGGGCGATCCTGCTGTTCGAGGGCAGGGTGCCGTTCCTTGTGCGGCTGGTGGTGGGAGCGGTCGCGCGTCGGATCGACCTGTACGTGGAGGAGGGAGACCGGGTGCGGCGCGGTCAGCCGATAGGGATGATAAGACTGGGTTCCCGGGTGGACGTGGCCGTTCCGCGGGCTCACGTGGACCGGGTCCTGGTCTCGGTGGGTGACCGGGTCAGGGCGGGTGAGACGCCGATAATCAGGGTAAAAGAGGGGAGGAGGAGTGGACGAGCGGATCGAGAGGTGGAAGATCACCAGCCTGCTTAACGCCCCGTCGGTGGTGTCCACGCTCAACGTGGTGTTCGGCTCCATCTCCGTGCTCGCGTCCCTGTCCGGGTGGCCCGGGCTCTCCTCCCGGATGATCCTGCTCTCCTTCATCGCCGACTCGATCGACGGGTTCGTGGCGCGGAGGAAGCGCAAGACGTCCGAGTTCGGTAAGCAGCTGGACTCGCTCGCGGACGTGATCTCGTTCGCCGTGGCCCCGGCCTCGCTGCTCCTGGTCGGGAAGATGGCGCCCGCGCTCGTGGCCTACCCGCTGGCCGTGGTCATGGTGTGCTGCGGGGCCCTCCGCCTGGCCCGCTTTAACGCGATGTGCGCCGAGGGTTACTCCCCGGACGAGTACTACTTGGGACTGCCGGTGCCCTGGGTGGGCACCGCCACCTCGTGCCTGTACTTCCTGACCACGGACCTGCCCTCGCGGGTCTGGCTGGTGGTCAACCCGGTGGTGCTGGCGGGCGCGTCGGCGCTCATGGTGTCCACCGTTCGGTTCCCGAGCTTTAAGCGCCCTCACCCGGCGGTGATCACCATCGGTGGCGCCTCGATGCTGGCCCTCCTGTTCAGTCCCCTGTTCTGCCCGGGCTGGTTAAGGGGGAAGTTGGAGGTGGCCTCCTCCGGAATGATCCTGGGAATTCTCTCGTACTACGCGCTGTCGGGGGTGATAGGGTGCGTGCGGCGGTGGTAGCGTCGACGGCGGCCCTGGAGATCCCGGAGGAGCGTCGTCACGCCATCGTGGGCGCGCTGGTGCTGGGCCTGGTCATCCTGGGGTCCGCCGTCGGCGCCTGGTACTTCCTGTACTACCGACCGTACATGGAACAGCTGCAGAAGCTCCGGCAGCAGAAGCTCGCGGAGCTGAACAGGTACTTCACGGGGCCGCTGGCCACGTCCCCGATGCGGGCGAAGCTGCAGCAGCAGATCCTGTCCGCGGAGACGATAGAGCAGCTGCAGGCCATCGACGTGGTGGGAGCGGCCACGGTGGAGTGGCAGAAGTACCAGATCTCGCAGATCAAGAGGAACCAGAAGAACGGCCGGGTCGAGCTGATCACGCCCCAAGGGCCGCAGCTGATGTCGGTCAAGGACGCGATCGCGAAGGTGAAGTCCATGTCCGCGGACGATCTGATGAAACTGGTGGTCAAGAGGCCGGAGACCGTGCTGATCGCCGTCTGGGCGGACCCCAACAAGACCGGGGCCATCCGGGTCGGGGACAGGGTCACGCTGTCGACCGTGGACTGGGTGATCAAGGCGGCGCTGCACAAGCGGGGTGAGACCAAGGTTCCCAGGGAGCTGCTGAAGGGACCGAACCAAATCAGCGGTGGGATCGTGCGGTACATACTGCTGGTCCGAGGCGGTTTGGCGGGATTTAACACGAAGATCAACCTGGAGTCGGCCGCCAAGGCGGCGGAGCTGTACCGATCCGGCAGCGTCGACATCGCGGCCCGCAAGATGGTCGTGCCGGCCGCGGCGCTCGGCCTGGTCGGGAGAGGAGGGGCCGGCGGGGCCGCCGGCGGCGGAGGAACCCTACAGCGGGCTCAGGAACCCCTGGTCGGCATCGTCGATCTGTCGGATTTCATCAAGGCGATGGCTCTGGCGAAGGCGAAGAGGGGAGGGTACGTCAAGCAGCTCATGTCGCTGGAGCAGCGGGAGGGGATCCGCGCGTGGGACAAGCTGATCGTGGTCGTGGAGATCCCCAAGGATGCCGTGACTCCGAAGATCCTCATAGCGGCCGCGGTCCGGGGAGGCTTCTGGATCATGCCGGAGCGGTGAAACCCCTTAAAAAATGAGGCACCAAAACGCTGGACTGGGTCTACGGGGGAATTGAAGTTGCGACACCTGGGATCGATCGTGCCGGCGCTGGTGGTCGGCGTGGCGGTCCTAGCCGGGGTCTGGGTGGCGGAGGAGTCGGGACAGGTGAAGCTCGGTCAGATGCCCACCGGATCCCCCGCCGCCGGGGCTCAGGCGGCCGGTAGCGCGGCCTCAGGGGCCGCGAGGACCGCCGCCGGGGCGGCCCAGTCCGTGGGAGCGGGAGGGGCCGGTGCCGGCGGTGGCGACCCGTTCGTGGTCAGCGAGGCGATCATCAGGGTCCAGGCGGTCGGCAAGGGGGCCAAGAAGGTCAGCAAGGTCGAGGAGATACCCAACTCCAGAGTGCGGGAGTGCAAGGTGTCGGGTGATCGGGCGGAGGCGGTCATCGAGGCGCACGACGTTCCCATCAGCGGGCTGCCGGTGAGCGTGAACCCGGGATGGCCGTTCAAGATGAGCGACTGCCGGTACGAGAGGATCGAGGTCACGTTCAAGCTCAAGGCCAACACGGACAACGCCGAGGAAACGGACTTCGCGGGGCTCATCGCGCTGAGCGATGGTCGGGTGACGTCGGCCGACCCGCGCCCGGACCGCACGGAGGACGGGACCGCGATCTGGAGGGTGGCCATCCGGGACGGCAAGTTCGTCATCAACGGCCGTGAGGACGGGGAGTTCCCGCGGTTCCGGTACGTGCTGGAGTACGGTCGGGGCGCCGGGGCCGGTGGAGTCGGTGGAACCGGTGGTGCCGTCGGTGGTGGTCAGGCCGGTGGTGGAGCCGGGGCCGGTGGTCCGGGAGCCGGGGGCGGCGCGGGTGCCCCCGGACCGGGGGCCGGTGCCGGCGGTGGCGCCGGTGGGGTCAAGATGGTGAGGGGAGGCGCCGGTACCGGGATGCCGGTGGGCAAGTACCGGACCGGTGAGTCGCTGTTCCTGATCACGGCGGCCGTCATCGGGGCGCTGGTGGGAGCGTACCTGGTGTACAGGGGCCTCCGGCGGTGAGGCTCCGGTACCTGGTCCCGGGGCTGCTGCTTCTGGCCCCATCCACCGTTTATTTGGGCCAGCTGGCGGCGAGGGAGCTGGCGTATCGGCTGTACCACGGTTCCGTGTCCGTGCCCGGGTGCGAGCTGGTTATCCCGAAGCTGCACCTGCGGGAGCCGATCAACGCGATCTCGCCGGACTATGGGGTGTACTACGATCCGGAGACGCCGGAGCCCGGGGAGCGCGGGATCACGATCCTGTACGGGCACCGGACGCTGTTCGGGTCCCCGTTCAGGCGGTTAAACGAGCTGGAGCGGGGCGACGAGGTGATCGTGTACTGGTTCGGGCGGAAGTACGTGTACCGGGTGTACGGGAAGGAGGTGGTGAGCCCGGACGCGCGGGTGGACCCGTACGGGGTGGGCCGGGACGAGCTCTGGCTGGTCACGTGCGCGCCCTTGTGGTCGTCGAGCGAGCGGTTGGTGGTGAAGTGCGCCCGGGGTTAGGCGGCGTCGCGCAGGATCTTGCGGACGAGGCGCTCGAGGACCTTGTTCCGGTGGGCCTCGGCGAAGGAGATGGAACCGGCGGTCTCGTGGCCTCCCCCGTCGATGGCGGCCTCCGGGAGCTCCTCCCGCAGCTCCTCGACGATCTCGTTGAGGTTGATGCCCAGGTTCTCGGTGGCGCGGATCACGGCGAAGTCGGGCCCGTACGCGATGGTAACGACCTTGGCGTCCTCACCCTCTTCCTCCACCTTGAGGTCGTGGACGAGGCCGCAGGTCTTGCCGGGGCCCGGGTACTCGAACTTGCGGGCGTAGCGCTCGACGTCCACCGTGACGACCTTGATGCCGTTGGACTCGTACTCCTTCACGCCCGAGAGGGCGGCCTGGAGCTGTCGCTCGCAGGCGCGCTTGTGCTGCTCGTACAGGTTCTCGACGAGCCGGCGGTGTCGGACGTCGTTCCCGGTCGTGCCGAGGACGTCGTTCATGAGGTGACGGCCCGGGGTGTGACGGAGCTGGAAGGCCTGGTAGTCCACGCTGGCGGCGATCTTCTGCAGCCATTCGCGGTCGTATCCGGACTCCTCCGCGATCTCCAGGTACTGTTCGGCCTCCTTGGACTCGGCGTGGTCGCCGACGCAGGCGACGGCGGGCAGGTGGCGGATGCGGTCCTCGACGTCCGGGTTGATGAGCCGGGCGATCTCGGTGGCGAGGACGCCGGCCGGGATGTTCTTGCCGTCCCCGTCCGCGGCGTAGGGGTTGACGTGCACGTCCACGTGGTCGTCGATGGGGAACTTTCGCAGCCCGTCCGCGCTCTCGCCGGTGGGTTCGCCGGGGTAGTGGTGGTCGATGACGATCACGTCGACCCCGTAGGCGCGCATCTCCTCGATGGCCGGGACGTCCTCCTCCGTGCAGCCGATGTCCAGGAGGATGAGGAGCGGGACCTGGTGGCCGTAACGGTGGACGTCCTCGAGCGCGTGGTTGAGGTCCCGGGACGCGTCCTCCATCGTGTAGATGGGGGCCTTGTTCGGGAAGCGCTTGTAGAAGTGGTACTCCGCCTCGGGGTCGGGGTTGTTCTCGCGGAGGATGGGCAGTATGGCCTCCTCGAGGGCGATGCCCCCGGAGATTCCGTCGGCGTCGGCGTGGTGTCGGATCAGGATGGGGCGGCCCTCGAGCACGGCCCGCTTGATCATTCTGGCGGCCTCGCGCATCCGCGGCCAGAGCCGCTCCAGGACCTCGCTCTCAACCATCGGGGTGAGGTCCTCGGGCGGCTCGGCCTCGCGCTCGAGGGCCTCGTCGATCGCGCGCTTGATCTTCACCTTCTCCGTGCCGATGAGCTTCTCCATGTCCAGGATCTCGACCTGCAGCTGGCCGTCGTGGGTGGTGACCTCGCCGACCACCCGCACGTAGTCGCCCGCCTCGATGTCCGGGTAGGCCCGGATGCCCGGCCCCTCGAAGGCGGCCATCCAGATGCTGCCGGTCTCGTCGCGGAGGGTGAAGACGGTGGGGCCGGGCGTCTGCTGGACGTGGATGATCTTGCCCTTGAGTAGGACGGTCTCGCCGACCTTGGACTCGTCGATGTCGCGCACGTACGTGCGCTCGAGGTCCTTCTCCACGACCTCCTCCTCGTACTTCTCGGGCCGCGGGTCGATCCCCTCGATCGTGAAGTCGATCTCGCCCTCCTCGGGCCGCACGTCGATGGCCTTCACGACGACCTCCTGGTCGATGGAGAAGTCCTGCGGCTCCTTGTCGCCCATGTCGCGCTTGTGGAGGAGCCCGAGGGTGCGGTCGTTCAGCTGGATGAACACGCCGTACTTCTCCACGCGGGCGACGCGGCCCTTGTACAGCTCGCCCACCTCGACGTCCTCGTACCCGCAGGCTGGGGACAGGACCTTGACCTTGGGGCGCTTCTTCCGGCGGATCTCCTTGATCTTCTCCCGGCACTCCTCGCACAGGTCCTCCTCGGCGTTCGGGTCCAGCTCCTTGCCGCACTCCCGGCAGACGACGATGTGGCCGGTGCCCCCGCACCGGTCGCACTCCTCGTAGACCGGGATCACGCCCTTGCCCTGGCACTTGGGGCACGGAACCTCGCGGGACCCGGCCAGGTCGTACCCTTCGATCGCGTGCTGGGAGGCGCCCTTGAAGTGCTCGCTGATGTCCACGTCCTCCACGTAGCCGGTACCCTGGCACTCGGGGCACTCGCGCTCTCCGGCCTTGATCTTACCCTTTCCATCGCACTTCGGGCACTTCTTCCTCGGCAAGGAAGGTTCCCCTGAGGATCATGAGGAGTAGGCGGTGACGACCTTCTCGACGGCCCGGACCACGTCCTCAAGGTCCTCGCGGGAGAGCCCGGGGTGCACGGGGATCGACAGGACGGTACGGGCCGCGAGCTCGGAGTTGGGGAGGCTCGCGGTGTGGTACCCGCGCTTGAGGTACACGGGCTGCCGGTGGAGGGGCCTGGGGTAGTGGACGGCGCAGTCGACGCCCTCCGCCCGGAGGGCCTCCGCGAACTCGTCCCGGGTGCACTCGAGCGCGTCCGGGTCGAGGCGGATGGTGAACTGGTGGTAAACGTGTTTTGCCCAGGACCGCTCGCGGGGGAGCCGGATCTCGGGCTCTAGGTCGCTCAGCTCCCGGATGTAGAACCGGGCGTTCTTCCGGCGGCGCCGGTTGAGCTCGTCCAGCCGTTTGAGCTGCTCCAGCCCGATCGCCGCGGCGATGTCGGTCATCCGGTAGTTGTAGCCCAGCTCCACGTGATCGTACCGCTCGCGCTCCCCGTGGGAGCGGAGCATCGCGGCGGCCTCCGCCAGGTCCTCGTCGTCCGTCGTGATCGCCCCGCCCTCGCCCGTGGTCATGTTCTTCGTCGGGTAGAAGCTGAAGCAGCCCGCGTCGCCCAGGGCGCCGACCCGGTCCCCGCGGTACTCGGCCCCGTGCGCCTGGGCCGCGTCCTCGATCACGAGGAGGTCGTACTCCTCCGCGAGCTCGAGGATGGGTCGCATGTCGGCCGGGTGACCGTACAGGTGCACGGGGATCACGGCGACGCGGCGCGGGGTGAGCCGCCGCTCCCGCTCCAGGCTCCGGAGGAGCTCCTCCAGGGAGGCGGGGTCCAGGCAGTACGTCTCCAGGTCGATGTCGACGAACGCGACCTCGGCCCCGGCGTGCAGGGCGACGTTGGCCGTCGCGATAAACGTAAAAGACGGCACGATCACGAGGTCGCCCGCGCCGATTCCGGCCGCTTCCAGCGCCAGCTGAAGGGCGGTCGTGCCCGAGCTCGTGGCCACGCAGTGCTCCGTCCCCACGTACTCGGCGAAGCGCCGCTCGAACTCCTCCACGCGCGGTCCCTGCGCCAGCTGTCCGGAGCGCAGCACCTCCTCCACGGCCCGGATCTCCTCGTCGCCGATCACCGGCTGCGCGATCGGGATACGCTCCTCCCGCACCGGCTTACCGCCCTCGATGGCCAGCCTGGACAACCCGCGGCCCCCTGGGGGTTGGCCCGATGTCGGAGGTGAAGGTGAAGCGCGGCGTGATCGTGAACTACCGAATGGGCAGGCACACGCAGGACCCACGGCAGTGCATAATAGAGTTTCAGGGTGTGGACAGCAAGTCCGAGGCGGCGCGGCTGATCGGCAAGGAGGTGGTCTGGAGGCACCCGGAGACGGGTACGGAGATCCGGGGCAAGATCGTGGACACGCACGGGAACAACGGGGCCGTGCGGGCCCGGTTCGAGCGCGGCCTGCCGGGCCAGGCCCTCGGGACCGAGGTGGAGCTGCGCGACTAGGGCGTCACGGGGCCGGCGATGAGGGTCGAGACGGTCAGGGAGGGCCGGACGCTACTCAAGGTTCCCCGAGTCCGCGGTCAGCCCTCCTCCCGCGACCCCGTGTTCTACAACCCGCGCATGCGCCTTAGCCGGGACCTCACGGTGGCCTCGGTCGGTCCCGCCAACCCGCGCCTCGTGTGCGACCCGCTCGCGGGCGTGGGGGCCCGCGGCCTCCGGATCGCGGTGGAGCTCGACCCGGACACGGTCGTGCTCAACGACATCAACGAGCGGGCCGTGGAGCTGATCGAGGAGAACGTCCGGCTGAACGGCGTCGAGGACGTCTGCCGGGTCGAGAACCGGGACGCGAACGCGCTGATGTGCGAGGACGAGCTGGCCGGCGCGTTCGACTACGTGGACCTGGACCCGTTCGGCCCGCCCGTTCCCTTCCTCGACGCGGCCGTTCGCACCCTGCGGAACCGGGGCCTGATCGGGGTCTCCGCGACGGACGTCTCCGCCCTCGCTGGTCGCTACCCGCGGGCGGCGCGCCGTAAGTACTGGGTGGAGGTGGAGCGGGTCGAGTTCTACCAGGAGGTGGCCATCCGGGCCCTGCTCTCGTACGTGGTGAGGACGTGCGCGAAGTACGACCTGGCGTTCGAGCCCCTCGTCGCGTTCTTCCAGCGTCATCACGTGCGCGTGGTGGGCCGGGTGCGGCGCGGGGCGAGGCGCGCGGACAGGGCGCTGAGGCGGCTGGGGCACGTGGGGCACTGCCGGAAGTGCGGGTTCACGGCCGTGGTCGAGCCGGGCGAGGACGAGTGCCCGGAGTGCGGGGAGGGGCTCACCGTCCTGGGCCCGCTCTGGTTGGAGGACTTCGTCGATCGCGCGTGGGCCCGCCGGGCGGCGGAGGTGGCGGGGCGTCTGGGGCTCGAGCGGGCTCGTGAGCTGCTGGAGCGGTTGGCCGAGGAGGTAGGGCTGCTTCCCTGGAGCTACGACGTGCACCGGTGGGCGTCGCGGTTGGGGCTGCCCCGGGTCCCGCGGCTGAAAGATGTATTGGAGGGGCTGCGGGAGAGGGGGCGTCGGGCCCTGAGGCCGCACTACTCCCGGCGGTCCGTGGTCAAGACGGACGCCGATCCGGGGGAGTTCCGCGAGGTGCTGCGCGAGCTGGGGGAGGGAGCATGCTGACGCAGGTCGCCCTGGACGTGACCTCGCTCTCCCGGGCGATCGAGCTGGCGGAGGCGTGCGCCGAGGCCGGCATTCACCTCCTCGAGGCCGGCACCCCGCTCATCAAGTCCTGCGGCGTCCGGGCGGTGGAGGCCCTCGTCGAGCGCTTCCCGGAGCGTCCGGTGGTGGCGGACACGAAGACGATGGACACGGGGGCGCTGGAGGCGGAGCTGGTGGCGTCCCGGGGCGCCGGGCTCGGGTGCGTGCTGGGGGCGGCCCCGGAGGAGACGATCGAGTCGTTCGTGACCCGGGCGCACGAGCTGGGCATGGGGGCGCTGGTGGACACGATCGGTGCGGAGCCGGGCGACGTGTTGAGGAAGGTGGACGGCCTGTCGGACGGGCCGGATTACCTGCTGATTCACGCGGCCATCGACGAGTCCGTCACGGGCGAGCAGCTGCTGGAGCGGGCCGGGGTGGGCGAGTGTCCGTACCGGACGGCCGTGGCCGGGGGGCTTACGCCCGAGAAGGTGGAAGGGTTGGACGGCGTCGACGCGGTCATCGTGGGCGGTTACATCACGTCGTCCGAGGACCCGGGGCGCGCCGCCGAGGAGGTGCTGGAGGCGGCGGGCGCCGAGCCGTACGGGTTCCGACCGGACGAGCGGCAGCGCGAGGCCCTGTTGGGCCTTCGGCGGCGGGCGCGCGTGGGGATCGTGGTGCGGGACCCGGACCGGGTGGCCGAGGTGCTCCGCGCGGCGGTGCGGTCGCTTCGGTGGGTCCGGCGGGGGGCGGACGTGGGCGCGGTGGGGGACGACGACTTAGAGCTCCTTCCGGAGGGCGTGGACGGTGAGGGCCGGGACCTGCTGATCGTCGTGGGCGCCGAGGAGTTCGAGGGTGAGGAGCTGGAGCGGCTGGCGCGCGACGGTCGGCGGGTCGTGCTGGTCTCCGAGGAGCACGTGCTGAAGGTCTACGGGGTGGCGGAGGCGGTGTACGAGGTGTAGGGGGAGCCAGGGTTGAGCGAGGAGAGGCGGGAGGACCGGGACCTGTACGAGCGGGTGATGGAGGTCTCCCGCCGACGCGGGTTCCTGCTGCCTTCCTGCCGCATCTACGGTGGGGCCCGGGGCTTCTACGACTACGGCCCGCTGGGCGCGCTGCTCAAGCGGAAGATCGAGGAGAAATGGCGCGAGTACTACGTGTACCGCGAGGGATTCATGGAGATCGAGGCCCCCACGCTGCTCATCGGCGAGGTGTTCGAGGCCTCGGGCCACGTGGACCACTTCATCGACCCGATGACGTACTGCCGGGAGTGCGGGGAGTTCTTCCGGGCGGATCACCTGGTGGAGGAGGAGCTGGGGATCGACGCGGAGGGTCTCTCGATCGAGGAGCTGGAGCGGCTGATCCGGGAGCACGACCTGCGGTGCCCGGAGTGCGGCGGCGAGCTGGGTGAGGTGACGGAGTTCAACCTGATGTTCCGGACGAACATCGGGCCGAAGGAGGGCCGGGACGGGTACCTGCGGCCCGAGACGGCGCAGGCCATCTTCATCCAGTTCAAGGACCTGTACCGGTGGGCCCGGCAGAGGCTGCCGTTCGGCGTCGTGCAGATCGGCCGGGCGTACCGGAACGAGATCAGCCCGCGTCAGGGCGTGATTCGGCTCCGCGAGTTCACGCAGGCCGAGGCGGAGGTGTTCCTGGACCCGGAGGACAAGCGCTACCCGGGTCGGTGGGATTACGAGCGGGAGCGGCTGCTGTTCTACCCGATCGAGGAGCAGCGGAAGGACGACGGCGAGATGCTCGAGATGCGCGTGGAGGAGGCGGTCGAGGAGGGACTCGTCAGCCAGCCGATCGGCTACTTCCTGGGCCTCACGAAGCGGATGCTGGTGGAGATGGGGATCGACGAGGGCGCGATCCGGGCGCGGCAGCACCTGCCGGAGGAGCGGGCGCACTACGCCCGGGACTGCTGGGACGTGGAGGTACGGCTGGATCGGTTCGGGTGGGTGGAGGTCGTCGGCATCGCGGACCGTACGGACTACGACCTGCGGCGCCACTCGGAGCACAGCGGGGAGGATCTCCGGGCGTTCGAGGAGCTGGACGAGCCCCGGATCGTCTACCGCCCGGAGCCAATCATGGAGAAGCTGGGCCCGGAGTTCAAGTCGGACGCCCCGAAGATCGCGGAGGAGCTGAGGAGAATCAAGGCGGAGTCGAGGGAGGAGCTGGAGGGCGGCCTGACGGTCGAGGTGGACGGTGAGGAGATCGAGGTGCCGCCGGACTGCTACGAGATCGTGGAGGAGAAGGTCACCGGGCGCCGGTTCTACCCGCACGTGGTCGAGCCCTCGTACGGGATCGACCGGATCCTGTACTGCGTGCTCGAGCACAACTTCGACCCGGAGGAGGGGATGTTCCGCTTCCCCGCCTGGCTGGCGCCGATCGAGGTGGGCGTGTTCCCGCTGCTCAAGCGGGACGACATGGTGAGGTACGCGAGGCGGATCGCGCGGGAGCTGCGCGAGGAGGGGTTCACGGTGGAGTACGACGACTCGGGCTCCATCGGGCGCCGGTACGCCCGAGCCGACGAGATCGGCGTCCCGTACTGCGTGACCGTCGACCACGACACGCTCGAGGAGGACACGGTGACGATTCGGGACCGGGACACGACCGAGCAGGTTCGGGTGCCCGTGGACGAGCTGCCGGAGATCCTACGCGGGCTCATCGACGGCGAGATCGAGTTCGAGGAGGCCGGCGAGCCCGTTTGAACCACTCCGGCACGCGGACGTCGCCCTCCGGCTCGTCGTAGCCCGGCAAGTACGGCTTCAGGTCGATCACCGGGGAGCCCTCGCGGGCGTCGAGCCCCTCCACCCTCACCCGACCGCGCCCCGGGTCCACGTCGAGGAGCCGGCAGAGCGTGAGGAGGACGGGGTTGGGTCGGTCGGGGCTGCGGCTGGCGAACACGCCCACGATCGTGGGCGCCCGGCCGTGTAGGGGTCGCACCCGGCGCACCGATCGGTCGGACTCGTGGCCCCACCAGAGCACCCAGGCGTGGGAGAAGTCCTCGAGCCCCTCTAGGCACCGTCGGTACTCCCTGTAGATCGTCAGGGTGGCCCGCTCGTCCCCCGCCTCGGAGACCTCGCCCACCGGGCGCAGCCTCACCCGGGTCCCCCCGGGGCGTGATCGTCGGTGGCGCGGTACGCCCACGTGATGGAGTGCCTGGGACGGGTGCCGGTGCGAGTCGTGTGGGAGGATGGCGAGGTTCGGGCCGAGGCCCGCGGGGAGCCGATCATCGAGGAGTGCCCGCTGATGAGGTCCCGGGAGGGGTTCGAGCGGCTGACCCCGGAGGCCGCGGAGCGGCACGTTCTGCGCAAGGCACGGGAGCTGGGGATGTTCACGCCGGAGCGTCGGCTGAGGTCCTGCCGGCGGTACACCCCGTTCGGCGTTTCGGAGACGCTCATGGTGTGCCTTCGTTACGGGCTGGTCAACGCGGCGGTGGTGGTGTCGGACTGCCTGGGTACCGTGGTGACGGACCGCCCGTCCGTGGTGCAGGGGCTCGGGGGCGAGGTCTCGGGGATCGTGGAGACGGACCCGATCCCGGAGGTGGTGGAGCGGGCGGAGCGGCTCGGGTGCACGGTGCTGGAGCGGATCGACCAGGCGGAGGGCGTGGAGACGGCCCTCGAGGAGTTCGAGCCGCCGGTGGCCGTGACGGTGGTGGACCCGGACGAGGCCGTGCGGATCCGGGAGGGGTTCGGCCGGGACGTGCTCATCGCGGCCGTGCACACCTCGGGGCTCGACGAGCGTGGGGCGGACCGGCTGGTCCGCGCGTGCGACATCGTCACGGGGTGCCCGTCCGAGGCCGTTAAGGGGGCGTGCGAGCGGGCCTACCTGGTGAAGTCGGGGCGCAGCATCCCGGTGTACGGCGTGACCCCGATGGGCGCGGAGGCGTTGCTGCTCAACGCCCGGGAGCTCTCCGGTGAGGAGCCCGTACGCATCCTGAGGGGTAGGGGGTGAGGGGATGCCGGAGATGGTTCACGTGGGGCTGTTCGGCCACATCGACCACGGGAAGACGGCGCTGGCCGCGCAGCTCACGGAGAAGGCCTCGACCGCGGCGCTCGACAAGCACCCGGAGGAGCGGGAGCGGGGGATCACGATCGACCTGGGCTTCTCCTCGTTCCGGCTGGGCGATTACGAGGTCACGCTGGTGGACGCCCCGGGGCACGCGGACCTGATCCGGACGGTCGTGGCGGGCGCGGAGATCATCGACGCGGCCATCCTGGTCGTGGCGGCGGACGAGGGGCCGCAGGTGCAGACGGGCGAGCACCTGGTCGTCCTCGACTACCTCGGGGTGGATCGGGGCGTCGTGGCGCTCAACAAGGTCGACCTGGTCGACGAGAGCACGGTGGAGCGGCGCGTTGAGGAGGTCCGGAGCGTCCTGCGGGGTACCTGCCTGGAGGACGCCCCGATCGTCCCGGTCTCGGCGAAGACGGGGGAGGGGATCGACGAGCTGCGCGAGGCGCTGCTGGAGGTGCTGGAGCCCCCGGAGCGGGACGTGGACGCGCCGTTCCGGATGCCGATCGACCACGCGTTCCACGTGAAGGGGGCGGGCACGGTCGTCACGGGGACGATCCTGTCCGGGGAGGTGGAGGTGGGGGACGAGGTGGTCCTGTACCCCTCGGGCAAGGTGGTGGAGGTGAAGTCGATTCAGTGCTTCGGCCGGGATCTAGACGCCGCCCGGGCCGGTGATCGGGTGGGGATGGCGCTGCGCGGGGTGAGGGAGGAGGAGATCGAGCGGGGCCATCAGCTGGCGGAGTCGGACTCCCTGAAGGTGACGCGCGACCTGGATCTGGAGGGCGTGGAGGTGCACCCGCTGTTCCCGCAGTCGCTCGGGGCCCGGACCATGGTGCACGTGCACGTCGGTCTGCGCTCGGTCCCGGGGTATGTGGTCCCGCACGAGGACGGGTTCCTGCGGGAGGAGCTGCGGCCCGGCGAGTCCGGAGAGCTGTACGTGCGGCTCAACGAGCCGGTGGCGGTGCGGGAGGGCGACCCGGTCGTGCTCGTGAAGATGGACCTTCCCCCCACGAAGCTGCGGATCGCGGGCGCGGGCCGGGTGTCGGGCACGGAGCGGCGGGAGACGTTCAAGCGCGTGTCCGAACGGCGGGGTCGGGTCACGAACCCGGACCACATGGGGAAGGGGCTGGCGGTGGTGGACGGGCTGGCGTTCAACAAGGAGCACGCGGAGAAGCTGGTGGGTGAGGAGGTGGAGACGGAGGGCGGGGTGAAGGGGCGGATCGTGGACACGCACGGGACGCGCGGCGCCGTCCTGGTCGAGTTCGAGGGTAAGGTCAGGACCGGCGAGCGGGTGCTGCTGCGGCGGGTGCGGGAGGTTAAGTTGGACCTCTAGTCAGCGCTGGAACGTCTCTTCACGTGGGATCCGCTCCCGAGGGGCTCATCATCCGAAGCACCGTCGGGCGATCGGTAGCGTCTCGTCCGCCTCCTCCCGGGAGGTGATCCCGACCGCGACCGCGTCGGCGTACTGGGCGGCGTACGGGAGCCCCTCCTCCGGGGGGACGGCGCCCGCGGCCAGGACCTTCTTCGCGATGACCGTTCGGTCCGTGTCCTCCAGGAGCTCCTCCACCCGGCTCCGGTCCCCCATGAAGGCGCCCCTTGGGTTCAGCGGCACCATGTACACGTCCACGCCGTCGCGTTCCTCCCAGGCGGGGAGGGTGGCGTCGGGTCGGTGGGTGGCGATGCCCACGGGCACCCCGAATCGGTCGCGGAGCCGGTCGAGGTCGCGGAGCACGTCGTCCGGGTCCCGGCCGTCCACCCGGCTGGCGTGCAGGAGGACGGCCCGGAGGTTCATCCCCTCGATCGTGCGCGCGTCCTCGCGGAGCGGTCCGAGGCCGACGACGGCGACAACTTCAAGGTCGTGCTCGACCCTCCGGAGCGCTCGCGTGATCACGGGGTCCGCGAGCGCCTGGACGCCGCGAACGTCGTGCCGCTCGGCGCAGTACTCCACGAGCCGCGTGATGTTGTCGGGCCGCTCGTAGAACCGCCGTCGGTACTCGAGCGCGCGAGGCCCGAATTGTCCCGCGCCCAGGAACGGTGAGGTCCCCACCATGACCCGGGGGAGCAGGGTCCTTCCCCCCGCGGGGTCGGTAGCGCGGACCCTCCTCACCGGGCTCGGCCCGTGGTCCGTCGTCATCCCCCGGGGGTGGTGAGCGATGGGTGAGCGTGTTGAAGTGTGCTTCGATGAGGCGCTGCTGGACCACGCGGACGTGGACGAGGTGGCGCTCGACGTCGGGGAGGAGGCGCTGGCGGAGGCGCTGGCCCACCGGCACCGGCGGATGATCGTGTTCGAAGGGGACGAGCTGAAGGCGGCCGCGGCGGGCGCGGTGGCGGCCGGGGCCGCGGACGTGCTCTCGGAGGTGAGGGATCGGCCCGTGTCCGTGCTCTACGTGACGGACAGCCTGAAGGAGGGCACGTACGCGCGGGAGCGGTACGAGGAGTTTCGGGACGTGTTCGAGGGTTTCCTGGAGGAGGTGGGGGTCGACTACGAGCTCGAGGCGCTCACGTTCGGGCGCTCGAAGCGGGTGCTGGGCACGACCTGGGACATCCTGGTCATGGACCTGTCCTACGAGCTGGATCCGGACGCGATCGGTCGGCTGATCGAGACCGTGCGCGGCGGCGGGCTGGTCCTGCTCCTCACGCCCCCGTTCGAGCGGTGGCGGCGGATGTGGACGGCCTTTCACAAGAGCCTGGTCACGCCCCCGTACACCCTGGACCACGTGGGTAAGCGGTTCAACCGGCGGTTCATTCGGAAGCTGGAGGAGCACGACGGGATCTGGATCGTGAACACGGACGAGTGGGAGGCGCGGCCGGAGCCGAGGGAGGAGCCGGAGCTGGAGGTGGAGGTGAAGCGCCGGGAGACCCCGGACGTGGAGCCACCGGAGCGCGCGATGCTGCCCGAGGAGGTCTACCGGATGTGCGCGACGGAGGATCAGTTCAAGGCGCTGACCCGGTTCGAGGAGCTGCTGCGGGCCCGGAGCAAGACGGCCCTCATTCTCACGGCCGACCGGGGCCGGGGCAAGTCCGCGCTCCTGGGGCTCGCCATCGCCGGGGCGGGGACGGTCTCGGAGGACGTGTACGACGTGGTGGTCACGGCCTCGGAGCCGGAGAACGTGGGGGTGCTCTTCGAGTTCCTACTGAAGGCGCTGGACCGGCTGGGGGTGGAGTACGAGTTCGAGGAGGACGAGGACGGGAACGTGGTCTACGTGGAGACGGACGAGTTCGTGGTCGAGTACGAGCGCCCGTCGGACGCGGCCGAGATCGAGTGCGACCTGATGGTCGTGGACGAGGCGGCCTCGATCCACGTGCCCATCCTGCACCGGATCCTGGACAACAACGACCTCGTGGTGTACTCGTCCACGATCCACGGGTACGAGGGCGCGGGACGGGGCTTCTCGGTCCGGTTCCTGCAGAGCGTGGAGCGGCGCGACGACGTGCGGCTGATCAAGTTCAAGATGCACGAGCCGATCCGGTACGACCCGGACGATCCCATCGAGCGCTGGCTGTTCGATACGCTGCTGCTCGACGCCGAGCCGGCCGAGCTGGACGAGGAGGACTTCGAGTGCGTGCGGCGCCAGCGGGTCCGGCTCGAGAAGCCGGACCTCCGGTTCTGGTTCGAGGACGAGGAGGGCGAGGAGGAGCTGCGCCAGTTCATCGGCATCTACGTGATGGCGCACTACCGGAACCGGCCCAGCGACGTGATGGTGCTGGCGGACGCGCCGCACCACGAGGCGTACGCGCTCAAGACGGAGACGGGGAAGATCGTCACGGCCCTGCAGGTGGCCCGGGAGGGGTCCATCCCGCGCGACGTGATCGTCAAGATGCGGAAGGGGTACCGGCCCCCCGGGAACGTGATCCCGGACCTCATGGTCCAGCACCACGACGCGCTCGAGTTCCCGCGGATGAAGGGGTACAGGATCGTCCGGATCGCGACCCACCCGGACGTGATGCGCCAGGGGCTGGGCTCGCGGGCGCTGGAGGAGCTGGCCAAGGTGTGCGAGGAGAAGGACTTCGACTGGATCGGCACGGGCTTCGGCGCGAACGAGGAGCTGACGCGGTTCTGGCTCAAGAACGACTTCGTGCCCGTGCACATCAGCCCGAACCGGAACCCGGTGAGCGGCGAGTACTCCGTGGCCGTGATCCGACCCATCTCGGACGAGGCGCGGGAGATCATCCAGCGGGCCAACTTCGAGTTCCGGCTCAAGCTGGTGGACTGGCTCGGGGAGACGCACCGCGACCTGGAGCCCGAGGTCGCCCGGCTCCTGCTGACCCCAATGTCACCGCACCGGTACCGGCCCGCGCTCACGGACGGCCAGCTCCGACGGCTCAAGAAGTACGTGGACATGGTCCACACGTACGAGATCGCCGCCGACGCGATCCGGGAGCTCGTCAAGACCCACTTCCTGGACACGGAGGACCGGCTGGAGCTGTCCCGGGAGGAGGAACTCCTCCTCGTGACCAAGTGCCTCCAGCGCTGGGAGTGGGAGAAGGTCGCGAACTTCCTGGACGAGGAGGTGCCCGACCTCATGCGCACGCTGCGCGACCTGATCGGCCTCCTGTACGAGGAGTACAAGGAGGAGCTGGGACGCCACTCCGCGCTGGAGGGCGTCGGCAAGGCCGTCGAGCGGCTCGCGGAGAAGGGGCACTCCGGCGAGGTCATCGTGCGGGTGGAGGAGGGCGAGCCCAAGGAGGTGGTGATCAGGCGGGAGGAGCGCTTCGAGCTCTGACGCGGAGCGTTTCCCTCCGCCCGGGCAGGGCGGCCCGGGGCTTGCGACCGAACGTCTCCGCCCACCCTTCCACGATCGCCACCCCCACCCCGCAGCACAGGGCCGCGTCCCGCGCGTGCTCGTCCGGGCACTCACCCCGCAGGGAAAGCCGCCGCTCGGCGGCCCGGGGGAACGTCTCGTAGACCCGCACGCCCCGGCGCCTCAACCGCTCGGCCAGCCGCACGCCCCTCCGGAGCAACCTCCTCATCCCCGGCAGCGTGAGCGGGAGGACGGGAGCGAACTCACGGAAGCGCTCGTCCCGGCGTCGGAAGGGGCCGTCTGATGGGGTGAGTGGGGCGTCGATCACGACCACCCGGGCCTGGGTGGCAAGCCGGAGGACGCGCTGGTCGTCCGCGGGCTCGGACCAGCACTCGATCGCCCCGCCTGACCACGTCGCGAACCCGGTGGGGTTGTCGGCCTTTGCCGCGAGGTCGATCCCGAGAACGCGCATCGAAGGACCCCGCGTCAACGGTGAGGCGGAAGGTCCGGGAGTGCCTGGAGCGGTCGGGGCACCCCCGGCCCGGCTCCCGCATCCTCGTGGCCATGTCCGGGGGTAAGGACAGCCTCGCCACGGCGTACGGGCTCTCGGCGCTGTCCGAGGAGTACGGTTGGGAGGTGGAGGGAGCCCACGTGGTGGTGCGGGTGGACGGGCGCGAGGTCGGGGCGTGGGACGTCGTTCGGGCCCAGGCCAGGAGGCTGGGGATCGAGGTCACGAGGCTGGAGCCGGAGAAGGACGTGATGAGGGCCCGGGAGGAGATGCGGGCGCGTAAGGTCTGCTACGCGTGCCGGACGCTGAGGAGGATCGAGCTGGGGAGGCTGGCGGAGGAGCGGGGGTTCGACTACATCGCGCTCGGGCACACGCTGGACGACGCGGCGGCCACGGTCCTCCTCTCGCTGCTCTCCGGGTACCGACGGATCAAGCTGCTGGGCTACGTGGGCTCGTGGCGGAGGGGCCCGCGCCTGCTCCGGCCGCTCGTTCGGTGCCCGGAGGAGGTGACGCGGGCCCTTCCCGAGCGGCTCGGGGTCAGGGTCGTGAGCACGGAGGAGGTCTGCCCGTTCGCCGGGGAGGGGTTGAGGGAGGAGGTGAGACGGTTCCTGGACCGGGTGGAGAGGCGTATCCCGACCGTGAAGGGAAACGTGGTGGGCACCGCGTCCAGGACGCTTGCGGATCGGGGGCGATAACTTAATAAATGGGGTCTCGGCGCGGCCGGGCCGATAATCGGGCCACAGGCCGCCTAGGGGCCCTCGACGCCCGATGATAGAGGGCTTCGCGACCCTCACGTACCTGGGGATCGGAGGCCTCGTCGGGCTGATCTCCGGCCTCTTCGGCGTCGGTGGAGGGTTCCTGCTGGTACCGCTGCTCAACTCCGTCGGGATGCCCATGCGCGTCGCGCTCGGAACGACGCTGCTCGCGGTGAGCTTCGGCGGCTTCACGGGCGCGTTCCGCCACTTCCAGCGGGGCAACGTTCACGCGAGCATGGCCCCGGTGTTCGGGATCAGCGCCGTCGCGGGGGCCCAGTTGGGAGGGTACCTGGCCTGTCAGGCCCCGGAGCACCTGCTGAAGCTCGTTCTGGGAGGAGCGTGCGCGGCGATGGCGCTGCGAGTGTTGACGGACGGTCGTAGGGAGAGAGACGGTGGCGAGATCCGGGACGATCCAACCACGGCCTCGCTGGCCGGGTTCAGCGTGGGCGCCTTCAGCGGGTTCACCGGGTCCGGTGGTGGCATGCTGTTCGTTCCGGTCATGTCCTCGTTCCTCAACTTCCCCACCATGCTGGCCGTGGGAACCTCCTCCGTGATCGTGCCCATCAGCGCGCTGGCCGGTGCCGCCCAGTACTGGTCCAAGGGGTACGTGAACCCGTGGGCCGCGGCGGCGATCGTGACCGGGATGTTACTATCCTCCTACGTTGGGGCCGAGCTGTCCAACCGGATGGGAGGAAGGAGGGTGAAGAGGGCGTTCTCGGTGGTGCTGGCGATCGTGGGGGCCAAGATGGTGCTCAGCGGCCTTAAGATGGTCTAGCGGTCTCGACGCTCTCCTTGATCCTCTCCTCCAGCTTCACGATCAGCACGTTCACGGGGCTGTGCCGGATCACGTTCTCCGCCACGCTGCCGATGACGGCGTGCTCCAGACCCGTCCGACCGTGAGACCCCATCACGATGAGGTTCACGTCCTCATCCTCCTCCGCCTCCCTCACGATCTCCCTCCACGGCACGCCGACGCGGATCTTCTTCTCGATCTCCACGTCCACGCCCAGGTCCTCCGCGATGCGGTCGACCTTTTCCAGCGT
>JAMOPY010000050.1 GCA_027064305.1 Methanobacteriota archaeon
CGTGCCGCGACCCCGGCTGGGGCAACCGCGGCGGGCTGGCTCCGTGGGCAGGACTCAAGTTTCGCGCCGGTCCGGGATTGACCGGGGGTGGTCGCGGTGGACCTGCGGGAGCACGTGTTGCGGTACGCGGTGGACGACGTGCGGGTGGTGAAGCGGCTGTTGCCGGGGGAGTCGGAGGCGTGGGTGGGGTTGGCGGACTTCGATGACGCGGCGGTGGTGAGCGTGGAGAACGGGCTGGTGGTGAGTGCGGATGGTCCCTACGCGTTTCGGCTGGTGCGGAAGTCGGCGGTGGTGCACGCGGCGACGGACGTGCTGGTGGCGGGTGGGCGGCCGCGGTTCGTGGTGGATACGATCATCGCGCCGTCGTGGGAGGGGGCGTTGGAGGCGGCGGAGTGCATCGGGCGGCAGGCGCGGGAGTTGGGGTTGGAGGTGCTGGGTGGGAACACGATGGTGGAGGATGACGTGGGGGAGCCGAAGGTGTCGTTGACGGTGATGGGGGAGCTGGTGGCGCCGGAGCCGATCACGGATAGGGGGGCGGAGCCGGGGGACGTGGTGTTGCTCGTGGGTGAGCCGATTCACGGTGGGTTTCGGGAGCGGATGGAGCGGGCTCGGAGGTTGTTTCGGGCGTTTCCGGAGGTGGCGCGGCTGGGGTTGGTGAAGGCGGCGAAGGATGTGACGAAGGGGGGTCTGGTGGCGATGGCGGCGTTGGTGTGCGCGAAGTCGGGGGTGGGGATGCGGTTGGACTCGGTTCCGTACGCGTCGATCACGAGGAATTGGGACAACGTGCTGGCGGTGGTGGGAGAGGAGGACGTGGGGGAGGTGCTGGAGGTGTGCGTGGAGCGTGGGTGTCCGGTCTCGGTGATCGGTCGGGTGGTGGAGGAGCCGGTGTTGGAGGTGGCGGGTCGGGTGTTGGTGGACGAGGATTTAATGGGGGAGTTGGTGGAGAGGCTGGGTCAGTTGGAGGGTGGTGGGGTCGGTTCGTCGTGAGCGTGACGGTGTGGATGTTGCTGGCGGAGTTGTGCCTGGTGTTGGCGGCGGTCTCGTTGTTGTCGGGTTTGCTGTTGGAGCGGCGGATTGAGGCGTCGACGTGGTTTACGGTGGCGGATCTGCTCGTGTGCGCGGCGGCGATCTACGTGGGGATGACGGGCGGTCAGTTCTCGAGCGTGCTGCCGGATTGGGGGGTGGTGGCCGCGATCGTGGGGGCGTTGGTGCACATCACGTACACGTGGGTGCGGAAGACGCTGTGGCTGTTGTTGGGTTGGTTGGGGTGGTTTCGTCGGGGTGAGGAGGAGGTGGAGTTGGAGCGGCCGAGTCGGGCGAGGGCGTGGTTGACGCGGGTGTTGGAGCGGTTGGGGGTGGAGGAGCGGGTGGATCGTGGGGACGTGGAGGCGGCGCGTCGGGTCCTTAAGGTGTGTAGGCGGTGGGGTTGGAGGGAGTAGGGGGGTGTTCTCGTGACGGAGCCCACGGTGGCGGGGTCGTTGTGTCTGTACGTGGGTGGTCGGTTGGCGCCGAGTCGGCGGCGTTGGAGGGAGTTGGGGGCGCGGGTCTCGGAGGTGGGTGCGGTGCTGTACGTGGTGGGGTTGGGGTTGTCGGGGGAGCCGGTGGAGCGGGAGGTGGCGTTGCCGGCGTTGCGAGGGTTGGAGTACGTGCACGCGTACGGTCGGCGGGCGGGGTTCGACGCGAGGGAGTTGGCGGGGGCGGTGCGGGCGTCGGTGGAGGATCCGGAGGGTGCCTTTTCGGAGGCGTTGGAGTGTTTGGGGCATCGGTTGCGGGGGTACGTGAACGCGCTGTTGAATCACGAGGAGTGGGTGGTGCGGCGGTTCTGTCGGGAGTTGGTGGAGGAGCTGCGGGGGACGCGGGGGTTGTCGCCGGGGGTGGCTCGGGCGTTGAGTTTGGTGGAGGGGTCGGTTGGGGAGGGTGGTCGGTCGTGGTCCTCGGTGTTGGGTGGTCTGTTTCGGTGGTTACCGGGTCGTCGGTGAGCGCTCGGCGATGGAGAGGATGTCGCTCATGACGGCGCTGGCGGTCTCGAGGGGGCCGGCGCCGCGGCCGGAGACGTAGATGGTGCCGGCGAGGTCGGTTTCGAGGCGGACGACGTTCATGACGCCGCGGACGCGGGCGATGGGGTCGGATTTGGGCACGAGGCAGGGTCGGACGAGGAGGTCGCCGTCTCGGTCGGCGCGGCCGATGAGTTTGATGCGGTAGCCGCGCTCGTTGGCGATGCGGATGGCCTCGGGCGTGAGGTCCTCGATCCCGGTCACGTCGACGTCGTCGATGGTGCAGCGGACGCCGAGGATGGAGTTGGCGAGGATGACGATCTTGCAGGCGGTGTCCCAGCCCTCGATGTCCATGCTGGGGTCGGCCTCGGCGATGCCGCGGGACTGGGCGTCGGCGAGGGCGTCGTCGAGGGAGAGTCCCTCGGTCTCCATGCGGGTGAGGACGTAGTTGACGGTGCCGTTCAGGACGCCCTCGATGGAGAGCACGTCCACGCTCTTGAGGGTCTCGCGGACGAGGTTGAAGACGGGCATGGCGCCGCCGGCGGTGGCCTCGTAGCGGATGATGACGTCGCGGCGCTCGGCCGCGCGCATGATCCGGTCGTAGGCGACGGCGAGGGGGCCCTTGTTGGCGGTGACGACGTGGCGGCCGAGCTCGATCGCCTTGAGGATGTGGGAGAGGCCGGGCTCTCCGGTCTCGATGTCGGTGGGGGTGAGTTCGACGAGGACGTCGAAGTCCGCGTCCTCCATCGCCTCGAGGGCGTCGCGCTCGTCGCCGGCGGCGGCGACCGTGCCGTGCCGTTCCTTGACGCGGAGGACCTCTTCGGGGTCGAGGTCCTCGCCGATCCAGGCGCCCCGGGAGTCGGCGACGCCGGTGAGCTCGACCCGGACGTTGAGCCGGCGGGCGTACTGGTCGCGTTTTTCCCTGAGCAGTCGCATGAGGCCGCGGCCGACGGCGCCGAGGCCGATCACGAAGAGTCGGACGACGCGCACCGTACCACCTCCAGGGGGAAGAGGACGGTGAGGTCCTTCTCCTCGGCGATCTCTTCGATGACGCGGACCGCCTCGCGGAGGGCGCCCTCGTCCTCGTAGATGACGGTGAAGCCGGCGGAGGAGCGGCGCTCGGGGTCGGGCATCTCCAGGTCGACGTCCACGACCTGGACGCCCCGTACCGCGTTGACGCGGTCGATCGTGTCCTTGATGTCCGTGTCCACGATGTGCCCGATGAGGACGACCTCCATCTCGTGCCCGGGACCGCGGCCGAAGCGGAGGATCTTGACGTCCTCCAGCTCGCTGACGCGGCGGGAGTACTCCCGGGCCGCCCGCTCGTCCGCCTCGAACACGAGGTGCACGCGCGCCCGGTCTCCCTCGCGCGAGTGTGAAATGCTAATAACGTTCCCGCCGACCTCGGACAGCGGCTCGAGGATGCGCACCAGCTGCCCGGGCTTGTCGGGGAGGATCACGTCCAGCTCGAACCGCTTCATCCGGGCGCTCCCCCCGGGGTGGATCGTCGCCATGCTCGCCCCACTCATCGCCTTTCTGCTTCTCACCGCGCCGGCCGCGGGCGTGCGGGTGGAGGAGTACGACTGGACCGTCACGGCGGTGAAGCTGGAGACGGGTCAGGGCGAGATGAAAGTGCCACTGATGCACCCAACGCGCCTGAGGTTCATGGTGGCGAGCCCGGACTACGGGCAGGCGGAGTTCGGAAGGGACGTGGATGGGGACGGGGTGCCGGACCACACGTGGTGCGGCGAGGTGGCCGCGCTCACCCTGTACAACATCGCGGTCGCGAAGGGGTTCTGGCGGCCCACGGCGGGGACGGACGTGAACCCGCTGAACCTGGAGCTGCGGGAGTCCTGGTTCGCCCGGATGACGGGGATACCGGTGGAGGACCGGGAGACGGACGGACCGATGGCCGCGACCTCGCCGCCCTGGTTCCCGACCCTGCTCTCCCTGGCCGCGGACTTCCAGGATCCCAACGGGATCGGGGTCGTGATCTACGCGCCGCTGGCCACGGTGAGCCGGTGGTTCGTCATCGTACCCCCCGCCCTGCACGCGGTCCTGCTCGCGGGCGTCTCGGACGACGGTCGGTACTTCGTCGTCAAGGACTGCTCCGCCCTGCAGGGGAGGGATTACTCGTGGGAGAAGGACTACTACCTCGTCCCCTCCTACTCGCTGGAGTTGAACGTCGCGGAGGCCGTGGAGGCGGTCTCGAACCCGCTGCAGGAGTCGTCCGGCGCGATGGTACCGGTGCTGTTCTTCCCGGTGCCGCGGTTCGGACTCCCGGAGGACCTGAAGCCTTTCGCCGTCGGGGGTAAGGAGGTCGACCTGGGTGGCGGGCTGAAGGCGCGCTTCCACATCCTGCTGGCCTCCACGATCTCCGACGTGCTGGAGATCGCCCGGATCCTGCTCAGGCACGGGATTCCGGTCGAGTGCCTGGTGCGAAAGCCCTTCGCGAGCCTGGCCTTCACCGGTCAGATCGTGGAGATCCCGCTGGTCCACCTGAGGGTTCTACGCATACTCTCCGTGCCGGTGCGGTGCGTGGTGACCGGGACCGGCGGCGGCTCCGGGGCCAGCCGGCCCGCCCCCTCCTCACGGTCCACCCCCACCGAGGAGACCCGGGAGGTCGGCAAGCCCACCCGTAGGCACCTACCCATACTACCGATGGTTCCGCTCTGGGGAGGGTTCGGTTGTCGGAGACTCCGACGGTCCGGTTGAAGGGCAAGGATCGTGTCGTGGTCTGGCCCGTGTACTTCGACGCCGAGCGGTCGCGCTCGGAGGGCAGGAAGGTGCCCAAACGGCTGGCCGTGAAGAACCCGAGGCTCCGGGAGATAGCGGAGGTGGCGGAGGAGCTAGGTCTGAATCCCGAGGTGCAGAGGGACAAGCGGTACCCGAAGCGCTGGTGGCAGGATCGGGGCCGGTTGATCGTGGACAAGGTGGAGTCCAAGCGGAAGACGCTGCTGATGATCGCCGAGAGGCTTCGGGAGCGGCGGGAGCGTTGAGGGCGCTCGCCGTTCGGGCGCCCGGGCTGGATCGAGAGACGCGTCGGGCGTTCGCTCGAGCGGGCATGGAGGTGGAGATCGCGCACCCGGTGCGGCTGGTGCCCCTCCCCCGTCCCCGGCTGACCGTGGGGTTCCTGCGCCGGTACGACGTCGTCGCGTTCACGAGCCCGCGGACGGTTGAGTTCCTCGAGGGGGGCGAGCTGAGGGCGCTGAGGGAGTCGGGGGTGGACGTGGCCGCGGTGGGTCCGAGGACGGGGAGGGCGTTGGAGAGGTGCGGGCTGGACGTGGACGTGATGCCGGAGCGGTTCACGACGGGGGCGCTGGCGGACGCCCTTCGCGGTTACTCCCGCGTGCTCGCGCTGCGGTCCCGGCGGAGGACGGGTGAGCTACGGGAGCGGTTGGAGCGGTTCGGGGTGCGGGTGAGGGAGCTGGAGGTGTACGATCTGGAGCCCCGTTGGGTACGCGTGGATCCGTGGGACTTCGACGTGGTCTGCTTCTTCAGCGCGATGACCGCCCGGTGTTTCCTGAGGTCGGTGGGAACCGACCTGCCGGAGCCGGTGGTCAGCATCGGGCCGGTGACCTCGAGGGAGCTGGAGCGGGCGGGGTTGGAGGTGGTCACGGCCCGGGAGTCCTCGCTGCGTGGGGTGGTGAGGACGGCGGTCCGGGTGGCTAGATCTCGGTCCCGAAGACCTCCTTGAGCACCTCCTCGTGGGTCATGTCGACGCCGATCAGGATGCCCATCTCCTCCAGGGCCTCGATGATGCGCTTTCGGTCCTCCTCGCGCCGGACGACGATCCTGTGGGAGTGCACGTCCTTGGACAGCTCGTGGAGCCGCTCCAGGGCCCGTCGGGTGCGGGTCTCCCGGTGGAGCTCGTGTCGGGACTTCACGTCCTTCTCGTCCTCGATCCACAGCTCCTTCTTCAGCGGCTCCGGCAGGGAGGGGACGTGGTAGCGCACGTCCACGACGATCCCGCCGTTGCGGACGATGGTGAGCAGCTCCTCCTTCGTCCGCTCCAGGGGGTGTCGGACGGTCACGGTGAAGGAGAGGGGTTCGATGAGCAGGTCCGAGATGGCCGTGCCCGCCGCCCGGTAGATGTTGACCACCTCGTCCGCGCCCGCCCGCTTGAGGGTGCGGACGCCGGTGCGGGACTTGGCGGCGGCCACGATCCACACGTCCGGGTTGAGGTCCCGGATCAGGACGCAGGCGAAGACGTTGGTCTCGTCCGAGCCGGTGACGAGGGCCACGGCCTGGGAGCGCCTCACCCCGGCCTTCTCCAGGGTCCGCTCCGAGGTCACGTCCCCCTGCACGGCCAGGTAGCCCCTGCGGAAGGCCCGCTCGCACTTCTCCGGGTCCTTGTCGACGACGACCACGTCGAACCCGAACTCCCGGAGGTTCTCCGCGATCTCGCGGCCCTCGCGGCCGTAACCGCACACGATCACGTGGTCCCGCAGGCGCTCGATCCTGGCGAGCGCGTCGCTCTCCTTGAGCCGCAACAGCACGTCGCCCCGCAGCAGGGCCCCGAAGACGCGGGAGATAACGTGAACGAGCGCGCCGAGCCCCGCGGCCAGGAGGATGATCGTGAAGAGCTTGCCGGAGGGGGTCCGCGGGGGGTTCGCGCACCCGACCCCGGTGAGGATCAGCACGGTCGTGTAGAGGGCGTCGACTAGGGGGCGATCCTCCAGCCACCAGAAGCCGAGGGTGCCGAGGAGTAGCAGGAAGGAGACGTACAGGATCGCGTACCGGACGGTGGTGACCGTGGCGGTCTCCTTGAGGAGGTTCCACACGTACCTCCACGCGTACAGCAGGGCGCGTATCTTAACCCTCAACGCGCCCTTGACCCGCCAGATCGCGCCACCATCGTACCACCTCTCCGACGACGATGACGGCGGGCGGGTTCGCCCGCACGCGGCCGGAGGCGGCGTCGGACACCCTGCAGACGCGGATCCTCTCGTCTTCGGTCGTGCCGCGCTCGATGATCGCCATCGGCGCGTCCCCGACCGCGCGCTGCACGTCCCGGGCGATCTCCCGGAGCCGGCGCGCGCCCATGAGGATGACGAGCGTGTCGGCCGCCCGGGCGAGCGCCTCGAAGTCGACCCGGGGCTCCTCCTTGCTCGGGTCCTCGTGGCCGGTCGCGACGGCGAAGCTGGAGGCGTACCGGCGGTGGGTGAGCGGAAGGCCCACGGAGGAGGGGACGCCGACGGCCGAGGTGACGCCCGGGATCACCTCGACCTCGATCCCGTGCCGGAGGGCGGCCTCGAGCTCCTCCGCGCCGCGGCCGAAGACCATCGGGTCCCCGCTCTTCAGCCGGACCACGGTCCGGCCCCGGCGCCCCTCGCGCACGATCACCTCGTTGATCTCCTCCTGCGTCCACCCGCGGCCCCCGGGCCGCTTGCCCACGTCGATGATCTCCGCCTCGTCGGGCGCGTACCGTTCCACCACGTCGTCCGGCACGAGCCGGTCCTTGAGCACCACGTCCGCCTCCGACAGGGCCCGGACGGCGCGCAGGGTGAGGAGCTCGGGGTCCCCGGGGCCCGCTCCGACCAAAACGAGTTTACCCGGCAACGGCCCGGTACCCCTGGGGGCGAGCTTGCACGAGCTGAGCCTCGCTCAGTCGATCCTGGACGCCGTTTTAGAGGTCGCGGAGGAGCGCGGGGCGGAGCGCGTGCTCGGGGTGAGGATCCGGGTGGGCGAGTTCACGATGGTGAACCCGGAGCAGCTGCGGTTCTGCCTGGAGGCGCTGGCCGAGGGGACCCCGGCCGAGGGGGCCGAGTTCGAGATCGAGCTGGAGCGGGGCCGCCTGCGGTGCCGGGAGTGCGGGGAGGAGTGGAGCACGGACGAGGAGGAAGCTTTAAAGGACGCTCGGGACCCGGCCCTCCACGCCGCGTTCGGCTCGGAGGAGCTGCCGTCGCTGCTGGGCTTGAGGTGTCCGCGGTGCGGGTCCAGGTCGGTGGAGATCCGCGGCGGGGACTCGTGCGAGGTGCGCACCATCAGGCTGGAGTTTGGGTGATTTTTCATGCACCGGGTAGAGGAGGTCGACGCGTCGGAGGACCTGTTGAAGGTGAACGAGAACCTGGCGAGGGACGTGCGGGAGCACCTGGACGATCACGGGGTTCGGGCCGTCGAGTTCCTGGGTTCGATCGGCTCCGGCAAGACGTCGATCATCGAGTGGATCATCCGAGAGTACGGGGACGAGTACTCGTTCGCCGTGCTCGCCGGGGACGTGGTGAGCGAGTACGACGAGCGGCGGTTCAGGCGCCTGGACGTGCCGGTGGTGGGGCTGAACACCGGCCGGGAGTGCCACCTGGACGCGCACCTGGTGCGGCACGGGCTGGAGCACCTGGAGGAGGAGACGGACCTGGACGAGATCGACGTGCTGTTCATCGAGAACGTGGGGAACCTGATCTGCCCGGTGGACTTCCCGGTCGGGGCGCACGAGCGGGTGGTGGTCGTGTCGGCCCCGGAGGGCGAGGACGTGGTCGGCAAGCACCCGATGATCATCCGGGAGGGGGACGTGCTGGTCATCAACAAGGTGGACCTGGCGGAGCCGTGCGGGGTCTCGGTGGACCGGATGGTGGAGACGGCGCGGGAGATCAACCCGGACATCGAGGTGTACCGGACGAGCGTCAGGACGGGGGAGGGGCTCAGGGAGCTGGCCGAGCGGTTACTCCCCGCCTGACTCCTCTTCCTCCTTCTCGATCAGCACCGCGTTCACGACCGGCTCCTGACCGGGCCGGTTGGTGACCTTCGCCAGCCCGATCTCCGTCCGGATGATGGCTCCCTTGGTGATCACCCCGTGCCGCTCGTAGTACTGCGAGGCCGGGTTCTTCACCACCTCCAGGATGCGGACGTTCTTGACCTCGCCCGTCTCGGGGTCCGCGACGTTGGCGTGCGTGGCGAACTTCAGCCCCTGCTTGACGTTGCCACCCATGCCGCGGCGCTCGCGCAGCCGCACCTCGTCCCCGACCAGCGTCTCGGTGGGCGGGTTGCCCATCTCGAATTTCCGCTTCTTCCGGTGCGGCCGGATCCTGCCTCCCGTCGGCTTCCGCAGCGACCTACCGTGCCACACACCCATCCGCTCGCACCCCCGGGCCCGCGGGTGAGTCGGGGTAAAAAAGCTGCCGGGGGACGGGACCGTGTCCGAGGTGCGCCGCGAGCACGGCGCCGGCGGGGAGCTGATGGAGGAGCTGCTGCGGGAACTCCTGCCTCAGATCTCCCGGACCGGGGAGGGCTCGGTCACGCTGGAGGACCTGGACGACGGGGCCACGTTCCCGGCCGGCGAGGGCGAGATGGTCCTCACCACGGACGCGCACATCGTGGACCCGCCGTTCTTCCCCGGCGGGGACATCGGCCGGCTCGCGGCGGCCGGCACGGCCAACGACCTGGCCGTGATGGGGGCGAAACCGGTCGCGTTCGCCTGCTCCCTCGTCGTGCGGGAGGGGTTCCCGATCGAGGATCTGAAGCGCATCTACCGGTCGATCGACGAGGTGCTGAAGGAGGTGGACGCGCACCTGATCACGGGCGATACGAAGGTGGGTGACACGGGCGAGGTGGACGTGATCGTGACCATGACCGGGGTCGGCCGGGTGGTGCGGCTCGTCCGCGACTCCGGGCTGCGGCCCGGCGACGTCATCCTGGTCACGGGGACGATCGGCGACCACGGGATGACGATCCTAGCGGCCCAGCAGGGGCTGGAGACGGACCTGGAGTCCGACGTGGCCCCGGTCTGGGAGGCGGTCGAGGCGGCGCTCGAGGTGGGCGGCGTCACCGCGATGAAGGACCCGACCCGGGGCGGGCTGGCGGGCGCGCTGAACGAGATGGCGGAGAAGTCGGGGGTCAGGATCGTCATCGAAGAGGAGCGGATCCCGATGCGGGAGGAGGTGCGGGTCCTCTCCGAGATGCTCGGGGTGGACCCGCTGCACGTGGCCAACGAGGGTAAGGCCGTGATCGGGGTCCGGGAGGAGCTGGCGGAGGACGTGCTCGAGGCCGTCCGGTCGACGAGCGTGGGTAGGGACGCGGAGATCATCGGACGGGTGGAGGAGGGCCCGCCTCGGGTCGAGATGGAAACGGAGGTGGGCGGAACCCGGATCGTGGAGAAGCCGGTAGGGGACCCGGTGCCCCGGGTGTGCTAGCGTTGCGGGTGAGCCTATCACCCAGGGCGCGTCGGGTTTGGGATCACCTCACCGGGGGCCGGATGGGGCTGGAGGAGGCGCTCCGGAGAGCGACACCGGAGGGCGTGGAGGAGGTCCGGGCCCTGGGCTGCCGCCGGTCCGTGGGCGTCGTGCGCCGGGTAGACCAGCTCTGGGTCGTGGTCAAGGGGAACGAGCGGGAGGCGCGGGAGCTGGAGGACCGGCTGATCGATCTGCTCTCCAAGGTCACGGGGGAGCGGAGGATGGGCTGGGGAGGCCGCGTCTTCCTCCGGGTGACCGCGGTCGGGGACTTCGAGCGACCCGAGGCCGTCCGATCGACCCTGGAGCGTCGGTGCCTGGCGTGCACGGCGGTTTCGGGGGCGCTCGCCCTACTCGAGGCCGCGTGGCACCCGCTGAACTCCTCCCTGTACGCGGGGATCGCGATCGTCTCCGCCCTGTCGGGGTACCTGCTGCCGTGGCGGTCCGGGTCCTTCGAGCTGATGCGGGAGTGCCTGGGGGAGGGGGGCCGGTTGACGGCCCTGGTCTCGACGGCGATGGCGTCGTTGACCTTCGCCGGGCTGGGACTCGCGTTCGCACTCCTGGAGGCCGGGGCGGGCCTGCTGGGGCTGATCCTAACGGCCTGCGGCGTCGGCGTGGTCTCCGTCCGGTTCCTGGACCGGGTGAACCGGGAGCTGGTGCGGGCCGGAGGTAGGTGAGGGGAGGACCGGTCAGACCCGACAGCGGTCCTCACGCGGGCTCGGTTGGAAAGGTGCTCATCATACCGGGCAGGGTTGTTAGAGCTCGTACGACTCGCCGGGCTCCAGGATCACGACCTCCGTGTCCACGTCGAGCCGCTCCACCTCCCGCTTGAACTCCTCCGGGTCCTGCTCGATCGGCGGGAACGTGCCGTAGTGCATCGGGATCGCCACGTCCGGCTCGATCAGCTCCACGGCCTTCGCGGCCTCCTTGGGGCCCATGGTGAACCGGCTGCCGATGGGCAGCAGCGCCACGTCCGGCTCGTAGAGCTCACCGATCAGCTTCATGTCCATGGACAGGCCCGTGTCGCCGGCGTGGTACACGGTGCCCTCCTCGCCCGAGACCACGTAACCCACCGGGGTGCCGCCGGCCACGATCTCCCCGTCCTCCACGATCTCGGACGAGTGCCAGGCGGGCACCTGGGTGATCTCGAGCCCCTCCACCTCGATCGTGCCGCCGATGTTCATCTCCTCGACGTTCTCAACGCCCTGATTCTGGGCGTGGACGGCGATCTCGTAGATCCCGACCAGGGTCGCCCCGGTTCGCTTGCAGATGTCGATGGCGTCACCCAGGTGGTCCGAGTGCCCGTGCGTGACCAGGACCAGGTCGGGCTCCACCTCGTCGGGCGACTTGGCCGCCTTGGGGTTCCCGCTCAGGAACGGGTCGATCAGCACGGTGACCCCGTCCAGCTCGAGCTCGAAGGCGGCGTGACCCAGCCACGTGATCTTCATCCTCGGCATCCCCGGAACCACCGTTCTCGAGTTGAGAATAAAAGTTCACCGAAGCGGGAACCAGAAACGTTATGGATCTCATAACGATCTTCGGTGGTCCGGCCGCCGGGATTTGAACCCGGGACCACGGGATCTACAGTCCCGCGCTCTAGCCAGACTGAGCTGCGGCCGGTTCCCCGGGCGCGGGATCACGGCAGCTATATAAAAATGTATCGGACATCCCGCCCGGGGGGAGACGCGCGTGGGAAAAGGCCGGTGACCCCATCGACGAGCGCCGTCAACCCCTGGGACCGGCTGAGGAGGCTGCCCGAGTGGATGCGGAGCGTCGGGTACGCCAAGTCCGTGCCGGTGCTGCTGGCCATCGTCATCGGGGTGGGGCAGGCGGTCGGCCACCTCTCGCTGATCTCGCTGCCGGACAGGCCGCACTACCGGGTCCGCAACGGTGACACCGTGTGGGGCGGGCAGCGAATCATCAGCGTCTACTCCCTACCCTGGTACAGCGCCTGGGCGCACCCCGAGTACGCCGACCGGGCCTTCCGCGAGTACGGGACGCCGGCGGTGCTCTCAGCCGTGTTCCTTGGCGTCGTCCCGTCCCCGGCCGAGGTCTGGGTGCACGGGGACTACCGGGTGCAGGGAGGCTGGATCGTCGCCGACTACCGGGGGCCCGGGGTGGCCCTGGTCCGCGACGGGCACCTGCACGTGAAGCGGCCCGGACTGGTGGTGTGGGGCCGCAAGGTGCCGAAGGTGGTGGCCGTTAAGGTGGGCGAGAACGAGGTGGAGGTCAACGGTCGTCGGATGTCGATCGACGAGGTCGCGCGCCGGTACGGTGAGGACAAGGTGAGGTTCCTGCGGGAGGCCGGCGTCGGCGAGCGGGCGGTGCTCGTGTCCGAGCTGCGGTTCACCGACGGTCGCCGACCGATGACGGAGGGGGAGGTGCGGAAGGTCTTCGGGGAGCGGGCGTACCGGAGGATGATGGAGATGGCGGATCAATCGGCGGTGGTGGTGTGGATCGGCCGGTACCGGAAGAAGCTGATCGGCGAGGCGGAGACGACCATGGAGGGGATCGGTGAGCACGACGACATGCGCCTCCGGAACGCCGTCCGGATGTGCCAGGGCTGGAACGGGGTGATCGTGCCACCGCACACCTGGACGCACGGGAAGCGCCAGTACTTCGACGTGTTCGAGGTGCCCGGGTACAAGAAGGCCGCGCACGGCTGCTGCCCGCCGGCCCGGGCGCTGCGGGACGCCTGCCTGAAGGCCGGGCTGCCGTGGCCCCGAGGGATCGGTCCCGGGATCCACCCGATGGAGTACGAGTACCACCCGACCGAGGGGGTGATCGTGTACAACAACAAGCCGTACCCCATCCTGATCGAGATGGGGTTCAAGGGTAAGCCCGAGATCGGTGGCACCATTTACTGCCGCATCTACGCGCTCCTCCCCGCCTGATTTTTCCCCGGGGGAGGGTCGGTGAGGGATGCCCTGGGCCGTCGCGTCGACAGCGTTCGCGCGACGCTCACCCTCCGGTGCAACATGAACTGCGTGTACTGTCACCGGGAGGGCGAAGGGCGCTCGGGCCGGGAGCTCACGTGTGAGGAGTGGGTGCGCGTGCTCCGGGCCTGCGCCCGGCTGGGCCTCCGTCGGGTGAAGTTCACCGGCGGCGAGCCCACCCTGAGGGAGGACCTCCCCCGCATCATCGAGGGCATCCGGAACCGCTTTCGGGACGTGTCCCTGACCACGAACGGGAGCCTGCTGCGCCGGAGGGCGGACGAGCTCCGGGAGTCGGGTTTGGACCGGGTTAACGTCAGCCTCGACACGCTCGACCCGTCCCTGTACAGGATCATCACCCGGTCCCGGTACTCTCCGAGGGAGATTCTGCGGGGGATCGAGGCCGCGATCTCGGTCGGGCTGACCCCGGTGAAGGTGAACGTAGTACTCTTCCGGGAGACGCTTGAGGGCCTTCGGGAGCTCGCGGAGGAGCTGACCGACGAGTGTGGGTGCGCGAGGCTGCAGCTGATCGAGCCGATGCTGGACGCTGAGGTGGGGATGCAGCCCGCGACGGTGCGGGAGGCGCTTCGGGAGCTTTCGGATTTGAAACCAAGGCTCGTACGAGTTAGGAAGTTCCAAAACAGGAGCGTGTATCGACTTGAGAATGGGGTTACCATTGAGGCTATAAAGCCGAAATCCGGGGAAATGTGCCGGGCGTGCTCCAGGATCAGGATAACGCACGATGGGAGGTTTAAGGGGTGCATCCTGGGTCGGCCCAGGAGGCTACCGGTGGACAGCTATCGGGCCCTCCTGAGCGCCCTCCGGCGGTACATTCGGGAGCGTGACGACACGATGTCGGGGAACCGGCGGCGGGGGGTGAGGGGTGGCCGTGCCCGGGGTCGACGAGACCTACCGTGAGGCCGTGGAGGTCGTGCTGAGGACGATGGTGAAGGCGGAGAAGGTCAAGCCGACGCAGTACGCCCGTCGGCTGGTGCTGAAGGAGGTGAACCCCTCCCGCGAGGCCCGCTCCATCTCCGCGGGCATGCTGTACACGATCATGCAGAAGCGGGGACTGCTGGACGAGATCGTGACGGACGTGCTGGAGCTGGCGGACGACGTGGCGGACCTGGATCGATGGGTGCGCAACGCCTGCCGGATCGCGGCCAACGAGGTCGTGTTCGAGGGTAAGGACGCGCGGGAGGTCGCGGAGGTCCTGCACGATCTCGTCCGGAGGCTGGACAACCCGGGCGCCGCGGCCATCGTGAAGGCGTTCACCCTGGACCTGGAGGGGTACGAGCCGCCGGAGCCGGAGGACGAGCTGGACCGCCTTAAGTGGGAGTACTACCATCCTCGGTGGCTCATCGAGCGCTGGCTGGAGATGCTGGGAGACGAGGAGGAGGTTCTGCGGCTGCTCGAGGCCAACAACACCGAGCCGCCCCTGTGCATCCGCGTGAACACGCTGAAGATCGAGCCGAAGGAGCTGGCGGAGCGCCTGGAGGAGAAGTACGGCGTGACGGTCAAGCCCGGCCGGTTCCTGGAGGAGATCCTGCGCATCCCGGAGGGGCTCCCAATCGCGGTGATGGACGAGTGGGACGAGGGGCTGTTCGTCGTCCAGGACGAGGCGGCCGCACTCGCCTCCGCCGTCCTGAACCCGAGGCCCGGGGAGGTGGTGGTCGACCTGTGCGCGGCCCCGGGCGGGAAGACCACGCACATGGCGCAGCTCATGGGTTGCGAGGGTCGGATCATCGCCATCGACGTCGACGAGACCCGCATGGACAGGCTGGTGGAGATCGCGGACCGGCTCGGGGTCCTGGACTGCATCGAGACGCACCTGATGGACGGCCGGGAGGCGCCGGAGGAGCTCGGTGAGGAGTTCGCCGACGCCGTCCTCGTGGACCCGCCCTGCTCCGCCGACGGGACGATTCGGAAGAACCCGGAGCGACGGTGGAGGATCACCCCGGACGAGCTCGAACGGCTTCCCGATTTCCAGCTGGAGCTGCTGGAGGCTGGGGCTCGGCTCGTCAGGCCCGGGGGCCGGCTCGTGTACTCGACGTGCTCGATGTTCCCGGAGGAGGACGAGGAGGTCGTGCGCCGGTTCCTGGAGCGTCACCCGGACTTCGAGCTCATCGACGTGGACGTCGGGGACCCCGGGTTCGACATGCCGGAGGCGTGCCGGCTCTTCCCGCACCGGCACGACACGTGCGGGTTCTTCATCGCCCTCCTAGGACGGACGGGACGGGGTGAGGCCCGTGCGGATAGCGAGGCCTAAGGGCACCCGGGACTTCGAGCCCGAGGAGATGCGGGCGCGACGGTGGCTGGAGGGGTTCCTGCGGGAGCGCTTCCGCTCGTACGGGTACGAGGAGGTACTCACCCCGACCTTCGAGCACGCCCGGCTCTTCGAGGAGAAGTCCGGTGAGGAGATCCTCGAGGAGATGTACGTGTTCGAGGACAAGAAGGGCCGCCGGCTGGCCCTCCGACCCGAGATGACGGCGCCCGTGGTCCGCATGTACAACGACTCGCTGAAGACCCGGCCGCACCCGCTCAAGCTGTGCTACTTCGTGAACTGCTTCCGGTACGAGCAGCCCCAGCGCGGTCGGTGGCGGGAGTTCTGGCAGGCGGGGGTCGAGATCCTAGGCTCCTCCGAGCCCGAGGCGGACGTCGAGGTGATCGAGCTCACCCACGGGATCTTCGACGACCTGCTCCCGAGCGACGCCTTCGAGACCCGGGTCGGCCACCTCGGCATCCTCCGGGGACTCCTAGAGGAGCACGGGATCGGGGAGGAGCGGCAGAACCGGGTCGCGCACCTGGTGGACAAGGGCGAGCTGGAGGGAGTCCGAGAGCTCCTGCCCGAGGATGTGACGGAGCGCGTGCTGGGGATCGTCACCGCGGAGTCCGTGAGCGAGGTGGAGGAGGCCATCGCCGGGGCCGAGCCGGCCGAGGAGGCGCTCGAGAACCTGCTCACGATCTCCGACCAGCTGAAGGAGGCGGGCGTCGAGCACGAGCTGGACTTCTCCGTCGCCCGGGGCCTCGACTACTACACGGGCATGGTCTTCGAGGTGCACGTCCCGGAGCTGGGCGGGGGCTCCCAGTGCGCCGGTGGGGGCCGGTACGACACCCTGGTTCGGGATCTGGGGGGTCCGGACGTGCCGGCCGTGGGGATGGCGATCGGGTTCGACCGGCTGCTAATGGCGCTCGAGCTCTACGACCGGGTCCCGGGGGAGGAGCTGGAGGGCACGCGCGCCCTGCTCATCCCGCTGACCCGCTCCGGTAAGGTGTGGGAGGTGGCCCGGGAGCTGCGGGAGCTGGGTTGGATCGTGGACGTGGAGGTGTCCGGTAAGAGCCTGCGGAAGGCCCTCTCCATGGCGGACTCAAAGGGGTACGACTACGCCGTGATCGTAGGGGACCGGGAGCTTGAAGGAGGGTACGTCTCGGTGAAGAACCTGGAGACGGGCGAGCAGGAGGAGGTCCCGCTGAACGAGCTCGAGCGGGCGGCGGAGGTATGAGCGGGTTCGAGCCCCCGCTGGACGAAGAGGCCGCGCGACGCCTGGCCTCCCGGCTCAATTACCGGTTCGAGATTAACGGGGAGCCCCTGGTCGTGGTGGTCACGCAGGACGTGGAGTCCGGCAAGGTGCTCATGACCGCGTTCGCGAACGAGGAGGCCGTGTACCGTACGCTGGTGACCGGATACGCCCACTACTGGAGTACCTCGCGGGGAGAAATCTGGAAAAAGGGAGAGGACTCGGGACACGTGCAGCGAGTTCGGGAGGTCCGCGTGGACTGCGATGAGGACGCCCTGCTCTACCGGGTGGAGCAGGAGGGGGGAGCCTGCCACCGGGGCTACGAGACGTGCTTCTACCGGCGCGTCACCCGGGACGGCCGCCTGTCGGTCGTGGAGGAGCGGGTCTTCGACCCCGATAAGGTCTACGGGCGTTGAAAAGGCGCAAGGGATGGTGTGCTCATCATGGAGATCGAGGTCAAGACCGAGCACGTGGTGCCGGACACGAGCGTCGTCGTGGACGGTCGTATCTCCCGGCTGGCCGAGGAGGGGTACCTGGAGGACAAGACCGTGGTGATCCCGCGGGCCGTGGTGGCCGAGCTGGAGTACCAGGCCAACCGCGGGCGCGAGACCGGGTTCGCGGGCCTCCGGGAGCTCCAGGAGCTCCAGCGGCTGGCCCGGGAGGGTATCATCAAGGTCGAGTTCGCGGGCGAGCGTCCCGGGCTCGAGGAGATCCGGCTGGCCCGGAGCGGCGAGATCGACGCGATGATCCGCGAGGTGGCGCGGGAGTACGACGCGACGCTGATCACCAGCGACAAGGTGCAGGCCGAGGCGGCCAAGGCGGAGGGGATCGAGGTCGTCTACTTCGAGCCGATCACGAGGACGGGCGAGACCGAGATCGAGCGGATGATGCCGGAGAACGCCATGTCCCTGCACCTCAAGGAGAACGTGCCCCCCAAGGCGAAGGTGGGGCGCCCGGGCGACTGGAAGCTCGTCGAGCTGCGGCCCGAGCCGTGCACGCGGGAGGAGCTCGAGCGATGGGCCCGGGAAATCATCGAGAAGGCGCACGCGGACGAGGACAGCTTCGTCGAGATCGACCGGGGCGGGGCCACCGTCGTACAGCTGCGCGACCTCCGCGTTTCCATCGCGCGGCCCCCGTTTTCGGAGGGCTGGGAGATCACCGCGGTGCGGCCCGTGGTCAAGGTCACCCTGGACGACTACGACCTCTCGGACAAGCTGAAGCGGCGGCTGAAGGAGCGGGCGGAGGGCATCCTGGTCGCCGGCCCGCCCGGCTCGGGCAAGTCCACCTTCTGCGCGGCGCTCGCCGAGTTCTACGCCGAGCAGGGTAAGATCGTCAAGACCATGGAGAGCCCGAGGGACCTACAGGTGAGCGACGAGATCACGCAGTACGCCCCGCTGGAGGGGGACATGGAGAAGACCGCCGACATCCTCCTCCTCGTCCGCCCGGACTACACCATCTACGACGAGGTGCGCAAGACCCGGGACTTCGAGGTCTTCGCCGACATGCGGCTCGCCGGCGTGGGCATGATCGGCGTCGTGCACGCGACCCGACCCATCGACGCGATCCAGCGCCTCATCGGCCGCGTCGAGCTCGGACTCATCCCCCAGGTCGTCGACACGGTCATCTTCATCGAGGATGGCCAGATCAAGAAGGTGTACGACGTGTCCATGACCGTCAAGGTGCCCACCGGCATGACCGAGGAGGACCTCGCGCGCCCCGTCGTCGAGGTGCGCGACTTCGAGACCGGGGAGCTCGAGTACGAGATCTACACGTACGGCGAGGAGGTCTTCGTCGTCCCCGTCAAGGAGACCGAGGAGCGCGAGACCCCCTCCGAGCGCCTCGCGGCCGAGGTCATCGAGCGCGAGGTCCGCCGGTTCGTCGGCGGCCGGGTTCCCGTGGAGGTCGAGGTCAAGGGCTCCCAGGCCACCGTCTACGTGCCCGAGAACGTCGTGCCCATGGTCATCGGCAAGCGCGGCCGCAACGTCGAGCAGATCGAGCGGCGCACCGGTCTCAAGATCGTGGTCAAGCCGCTCGAGGAGCGCGAGGGAAAGGGGGAGGGAGAGGCCCCAAAGCCCCCGGGCCCCCAGCGGGCGGACGGAAGGGTGGTCGAGGTCGAGTCGGGCGAGGAGTTCCCGATGGAGGTCGTGGACGACGGTGAGTACATCCGGCTGCGCGTGGGCGAGCGGTTCGCGGGCCGACCCGTGAAGGTGTTCGTGGAGGACGAGTACGTGTTCACGGCCACCGTGGGCTCGAGCGGGGAGGTCCGGGTGAACAAGGAGACCTCCGTGGGCGAGCGGCTCGAGCGGGCGCTCCACCAGGGTCGGGAGATCCGGGTGCAGACGATCCCGTAATCGTTTAGTATCCCCTCCAAAAGGACGGGCCCGGAGACGCCGGGGCGGCCGAGCCCGGTCCAAGGCGCGGGATTGGAGATCCCGTGGCCCGTATGGGCCGCCCGGGTTCAAATCCCGGCCCCGGCGCCAGCCAGAATCGTTACGAAAATCATAACGATACGGCGGGAGCCGCGATGGAGGTGCACAAGTTCGGCGGCACCTCCGTCTCCTCCGAGGAGGGACTCCGCACCCTCGAGGCCTCCGCCGCCTCGGGCAACGTCCTCGTCGTCTCCGCCCTCGCCGGGGTCACCGACGCCCTCGAACGCTTCCTCCACGACGCCTGCCGGGGCGCCGCGGACCCCGACCCCATCATCGACCGGCATGAGCGCTTCATCGCCGAGCACCTGGAGGAAGACCACCGAGAGGTCCGCGAGTTCCTGCGACAGATGCGCACGATCCTCGAGGGCGTCGCCCCCGTCCTCGAGCAACTGGAACGCCCCGAGGACCGCCTCCGAGACCTCGTCCTCTCCCTCGGAGAGCGCGCCTCCGCCCGACTCATCGCCGCCTACCTCCGCGAGCGGGGCATCCCCGCCCGCGCGTACGACGCCTGGGAACTGGGCCTCATCACCAACGACCGGCCCGGCAACGCGGACATCATCCGCTGGGAGGGCACCCGCTCCAAGCTACTGAGGGACCTCAGGGCCGGCCGCATCCCCGTCGTCACCGGCTTCATCGGCCGCTCCGAGCGCGGTCACATCACCACCCTGGGCCGCGGCGGCTCCGACTACACGGCCACCATCCTCGCCGGCATCCTGGGCACCCGAGCCCTGATCTGGACCGACGTCGACGGGATCATGACCACCGACCCCGACCTCACCGAGGCCCGCGTCGTCGAACGCCTCTCCTACGACGAGGCCATGATGGCCGGCGCCTCCGGGGCCGAGGTCATCCACCCCAAGGCCGTCGAGGCCGCTAAGAACCTCGAGGTGAAGATCCTCATCGGCAACTCCCACACGGCCACCGTGGGCACGCTGATCTCCGAGAAGACCGAACCCGGACCCAAGGTCGTCGCCGCCCGCGAGGACGTCGCCCTCATCCAGATCACCGGCGCCCGCATGATGGACGAGCCCGGCGTCATCGGCGCCGTCACCACCCGACTCGGCGACCACGACGTCAACATCCTCGCCCTCCTTACCACCGCCTCCGAACCCCGCATCAACATCCTCATCGAGGAGGGGGAGGTGGACCGAGCCCGCGAGGCCCTCCGCCACCTCGACTACGAGTGCAAGGTACGGGAGGACGTGGGCCTCGTCACCGTCGTCGGCGAGGGCATGTCCCACCAGGACGTGTCCACGTTCCTCGCCTCCTGCCCCGGGTTCGAGCTACTGGGCAGCGCCTACGGGGCCGTCGCCGTCAGCGTCGCGGTCCCCCGCGAGCACACCTCCCGCACCGCCCGCGCCCTCGCCGAAGCCCTCCTAGGCTGACTACCAGCGCGGCCCCCGGGCGACCACCCCGCGCCTCGCGGCCACCCACCCCGACACGATCAGCACCGTGAGCACCAGCGCCAGCACCCACTCCCAGATCCTGCGCACCGACGAGGCGGCCTGAGCCGCCGCCCTCGATAGCGTGCTGGCCGCCCTCGCCGCCGCCTTCCCGCTCGCCGCCGACCTCCCGACGGCGCCCCGGGCCGCCGAGACCGACCCGACCGCCGAGGCGCGGGAGACCGAACCCGACGAACCGGCCGCGCCACCGCCGACCCGACCCGCACTCAGCCGACCGGAGATCGGGGCCCCACGGACGCCGATCGTCACCGTCCGGCCCCCACGACCACCCAGACCCGAGCCCGCGCGACCCGACGGCCCCGAGGCCCCACCGGAGACACTCACCGACCCGGCCCGAACGACCGCCCGGACCGCCGTCGTGACCGCCTGAGCCGCCGCACCGAGGGCCGAGCGGAAGGACGAGGACGGGGACAGCCGCGCCGCCGATCCCGGGGACCCACCACGGGCCCGGGCCACCCCGTGCCTCCCGACGGCCGTGGGGGCGACCCCGGAGGGACCGGACCGAGCGCCCTGAACCGAGGCGCTCCGGGCTCCCGGTGACGCGGACCCGGGGGCGGCCGTTCCGGGCCGGCCGTACCTCCGCAGCACCTCCCTCAGCAGGGAGCGGATCTGCCGCACGATCTCCGGGTTATCCAGCCGCCGGTACCACTCCAACACCCGGTTCACCAGGCCCGCGACCTCCGAGTACGAGTACCCCGCCTCCAGCAGGACCCGGACGGCGTACGCGACCAGGGCCGGGTTCGGGCTCGTGTGGTGGCACGTGGCTGGTCCGTGCCGGGCCATGACCCGCAGCAGCGTCTGGGCCACCCTGACCAGCACGGAGCGGTCCCGAGGTTGCCAGACGCCCAGCCGGGCCAGCTCCACGAACCAGGCCAGGGAGGAGACGACCGACGCCCACCCGTACTCCGTGCTCGGCGGATGCCTTGAGAGCTCCTCCAGCAGCCGGCTCGCCACCCGGGTGTACAGCCCGTTGAGCGGGGCGCGCAGGGACGGGACGGTGATCCCCCAGCCGGCCAGGAACTCGATCCGACGGGCGACGCGTGACCACCCGTAGTCCCCGTGCCGAAGCATCGCGTTCCACCAGGACGGGCTCAGCAGCTTGGTGTAGACCTCGCCCGCCAGCTGCTCGAACGCGGACCGGGTGCGGGCCGCGGTCGGGTCGATCGCGTTGGCGATGTACACCTCCGGGGCGCGCCCGGAGGCGAACGTGGCGTACAGGGCCATCCCGCCCACCCAGTCGTAGAAGTCGTCCGTGTCGATCAGGCCCCAGGTGTTCACCACGCTGTGCACCACGGCCCGCACCTTGGACATGAGGTACCGGAACGCGGTGACCGACGGGATCGCGTGGTACACCTCGCCCGTGCTCGTCCGCAGCACCATCACACGGACCCGCTCGCCCTGACGCACGACCACGATCCGCGCCCGCGCCGAGTACACGTACGCCATCCGCGCCTCGCACGCCTCCCGGAACCGCTCCCAGAACCGCTCCTGGAACCGCCGCAGCGCCTCCGAGGGACCCTCGAGCACCCCCACGGTCCCCGACACGTCCGTCCACGCGTGCTCCACCACGTCCGAGGCGCCCGCCCCCGTGAAGACCCCCGGCGGCTGCGCGAAGTACCCGCTGGAGGCGATCACGTCCGCCAGCTCCCGCGCCTCCCGGGCCGAGTAACCCAACCGCCGCAGCTCCTCCTCCACCCGGGGCCTCAGCTCCAGGTAGTGCCGCCGACGGTAGTTCAGCTCCGACGGCTCGTCCACGTGCGAGACCAGGTAGAACGCGTCGGCGAGCAGCTTCAACGGCGCCTCCATGTGCAGCGCGGCCCACACGACCACGTCGATCCGCGGCCGGCGGAGCCACCGCCCGTCCACCCGCACCCTCAGATCCCGCAGCGGGATCAGCTCCACCCCGATCACCCGACCCGAGTCCGGATCCCACACCGGGCGCACGCCCAGCAGGTACAGCGCCATCGCGATGTTCAGCCCGCCCGTGCAGAGCTCGTGCACGCCCCAGATCACCACGCCGACGGCCTCCGGCCAGGACCGGTGCTCCCGGTAGTACCGGGCCAGGAACTCATCCACCAGCCGCTTGGCCACCTCCCACGCCTCCGGCGTCGGCAGCATGTTAGGATCGATCGGGTACCCGTCCCGACCCGTGGGCAGCACGGCCGGGTTCCACATCGGCTCCCCCAGCAACCCCGGCGGCACGAACCGCCCGTCCAACCCCCGGAGCAGGTGCTCCAGCTCCGACTCCCCCGACCGCAGGTAGTGCGCGTAGATCCGGTAGACCCGGGCCGCGGCCTCCGCGAGCAGGTGCTCGTACTCCCGATCCTCCCGCACCGCCCCGAACGTCTCTAACACCGCCCGCCGGGCCAGCTCCACCAACCGATCCCGGAAGCCCCGGAACGCCCGGGTCGCGGGGTTGGTGAGCCGGGGCCGCCACCCGTAGTACTCCTCCAGATCCTTCCACCGAACGTACTCGTCCAGTCCCCTCACCAGGCCCGGATCCAGCAGGATCTCCCGGAGCAGCCGGGCGAGGCACTCCCTCAGCCGCCGCTTGAACCCGGCGAACGCGTCCGGGTGCTCCGCCCGAAACCGCTCCAGCTCGCCCGGATCCGGCTGCTCGATCAGGCCCGCGTAGTAGGCGAACACGGCGTTCACGTCCGGCATCGAGGAGGCCAGCACGCCCGCCTCCCGGATCGCCGCCTCCCGGTCCGGGCCCCGACCGTACACGTGCAACCCGTACGCCACGTTGCTCAGCGCCAGGTCCAGCAGGAAGTCGTGCAGCTTGCTCACGAACTCGTCGAAGTGCTCGAGCGCCCACCGCCTCGGGTCCCGAGCCGCACCACCCCGCTCCGACAGGATCGCGTCGACCACGGTCCGCAGCAGCCCCAACCGACCCGCCTCCTCCACGATCCTCTCCCGAAGCTCGCCCAGCATCCTCGGGTCTCCGCCGATCATCCGCAGCTGCAGGTAGCGCGTGACCTCGCGCCACAGCCGATCGTACCGCTCGAAGTCCCGGAAGTAGCTCCAGGCCGGGGGCAGGTGGGTCAGCAGCACCGGGCCCGACCGGTACTTGGCGACCATGGCCTCGCCCGGGTTGCTGACGATGTAGATGTAGAAGTGCGGAACGTCCGGCAGCAGCACGTGCGGCCAGTCCACCCCCAGCAGCCCCACCTGGTGCCCCGGCAGCCACTCCAGCGTCCCGTGCGTGCCCACGTGCACCACCGCGTCCGCCCGGAACACGCGCCGCAACCACTCGTACGCCGCGATGTACTGCCACTGAGGCGGCAGGTCCGGCGAATGGTACACGAGCTCCGGGGAGCCCGACCAGCCCCGCACGGGCTGCAGCGTGATCACCACGTTCCCCAGCCGGAGCGCCGGGATCACATAGTACCGATCCCACCGCATGATCCCCCGGTTGTCCGACGGCGGCCCGAAGCGCTCCTCCACCGCCCGCATCCACCGCTCCAACGCCTCCCGCGCCCGCCGCACCCGCTCGTCGTCACCCCGCAGCAGGGACAGGTAGTACCGGAACCGGGAGAGCACGTCCTCCCGGTACCACCGCTCGAGCTCCTCCACGGGCACCAGCCGATCCGGCCCCACCGTCCCCAGCACGTACGAGCGCCCGTCCACGTCCACCCAGACCACCCGACCGCCCTCCACGATGACCCTCATCTCACCCGACTTCCAGCGAATCGCGCGCTCGGCGCGCCCACCCCGGTACAGCCGGACCATCCCCGCGAGCTCACCCTTCGCCCACGGACCCACGTTCTTCAGCACCAGGTCCGCGGCCTCCATCAGGGCGTGCGCGAGCCGATCCTCGAACGCCTCCGCCTCCCTAGGATCCCGACGCCGCAGCTCCACCACCCGGCGGAACACCTCCCCCGCCGGCCCCAGATCGTACCCCCGCTCCACCATGGCCGCCAGCACGTTGATCAGCGAGCGGAACACGTCCAGGTACGCGGCCCCGATCGCGTCCCGACCCGGCGGGTAACAGTAGAGCACGAACGCCACCCGCTTCCGCGACTCCGGCAGGTACCGCAACCGCACGAACCCGACCACCAGCCGGGCCAGATCCCGCACCATGTCCCGCAGCGGAAAGACGCTCATCCGATCCGACCGCTTCAGCGCGCACAGCTTGAACCAGAACGCGCCCTCCGCCTCCGGACCCCCGATCACCTGATAACCCCACTCGAACACGGCCCCCACGAGCCCCGAGTTCGGCGCATCCTTCTCCAGATCCAGGTAGTGCCAGGGCTCGCAGGCCCAGTCCGACCAGAACGGGTACACCACCTTGATCACGGGCGCGTCCAGCTCCCGGAGCGCCCACGCGGCCGAGTACGGGTAGTTCATCGTGAACGCCCACAACGAGACGACCGCCGCCACCTCGTACCCCAACCGCCGCAGCTCCTGCAGCACCCCACGACCCTCGAAGTCCACCGGCGGGACCACGTTCCCGTCGCACAGCAGGGCCACCACGCCCACGTCCCGCAGCCCGGACCGCGCCAGCTCCCCCCGGATCTCCTCCACCACCCGCTCCACCAGCCCCGACTCACCCTTGTAAAGGGCGTCAACGTAACCGAGCACCACCACCA